>NZ_BAAAUS010000007.1:0-409953 GCF_039534065.1 Pseudonocardia yunnanensis | reverse complement strand
TCAGCCATGAGCCTTCTCCCCTACTCGTCGAACCGATACTCAGATGAGCTTCTGCGCGACCAAGAACGCCGCCACCTTCGCCCCGCCGTCGCCCTCGTCCTCGATCTTCTCCCCCGCGCTCTTGGGCGGCTTGGGCTGCGACGAGACCACCACGGACAACGCGGTGGCCAACCCCACCTCCGACGGATCGATACCCGCATCCGCCAACGACAGGGTGGCCACCGGCTTCTTCTTCGCCGCCATGATCCCCTTGAACGACGGATACCGCGGCTCGTTGATCTTCTCGTTCACACTCACCACCGCCGGCAACTCCGCGCTCAAGTGCGTCACCCCGTCGTCGGTCTCCCGCCGCACCGTCACCGTGGAACCGTCCACCGTGACCTCGCGGGCGTGGGTCAACGCCGGCAACCCCAACACATCAGCCACCATCGCCGGCACCGCCGCGCTGCGCCCGTCCGAGGCCTCGTTCCCCGCCACCACCAGATCGAACCCGCCCTCGACAGTGCCCAACACCTTCGCCAGAGCCCGCGCGGTCTGCACCGCACACGACCCGTGCACCGCCTCATCCGACAAGTGCACCGCCTTGTCCGCACCCATCGACAACGCCTTACGGATCGCATCCGTCGCACGGTCCGGGCCCATCGTCACCACGGTCACCTCACCACCGTGGGACTCCTTCAACTGCAAAGCCGCCTCCACCGCACGCTCATTGATCTCATCAAGCACCGCATCGGTGGCATCCCGGTCCAACGTCCCGTCCGACGGGCTGAGCTTGCGTTCCGAATAGGTGTCCGGCACCTGCTTGACCAGCACGACGATGTTCATCAGAGGCTCACCGGTCCCAACCCGCGCCACTGCGCGGACTCGCCACCCAACTCGCGTGTGACGGCCGCCGCCACACTCCGGACGTAGCCGCTGTTGGCCTCGTCGTACCAATTCGACGCGCTCTTCACGAGGCTGATCGCGACAGCACCCACGGCCTGATGCCGCCCGGCGGCGAAGATCGGCGCTCCGATGCACGCCATCCCACGCGCGGTCTCCTCGTCGTCGATCGAGAACCCGCGTCGGCGGGTGTCGTCCAGCTCGGTCAGCAGTTCGCGGATGCCCTTGCGAGCGCCGGACGCATTGGGGTTGAGCGCACGCCGCCCGACGAGCTCTCGTACAGCGGCAGTCGGCAGCGTCGCCAGCATCGACTTCCCGGACGCCGTGAACGCCGCGGGCAGTCGCATTCCGATCTCGTAGCGCACTGCCAACGGCCGGCGGCCGTTGATGAACGAGACGTACACGACGTCGGATCCGCTGAGGACCGCCAGCACGATCGTCTCGACGGGCTCACCCTGGGCACGGGTGATTCGTTGGAACGCCTGCACCAGCTCCATGGACGCCAACCGGTGCCGGCTCAGCTCGACCAGCTTCAAGCCAACGGTGTAGCGGCCCTCGGGGCTCTTCTCGGCGAGGCCGGTGCGCACGAGGGTCGAGCAGACGTCGTGCAGCGAGCTGCGCGCCATGGGAACGCGCCCCGCGAGCTGACTGAAACTCAGCGGCTCCTCCGTCGTCGCGAGCACGTCGAGGACGATCGCGGCCTTCTCGATGGCGGGGACCGCACGGCGCGCCGGTACGTCCCCCGAACTACTGTCTCCCTGCGGCACATTCACCTCCCTGGCGACCCGAGACGACGTGCTGCCCGCTCCGCCGACCCTCAGCGCAACCGGACCTCGCGGCGCGCGCACGGGCGGCGAACTCCCGGTGGAAAGGACGCCGGTGGAATGAGCCCCGGTCGAATGAGCACTGTCCATCTCGGACCTCCAGTCGTGTTCTAGGCCAGCGCGATCACGGCCGTGGCCGGGGCGAGCCGGTTCCCGTTCGAGTCCTCGGCTCGCATGTCGATCTCCAGAACCGTCTCTGCGCCGGAGACCCGGACGGCGCTGACCGTGCCGCGCACCACGACCTGTGTTCCGCGGGTGACGGCCGAGCGGAACTGGGTGGACAGCGACACCACCCGGCTCTCGTCGCCCAGCCAGCGGTGGAGAGCCACATGGAAGTAGGCCCAGGTCAGGTTCCCCATCCCGAAGGCCGTGGGGTATCCGGCGGCTTGGCCGGCCTCGTCGTCCATGTGGATGTCGATGAACTCGTCGTTCACGGCGGCGTACCGGTTCCAGTACGGGAACCCCGAGTCGCGGACGAACGGCTCGAACTCGTGGCCGACGTCGAACGGTGCCCCGACGCGATGCATCTGCGTCATCTGCAGCTCCTCGGGATTCAGTAGCGGATCGACGTCTGGTCGGTGCGCTTGACGCGTGCACCGTTCTGATTCGTCCACACGGTGCGGATCACGGTGATCAACATCCGCCCCATCCGGCCGTGTTTCTCCGTGTAGCTGACGACCTCCGAGTGCCCCGCGATGACGTCGCCGGGGCGCATCCGCTCTCCGTATTCGGTGGAGAGACCCGCGTTGAGGTTCGTCGTCAGGCCAGGTCCCGCGATGCCGAAACCCCGCTCCAGGTAGTCGGCGTCGAACGCGACGCGGCGGGCGCGCATCCCGGGCTCTGCCGAGATCCAGGCGAACGGGTTGAAGTCCTCGGGTGCGACGACGCCCGCGAAGGCGGTGGCACGCGCGTACTCCTCGTCCCAGTACAGCCGCGGTGGTGCCTCGGGATAGTGGACAGCGATCGCCCACTTGCGGATGTCGGAGATCGACACCGGGTAGGAGCGGATCTTGTTGAACGGGCGGCCGACGATCGCACGCATGTCGTCGGTGATCCAGCTGTCGCCGCTTGATCGTTCGCTCACGCCGGCGCCCCCTTCGCTCCTCGCAGCACCGCATCGGTGTGTTCGCCGAGCAGCGGGGCCCGGCGCAGCTCGAACTCCAACTCCTCGGCGCGCACCGGCGGACCGGGCACGCGGAACCGCCCCGCGACGGGGTGGTCGACCTCGCGCCACACCCCGGTCCTCGCGACGGCCTCGGAGCCGAGCAGGTCCGCGGGCGTCGCCACGTAGGAGAACGGCGCTCCGGTCGCGATCGCTGCGTCGAAGATCTCCTGGCGTGTGCGTTCTCGGCACCACGCGGTGACGAACTGCCTCAGCTCGCCGTTCATGAACTCGTCGTCGGCCGCTCGCGACAGCCACTCCGGGTGCCCGATGCCGGCGAAGAAGCCCGGCAGGTTGGGCGGGTTGACGAAGATCCCGGCGTAACCGTCCTTGCAGACGTACTGGGACCAGACCGTCCGTGGCCCGTTGCCCGAGCGCGCCGTCCACACATCCGGCAGGGGGTCATGGTTGTACGCGACAGGGCCCTGCGCCTCCATGGCGCTGGCCTCCACCTCCTGCACCGAGATCTCGACGTACTGCCCGCTCCCGGCGCGATTCCGCAGGAGCACCCCGGCGAGCGCAGCGCTGTAGACGTGCAGCGCGGCCTGGCATTCGGCCTGGTTCCCGTAGCTCGCGAGCGGTTCCCGATCGCGTTCACCCATCAACGACATCTGCCCGCCCGAGGCGTACTCGGTGAGCGCCGACCCCGTCCAGCCCGCCTGCGGACCCGACTCGCCGAACGGCGTCACCGAGATCGCCACGAGCCGCGGGTAGGTCGCCCGCAAGGCCGTACGTTCCAGGCCGAGGCTCGGCCGCGCCGAGAGCGGAAGATCGAGCAGCAGGACGTCGGCGCCCGCCAGCAGCGTGACGAGGTCGGCGCGGCTCCCGACGTCGTCGAGATCGAGCACGACCGAGGACTTGCCGCCGTGCAGATGCAGAAATGCAGCGCTCGTCTCGGGGCCCTCCGCGGCGGGCGGGAACGGCCCGAGACGGCGGGACGGGTCACCCTCGGGCGACTCGATCTTCACGACGTCGGCGCCGTAGCCGGCCATGATCCGGCCCGCCAGCCCGGTGGCCGTGCCGAAGCCGAGCTCCACCACGGACAACCCCTGTAATGGTCCGGAACTCATGTGGACGTCCTCCCCTCTCGCGTTCACCGGTTCGCCGGCCGGGTCGCGACGACCCCCGCGGCCTCCAGCTCGGCCACCGTCTCGTCGTCGTAGCCGAGCACCTCGCGCAGCACGTACCGGTTGTGCTGACCCAGCGACGGCGCATGGGCGAGACCGACCTCGACCTCGTCGAACCGCCACGTCGGCCTCGTCAGGCGCATGGTGCCGAGGTCGGGATGGCGAACCTCGCGGAAGAACTCGCGGGCCGTCAGGTGCGGGTCGTCGGCCAGCTCGCGCGGGCCGAGCACCGCGGAGGCCGCGATCCCTCTGGCCTGCAGCGCCTGCGCCACCTCACGGTTGGTGCGCTGCCGCGTCCAGGCGCCGATCTCGGCGTCGAGCCGGTCGTGGGCAGCCCGCCGCCCGGCCAGGGTGGCCAGCTCCGGATCCGCCGCGAGGTCGCTGCGCCCCAGCACATCGCAGAGAACCGGCCACTGCTCGTCGCCCGCCACGGTGAGGGCGACCCACGTGTCGGTGCCCGCGCACGGGTACACCCCCTGCGGCGCGAAGGACGGGCTGCGGTTGCCGTTGCGCACGAGACTCGCACCGAGCTGGTGGGCCACGATCGCGTCGCCGACGAAACCCATGAGCAGGTTGCGCTGCCCGGCCTCGACGAAGGTCCCGACGCCGGTCCGCTCGCGCTGGAACAGGGCCGTCAGCACGGCCGCCGCCCCGCCCAGCCCGCCCACCGGGTCGCCGTAGGAGATGCCCGACTTCTGCGGTGGCCCGCCCGGGTATCCCTGCAGGTGGGCGAGCCCGCTCATCTGCTCGATGTTGGGCCCGTAGCCCGGGAGCGCCCGTTCCGGCTCGAAACCGGAGTAGCCCGGGAGCGAGACGGCGATCAGCCGCGGGTTGAGCTCGTGCAGCCGCGCCCAGCCCAGCCCGAGCCGATCGAGCACACCGGGCCGGAAGTTGTCGATCAGCACGTCGGACCGCACGGCGAGGTCGAGCAGGATCTTCCGGCCCGCCTCCTGCCGCACGTCGACGGCGATGCCGAGCTTGTTGCGGTTGTACTCGTGGAAGTAGCGGCTCGTGTCCCACGGCCGGTCGACGGTGTCGTCCGGGATCGTCAGGCTGCGGACGAGGTCGGTGCGGCCGGGGCCCTCCACCTTGATCACCTGAGCGCCCGCGTCGACCAGTTGCTTGGTGCCGAACGGGCCCGCCCACACCATGGTCAGGTCGAGCACCCGGACGCCGGAGAGCGGCAGATCGGTACGTCCGAGCGTCGCGGGGAGCTCGACCTCGTCCGCGGCGCTCGTCACGGGGTCGGTCGTCCCGGTCACGACTCGTCCGCCGCGGCATAGAAGTCGCGGCCCCCGAACGGCACCGCGGGGAGCGCCTCCGCCTCGGTGCGGACGTCGAGGACGGCGGCGCGGCCTGCCTGCTGGGCCTCCTTGAGTGCGCCCGCGAGATCGGCGGGGTCGTCGACCCGCACGCTCCACGCGCCCAGTTGACGTGCCACGGACGCCAGGTCGACGTCGGTGAACCGCCACATCCGGTCGCCGGCCTCGGTGATCTTGCCGGCGCCGCCCCAGGAGCTCTGGAAAATCTTCATGTCCTGGCTGAGGGAGACGTTGTTGTTGACCACCACGATCGGCGCGAGCCCGTGCCGGATGGCCGTCTCCACCTCGGAGAGGTGGTAGTAGAAGCCGCCGTCTCCGGTGAAGCACACGACGGTACGGTCGCCCGCCGCCGCCTTCGCCCCGATCGACGCCGGAAGCGCCCAGCCGAGGCTTCCCCCTGCCCTGATGAACGTCTGGCCCGGCCGCAGGTCGATCATGCTTGCCGACCAGATGCCCGAGTGGCCCGTGTCGACGACGAGCACGCCGTCGGCGGGGAGGAACTCGGTGATCTCGCGGCACAGCCGCTCGGGGCGCACCGGCGACGCGGTCGAGCCCAGCAGGCCGGCGTCCTGCTCACGCCATGCCGTGACATACCCGGCGGCCTCGGTCAACCAGACCGATCGGCCGTCCGGCACACCGGAGACGGCTTCGGTGAGTGCCTCGAGGGCCTCCGCCGCGTCCGCCTGGATCGAGACCGCGTTGGGGTAGTTGCGACCGAGCTGGGTGGGATCGATGTCGATCTGGATTACCTGTGTGCCCGACGCCGGGAGGCGCCAGCCGTCGGTGGTCTGGCTGCCGGTGCGGCTCCCGATGAAGATCACGAGGTCGGCCTGGCCGACGGTCTGGTTCGCCGACTTGCGCGAGGACGCTCCGACCACCCCCACCGCGTACGGCGCGCGCTCGTCGACGGTGCCCTTGCCGTTCAGCGAGGTCGCGACGGGCACGCCCGCCTTCTCGGCGAACGCCGCGAGCTGCTCCTGCGCACCTGACATCCGCACGCCGCCGCCGGCTACCACCACCGGACGCTGCGACCGCCTGAGCAGCTCGGCCGCCTCGGCGATGGCCGCCCGCTCCGGCCGTACCCGGAACGGCGGCGCGACCCGGTAGCGCTCCTCCGACATGACCGCGCGGCCGGCTTCGTCGAGCTGCAGCGTGCCGGCGAGCACCGTGCCGACAACGCCTTGCAGCTCGAGGTGCACCGGACCCGGCGCCCCCGTCATGGCCTCGCGCAGGGTCTGGCGGAGCAGGTCGGGCAGCCGCGTGACGTCGTCGAGCTGCATGTTGTACTTCGTCAGGGCTTCGTAGATCGGGAAGTCCTCGATCTCCTGGTACACGCCCTTGCGGCGGGTCTGCGGGGAGGTGCCGCCGGTGATCGCGACGACCGGCGACCCCGCCATGTACGCGTCACGCAGTCCCGCGGCGAGGTTCGCCGACCCGATCGTCTGAGCGAAGCAGAACCCGGGACTGCGCTTCACGCGGGCGTAGCCGTCGGCCATGTAGGCGGCCGCCTTCTCGCCGTGCGCCATCACGCCGACGATGCCGAGCGAGTCCATCTCGGCAAGCGCCGTGACGGCGACGGTCGGGACCATGAAGACGTGCGTCGTGGCCCCCGCCTGCAGGGCCTCGGCAAGGTAGCGGCTTCCGGTGATTGATGTGGTCGGGGTGCTTGTCACGACGAACGACTCCTTCGGGTGCGGCGGGCTGCGAGACGGGTGCAGCCGAGATCAGGGCGTGGATGTCCGGTCAGATGTCCGGGAACATCGCCTGCAGGGGCGAGCGCGGCGCCTCGCCGATCACGAGCGCCTGGCCGTTGATGTGCCGGCCGTCCTCGGAGATGAGGAACGAGACGTAGCGGCCGATCCACTCCGGGTCGAGCATCTCCATCGGCGGGTCGGGGTAGATCCGCGGCGGCGGGGTGTCCCCGTGCTCCTTGGCGCGCTGTGCCGCCATCTCGCGGAGGAGCCGGACGCGCTCGCCCTCGATGCCGCCGGGCACGAGGACGTTGGCCCGGATCCCGTACTGCCGGTTCTCCATGGCAGTGGTCTGGGTGAAGTTGATGACCGCGGCCTTCGTCGCGCCATAGCTCGGACGGTCCGGGAAGCCCCGGGTGCCGTTGAGCGAGGAGATGTTGACGATGACGCCCTTCGTGCGCGGGATCATCATCGCGAGCGCCGCCCGCGTGCAGTACATGACGCTGTCGAGGTTGGTCCGGATCGCCTTGTGCCAGCGGTCCGTCGGCAGCTCGGCGATCGGCCCTGGCGGGTCGATCCACGCCACGGTGTTCACCAGCACGTCGAGCGGCCCGACCTCCTCGCCGATGCGCGCGAACATCGCCGCGACCTGCGACTCGTCGGAGACGTCGCAGGCGATCGAGATCGACTTGGCGCCGCGGGCGCGAACCAGTTCGGCCGCCTTGTCGGAAGTCTCGGGGTCGAGGTCGCAGACGACGACAGTGCCGCCGTCGTTGGCCAGCGCCAACGCGATGCCGTGGCCGGCGCCGCGCCCGGCGCCGGTGACCAGAACGGTGCGTTCCGTCATGGGGGTTCCTCTCTACGCTGAGTGGGTTCGGGTCAGGCCACGTCGGCCTTGGGGGCGGACAGCACCTCGCGCACGAGCTCGTCTGGGTCGCCACCGAGGTGGCGGTAGACCATGACCCGCTTGACCAGCACGCCCGCGGGATGCTCGGCGGTGAAGCCGATACCGCCGTGGTTCTGGATGTTGTCCTCGACGTTGCGGCGTGCGGCGTCGAGCGCGAGCAGGTGCCCCGAGGCGATCTCGAGCCGGCCGTTGCCGCTGATCTCGCTGTCGAGCAGTACGGCACCGACCGAGAGCTGGATCCGCGCGGGGTAGGCCCTGATGACCATCTCGGAGCAGCGGTGCTTGACGGCCTGGAACGTCCCGATCGCCTTGCCGAACTGCTCCCGTGTCTTCGCGTACTCGACGGCCATGTCGGTGGCCGCCTCGGCCAGCCCGACCAGGTATCCACCGACGAGCAGCCGCAGCCGGGAGAGCGCCAGCGGATCGGACACCTGCAACACCGTGCGGGTCTGCGCCGGCCGGACGACGGTGGCCAGCGGATCGTTCGACTCGACCGCGGTGGAGCCCGAGAGCTCGACGAGCTCCGCGCCCTCGGCGGTGACGCGCACGGCCAGATCGCCGTCCCCGGCGTCCACGGCGAAGGCGCCCGAGATCAGCCCGGCCCGGCGCTCGCCCGCCATCAGCGCACCGGCGAGCTCCACCTGGTTCGCGGCGGCGGCGAGCCGGGCGGCGAGCGCGGTGCCGACGACCGGGCCGCCCACGGCCGCGCGCCCCAGCTCGGTCATGACGAGCAGTTCCTCGGGGCTGCCGAGACCGATACCGCCTGCGTCCTCGTCGACCCCGACGGAGAACCACCCGAGCTCGGCGACCCGGCTCCAGCGCGCGGCGTCGAACGGGGCCGGCCCGCTGACGGCCGCGTTCACGCCCTCGGTGAGCGGGAACTCCTTGGCCGCGGCGTCCCGCACGGACGTGACCAGGTCGGACTGGATGGGAGAGAGGGAGAGGTCGATCATCGCGGCAGCCCCAGGACTCGTTCGCCGAGGATGTTCTTCTGGATGTCCTTCGTGCCCCCGGCGATGGTTGCTGGGAAGGACGAGAGGTAGCCGGTGGTCCACCCACCGCGTTCGAGCCCGTCGGTTCCGAGGATGTCGGTGGCCAGCCGGTCGATCCGCTTTCCGAGCTCTCCGTTGAAGACCTGGTTGACCGCGGCCACCAGCTCCGGGCGGGACGTGCCGGTGACGCCGTCGTAGCCGAGCGCGTGCACAGCGGTGGCCTCGGCCCGCACGAACGCGAGCTGCTCGGCGATCCGCGCGTCCTCGAGCAGACCGCGGCTGCGGGCCTCCTCGACGAGCCGGTCGACCTCGTTGATCACGGTGAGCCGCGAGGCGAGATAGCCCATGCCCCGCTCGAACGACAGCGTCGACATCGCGACGCGCCAGCCGTCGTTCAGCTCACCGACGACGTTCGCGAGCGGCACGCGCACGTCGTCGTAGAAGCATTCACAGAAGTGCGCGTTGCCGTCGATCGTCCTGATCCGCCGCACCGTGAGGCCGGGGGTCTCCATCGGCAGGATCACCCACGAGATGCCCTTGTGTTTCGGGGCGTCGGGATCGGTGCGGACGAGCAGCTCCTGGTAGTCGGCCTGGTGGGCGAAGCTCGTCCAGATCTTCGAGCCGTTGACCACCAGCTCGTCCCCGTCGATCACACCGCGGGTGCGCAGCGAGGCGAGGTCGGAGCCCGAGCCGGGTTCCGAGAAGCCCTGGCACCACGGGGTCTCGCCCTTGAGGATCTTGGGCAGGTACTCCGCCTGCTGTTCGGGGGTGCCGCGGGCGATGATCGTCGGGCCGGCATGGCCGAGCGCGACGGTGAAACTGCCCGTGCTGGGCGCGCCCGCCCGCACCATCTCCTCGTACCAGATCATCTGCTGCAGCGGCGAGAGCCCGCGGCCCCCGTACTCCTCGGGCCACGCGACGCCTGCCCAGCCGCCCTCGTACTGGCGGGCCTGCCACGCGCAGTCGAAATGACGGGCCTCGATGTCGTCACTCGGGCGTGGCTCGGTGGGCGCATTCTCCGCGATCCACGTTCGAGCCTCCTCGCGGAACTCGGCGAGGGCCTTGTCGTCCACTAGTTCCATTGCGCCTCCAGCACTCAGTGGTTCCGCTCAATCGCTCCGGGGAAAGCCGAGGCTCAGGCCGCCGTGGCTGGGGTCGACCCAGCGCGTCGTCACGACTTTGCCGCGGGTGAAGAAATGGACGCCCTCGGCGCCGTAGGCATGGGTGTCGCCGAAAAGGCTCGCCTTCCAGCCGCCGAAGGAGTAATACGCCATCGGCACGGGGATCGGCACGTTGATGCCGACCATCCCCGCCTCGACCTCGGACTCGAAGCGCCGCGCCGCGCCGCCGTCATTGGTGAAGATCGCGGCGCCGTTGCCGTACGGATTGCTGTTGACCAGCGTCATCGCGTTGTCGAACGACTCCGCGCGCAGCACCGAGAGGACCGGACCGAAGATCTCGTCGGTGTAGATGCTCATCGTCGGGCTCACGTCGTCGAACAGCGTGGGGCCGAGCCAGAAACCGTCCGGTGCGCCGTCGGGCTCGACCTTGCGACCGTCGACGACGAGGGTGGCGCCCTCCGTCACACCCGCGTCGAGGTAGGAGGCGACACGATCACGGTGCGCGGCCGTGACGAGCGGACCCATGTCGCAGGAGCGCCGTCCGTCGCCGGTGCGGATGCGGGCCATCCGCTCGACGATCTTGCGGATGAGCTCGTCGGCCACGGGCTCGACGGCCACCACCGCGGACACCGCCATGCAACGCTCGCCCGCCGAGCCGAAGCCCGCGTTGACGGCGGCGTCGGCAGCGAGGTCGAGGTCGGCGTCGGGAAGGACCACCATGTGGTTCTTCGCGCCGCCCAGGGCCTGCACGCGCTTGCCGTGCCGCGTAGCGGTCTCGTAGACGTGGCGCGCGATGGGCGTCGAGCCGACGAACGACACGCCCCGGACGTCGGGATGTTCGAGCAGCCGGTCGACGGCTTCCTTGTCGCCGTGGACGACGTTGAACACCCCCGGCGGGAGACCCGCCTCGGCCCACAGCCGAGCGAGCCACACCGCCGCCGACGGGTCCTTCTCCGATGGCTTGAGCACCACCGTGTTCCCGCACGCGATGGCGATCGGGAAGAACCACATCGGGACCATCGCCGGAAAGTTGAACGGCGAGATGACGGCCACGACACCGAGCGGCTGACGCACCGAGTGCACGTCGACCCGGGTGGAGGCGTTCTCGCTGTACCCGCCCTTCAGCAGATGCGGGAGGCCGCACGCGAACTCGACGACCTCCTGCCCGCGAGCGACCTCGCCGAGCGCGTCGTCGAGTATCTTGCCGTGCTCCGCCGTGATGATCTCGGCGAGCTCGGACTTGCGCTGGTTGAGCAGTTCCCGGAATGTGAAGAGCACGGTCTGCCGACGGGCGAGCGATGCGTCGCGCCAGGCCGGAAACGCCTCTCGCGCAGCTCGAACGGCCTCGTCGACGTCACTCGCCGAACCGAGAACGACCTGCGCCGAGACAATTCCGGTGGCCGGGTCGTACACCGGAGAGCTACGCGCGGCAGAGCCGCCGGACTCCGTTCCACCGATCCAGTGATTCACCTGAGAAGTCATGCACGTCCTATTCGGTGTTCGCGAGGAAACCAGGCAGCTCAACGGCTGTTCCCGGTATGCAGATGACAGGCGACAGCGCTCGATTCCCGCATCGGCTCGAGTCCGGGATCCACCTCGTGGCACATCGACATCGCCAGAGGGCACCGCGACACGAAGTTGCAGCCGGCGGGCGGGTGTGCCGGATCGGGGACGTCCCCGGTGAGCACGATCTTGGGCCGCGAACGCTGTGCCAGCGGGTCGGGCACCGGGATCGCGGAGAGCAGCGCACGCGTGTAGGGATGCAGCGGCTCGAGGTAGACCTGCTCGGCCGGGCCGGTCTCCACGATCCGGCCGAGGTACATCACCGCGATGCGGTCGCTCATGTGCCGCACGACGCTCAGGTTGTGCGAGATGAACAGATAGGTGAGGCGAAGGTCGCGCTGCAGGTGACGCATCAGGTTCAGCACGTCGGACTGTGTGGAGACGTCCAGCGCGGAGACCGCCTCGTCCGCCACCACGAGCCTGGGGTTGATCGAGAGCGCCCGCGCGATGGCGACGCGCTGGCGCTGCCCGCCGGACATCTCGGCCGGGTAGCGCGTGAGGTAGTCCGGCCGCAGTCCGACGCGGCCGAGCATCTCGCGCACCCGGTCGTCACGTTCGGCGCGCGAGAGGTTCTCGAAGATCTTCAGCGGCTCGCCGACCGAGGCTCCGATGGTCTTCGTCGGATCCAGCGATGCGTACGGGTCCTGGAAGATCATCTGCATGTCCCGGCGTCGGCGGCGGAACTCGCTCCGCGACACCGACAGCACGTCCTGCCCGGCGAACCGCACGCGCCCGGAGTCGGGTTCGAGGAGCCGCAGCAGCAGCCGGCCGGTGGTCGACTTGCCCGATCCCGACTCGCCCACGATGCCGAGCGTCTCCCCCTCGCGGATGGAGAAGCCCACGCCGTCGACGGCCCGCACGGCGGTGCCGCCCCGGCGCAGGAAGCCCGCGCCGCGCCGGAATGTCTTGTGCAGATCCTGAACCTCCACCAACGGCGCCTCATCCACGGTCGCCGCGGTGGCATCGACCGGTTGTGCCGTCGTCGCCCGCCTCATCCCGCTCCCCCGTCCAGTCCTGCGCCGGCGGCCGCGATGCGGTCGTCGACGATGCGTGGCAGCCGGTCGATCTCGCCGCGCTGGATCCGCAGGCAGCGGCTCGCGCGGGTGTCGTCGAGGAGGGCGAGCTCGGGCTCCTCCGTGTCGCAGAGGTCGTTCCTGGCGTGGCTGCAGCGAGGGTGGAAGCGGCAGCCGGTGGGCATCTGGTCCGGGCGCGGCACCACGCCGGGGATCGAGCTGAGGTCGAGCCCGGCGTGAGCCGCCTGCGGCATCGCCCGCAGGAGCCCGGACGTGTAGGGGTGGCGCGGGTCGGCGAAGAGCTCGACGGTGCCGGCCTCCTCCACCGGCTGACCGGCGTACATGACCGTCACCTCGTCGCAGAAGTCCGCGACGACGCCCAGGTCGTGGGTGACGAGCAGGACCGCCATCGACGTGCTCTCGCGCAGCTCCCGCAACAGCTGCAGGATCGCCGCCTGGACCGTGACGTCGAGAGCGGTCGTCGGCTCGTCCGCGATCAGGAGCTTCGGGCGGCACGAGATCGCCATCGCGATCATCACCCGCTGGCGCATTCCGCCGCTGAACGTGTGCGGATACTCCGCCGCGCGACGCCTGGCGGCAGGGATTCCGACGAGGTCGAGCGACTCCACCGTGCGCGCCCAGGCCTCCCGACGGGAGGCTCCGGTGTGCACACGGACGGTCTCGGCGATCTGCTCACCGACCGTGTAGGCCGGGTTGAGGCTGGTCATGGGCTCCTGGAAGATCATCGCGATCTCGGTGCCGCGGACCCCGCGCATCTGCCGCTCGGTCCGGCCGAGCAGGTCGCGCCCCTGCAGGCGGATCCGGCCGCCGGGGATCCGGCTGTGCCGCTTCGGGAGCAGTCCCATGACGGCGAGCGCGGTGACGGTCTTCCCCGAGCCCGACTCCCCGACCAACGCCCGGGCACCACCCTGGGGGACGTCGAGCCGGACACCGTCGACGACCCGCATCCAGCCGTCGTCGGAGTCGAACTCGATCTGCAGATCGCGGATCTCGAGCAGCGGCTCGCGGCTCGCGGCTGCGTTCATCACGACCTCCGCTCACGGCCGATGGCATCCCGGATGCCATCGCCGAGCAGGTTGAACGACAGGACCATGAGCATGATCAACAAGCCGGGCACGACGACCAGCCATGGGCCGAGGAACTGCTGCTCGAACGCCGTGCGCAGCATCGCCCCCCAGCTCGGGGCCGGCGGCTGGATGCCGAGCCCGAGGAAGCTCAGCGCAGCCTCGGCGAGCAGCGACAACGACATCAACAAGCTGGTCTGGACGAGCAGGGGCGAGCGGACGTTCGGCAGGACGTGCACGAGCACGGTGCGCAGCCTCGAACAGCCGACGACGATGCTCGCCTCGATGTAGGTCTCCTCCCGCACCGCGAGGCTCGCCCCGCGCACCACGCGGAACAGCCGCGGCGCCGACGCGAGGCCGATGGCCAGCATCGCGTTCACCAGGCCGGGCCCGAGCACGGCGATCACCGCGAGGGCGAGCACCAGCGCCGGGATCGAGTTGAACGCGTCGGCGAGCCGGCTGAGCAACCAGTCGACCCGGCCGCCTGCGAACCCGGCGACCAACCCGAACGAGACGCCTGCGGCCAGCGCGACTCCGACCGAGATCAGCGGCGCGGTGACCGACACGCGGCTGGCATAGAGGGCGCGGCTGAGCACGTCGCGACCGAGATCGTCCGTGCCCAGGATGAACTGCGAGCTGCTGAAGGGGGGCAGGTAACGGCTCGCAAGGTGTTGCAGGTTGGGGTCGTAGGGCGCCAGCACCGGCGCGAGGATCGCGCAGACCACGATGAGCAGCACGAAGGCGAGGCACGCCAGGTTGACCTTGCTCCGCAGGAGCCGCCTGCCGAAGGCCCGCATCGGTGAACGCGCGGCCGGAGGAATCCCGGTCACCGCGGCCGGAGAGGCGACGCCGGGGATGCTCACGACTGCCTCACCTTCGGGTTGAAGTACAGATACGAGGTGTCGACGAGGAAGCTGACCAGCAGCACGAAGAGCGTGATCATCAGGACGAAGCCCTGGACCACCGGGAAGTCCTGGTTGATCACCGAGTCGATCGCGAGCGTGCCGAGGCCGGGGATCGCGAAGATCCGCTCGATGACGATCGCCCCGCCGATCAGGGCCGAGGCCTGCAGCCCGAACACCGTGACCACCGGGATCGCCGCGTTCTTCAGCGTGTGCTTGACGACCACCAGGTGCCGGGGCAACCCCTTGGCCACGGCGGTGCGGATGTAGTCCTGCTCGGTGACGTCGACGACGCCGGCACGAGTCTGGCGCGTCACCTCGGCTGCCGTGACCGTGCCGAGCGCGACCGCAGGCAGCAGCAGATGCTGGAACCAGCCGACGACGCCGCCCTCGGCGATCGGGACGTAGCCGGCCACCGGTGCCAGCCCGAGCTGCACCGCGAACACGCTGACCAGGATCAGACCGAGCCAGAAGCTCGGCATCGAGATGCCGAGCGTCGCAACGGCGGTGGAGAGGCGATCGATGGCGGTGCCCGGACGCAGCCCGGCGATGATGCCCAGCGTCAGTCCGGCGACGACGGCGAGCAGCAGCGCGAGGACCGTGAGCGAGAGCGTCACCGGCAGGGCGTCGGCCAGCGAGGCGAGTACCGGCCTGCTGCTGAGCAGCGAGGTGCCGAGATCACCCTGCACCACCTGCACGAGCCAGCTCGCGTACTGGACGAAGAAGGGGCGGTCCAGTCCGAGCTGCTGACGGACGAGCTCGATCTGCTCCGGTGTGGCGCTCTCACCCGCGGCGACGGACGCGGCGTCGCCGGGGACGAGGTAGGTCAGCGAGAACGTCAGGAAGCTGACGATGAGCATCACCGGGATGATGCTTGCCACGCGCCGGGCGATGAGACCAGTCATGACGTCTTGACCTTGGCCGCGCTGCGAAGGCCGTCGTTGCCGGCCGCACCGGTGAACTCGCCCAGCCCGACCACGTCGTCCAGGTAGCCGCTCGGAAGGGTGTGGTTGCAGACGTAGACGTGCACCGGACCCAGCTCGAACGCGCGAGCGAAGACCTTGTCGTACAGCGCGGACCGCTCCGTGACGTCGATGGGCTCGGCAGCCTTGTTCACCAGGTCGGTGAGCAGCGGGTCGGTGAGGTCACCCGGGTTCTGCGCGCCGTCCTTCAGGTAGTGCTGCGCCGTGAAGATCGACGGATCGGTGTAGGAGCCACCATCGCCCGCGTAGGAGTCGCCCTCGCCCTGGCCGAACATGATCCGTGCCTGCACCACGTCGACGACCCGGAGGTTGACCCGGATACCGACCTCGGCCAGGTTCTGCTGGTACAGCGACGCCCTCGTCTCGTTCGACGGCGTTGCCGGCACGAGCATGTCCATGTCGAACCCGTTGGGCAGGCCGGCCTGGGCCAGCAGCTCCTTCGCCTTGGCGACGTTGCGGGTCCAGCCCCAGTCGTCACGCTCGGCGTCGACCGTCGCCGAGTGGGCGAAGTGGCCCTCCGGGAACGGCTGGACGGTTTTGCGGCAGTCGCCGTTGAACGCCACCTCGGACAGGGCGTCACGGTCGATCGCAAGACTGAACGCCTGCCGGACCTCCTTGGAGCCCAGCTCGCTGCGGGCCGGGTTGAGCAGGATTCGGGCGCCGGAGATGGCGTCGCTGCGGAACAGCTTGATGCCGGCGGCTTCGGCCTCCTTCGCAGGTGGGCCGAGCAGACCGCCGAGGTCCAGCTCGTTCGTCCGCAGCAGGTTCACCACGCCCGAGCCGTTGTTGACGACGACGTCGAGGGTCTTCACGCGGTAGGCGTCGTCGTCCCAGTAGTCGGCGCGACGGGTGTAGGTGTACTGCGTGTCGGGCCGTGCGGAGCTCAGCACCATGGCGCCGGCCCCCACGGGCTTCTGGTCGAGGTCGGGGTTGTTGAACGCCGCAGGCGAGACCATCATGCCGACGCGCGAGGCCAGCACGTTCGGTAATGCGCCGCCCGGCCCCTTCAGGTTGATCTTCACCGTGGCGGGGTCGACCACGTCGACGCTCGCGATCATGAGGATGTCGTTCTTCAGGCGCGAGCGCTCGTTGGTCATGTAGCGGTCGAGGTTCGCCTTGACGGCCTCGGCGTCGACGGGGTTCCCGTCCGAGAAGGTGATCCCCGCGCGGAGCTTCATGATCAGCGCGGACCCGTCCGGCGCCAGTTCCCACGACGTGGCGAGCATCGGCTCCGGCGCACCCGACTCGTCGACCATCGTGAGGCGGTCGTAGACGGGAACCAGCCAGGCCATGTCGAGCTCGGACTGGCTCGTCATCGGGTCGAAGGACGTCGGTGTGGTCTGCTGTGTCCAGCGCAGGGTGGCGTTCCGGTCGATGTCGCCGGTGGCGAACTGCGGCTCACCGACGTCGTTGCCACTCTGCGAGCGCGTGCCCCCGCCGCACGCGGCGAGCAGCATGGCGACAACCGCGATCAGGACGACACCCAGAACACCACGCCGCTGCCTTGCCGCTGTCGGACCACCTACAGCCCGATTCCGGCCCGCCTGAGCCACGGTTTCTCCCATCGCCATTGAAGGATGAACCATTGATCTGCGTCATTCGATGCCGACCGATTCGTGCATGAATGAACGCGTACGACACCAACTCTTAGCGCGCACCGTCGTTCACGTGCGTATCCGAAGATCGATCACCATTGTCTGCGGCCGAGCCCGACCGATTCGCCGATCACATCGGCAGAACGTGGACATTCGCCATAATCGCTCCTCCTCGAGCAGCGTTTGCCCATGACACGCACGAGGCATTGACGCCGAACTCGACTCGCCGGCCCCACGCTGCAGGACCCACTCGAATATCCTTTACCCGCCGGTCGATGTCAAGGGATCACGTCGAGACCTCGACACCTGTTCGATATCTCGAATGGGACACACGAATTGGCGCCCCCGCGGCCGGCGGCGACCGTCGTCAAGTGTGGAGGAGCCCATTCACGCCACCGTCGCGCAATGACATCTGCACGCTGCGGATCGGACCGTCCACACGTGGGGTGCAGGCCGACCGGTGGATGTGGTGAATGGGCTCCTCGGGTCGGGCGGGTCAGTAGCGTTCGCGTGGCGCTTCGAAGATGCGGCGCGGGTTGTTGATCAGCATCTCGTCGAGTTGTTCGTCGGTGACCCCACGCTCCTTGAGTGCCGGGATGACGTCCGTGCTGATGTGGTTGTAGTGCCAGTTCGGCATCCGCAGGGCGTCCGGGACGCGCTCGGCAGGGCTCCAGTCCATGTAGCAGCTGGCGTCGTGCGAGAGCACCATCCGGTCGGCGAAGCCACGCTCGCACAGCGTCGCGACGACCTGGACCCGGTCCTGGAACGGCAGCAGCAGGTCCATCCCGAACCGGTCCATTCCGAGATAGGAACCACGGCGGATGATCTCGGTGAGGTAGTCCAGGTCCGTGGTGTCGCCGGAGTGGCCGATCACCACACGGGAGAGGTCCACTCCTTCGCGCTCGAAGAAGTCCTGCTGGTCGAGACCGCGGCGGGTGTGGCTGTCGGTGTGGGTGGAGATCGGGACACCGGTCTCCCGGTGGGCCGCGGCCACCGCGCGCAGCACCCGCTCGACCCCTGGGGTGATCCCGGGCTGGTCGGTGCAGCACTTCAGGATGGCCGCCTTCACACCGGTGCCGGCGATTCCGTCGACGATGTCCTTGACGAACATCTCGATCATCGGCTCCTCGCCGCCCAGCCGGGTACCGGGCCCGACCGCGGAGAGGAACGTCGGGAGCGCGTCGAACGTGTAGAGCCCGGTGGCGGCGATGATGTTGATGTCGACTTTTTCGTTGATCTTCTGCAGGCGCGGTATGAAGCGGCCCATGTTGAGCACCGTGAGGTCGACGATCGTGTCGATTCCGGCGTCTCGCAACGAGGCGAGCCGCTCGACCGCCTCGTCGACGCGCTTGTCCTCCTCCCAACCCGAGATCTCGGGAAAGTTGTAGTTGATGTCAGAGGTCAGGATGAAGACGTGCTCGTGCATGAGAACGCGGCCGAGCGTCTCGGTGCCGGCGGCGCCGCGCACCGTCTCGACATGTGTCATCTCAATTCCCTTCACCAGAACGGACAATCAACCTTCGAGGAGACGCCGGTCCGATCCGGTCCGGAATACGCCGGCTCTCCTCCCGCTACCTGCGCCGCGAGGCCCGAGCAGGAACCAACGTTTCGGGCATCAGCAGGGCACCGAGGAGCCCGACGCCGAGCACGACGGCTCCCGAGATGAAGGCGACGGAGTACGAGAACACGTCGACGAGCAACCCCGACACCAACGGCCCGACCACCGCGCCCCCGTCGGAGAACATCTGGAAGATCGCCACCCGCTTGCCGGGCCGCCCCCCGCTGATGTCGGCGAGCACTGCCGCCGGAGCGCAGCCGAGGAACGCGCCCGAGACACCGAGCACCGCCATCGCGCCGAGGAACACGCCCAGGTTCGGCGGCAGTAGCGCGAGTGCCAGCACGGCCGCCGTCATCACACCGCTGCCGAGCAGCATCGCAGGCCGCCGCCCCCACGTGTCGACGATCCGGCCCGCCCGCAACAGCACGATGACCTGCGCGACGGACCCGACGAGGAAGGCGGATCCGGCCCACACCGCGCTGCGGCCCAGCTCCTCCACCACATAGATCGGCATGAGCGAGCTGCGGACGCCGTACAGCATCCATCCGACACCGAGGTTCGCGACCAGACATGCTGCGAACGCGCGGGTCAGTGCTCTGCGATCCGCTGCTCCCCGTGACGTGGTCGTGCGCGGGGCAGCCGCGCCGCCCTCGTCCGCGTGCTCGGCCAGCAGCGCCTCGGCGCGGAGGGCGTCATCGGACGCCCCGTCGAGGTCGTTCGCGTCGTCGGGCGGCAAGGTCGGCTGCCGGCTCAGCAAGAGCATGCCGACCACCGCCGCGACCGTGAGAATCGCGCCGTACACGAGAAACGGCACCCGCGGTTCGATCGCGGTGAGAAACCCACCCGCCGCAGGCCCGACGATCGCGCCCACCATGAATCCGCCCTGGAACATGCTGGTGGCTCGGCCGCGCTGGGTGGGCAGCGCGGTCCGGAGCAGCAGCGACATCGCCGCCACGGTGAATGCGGCGCTGCCGATCCCGCCCACCGACCGCAGGATCACCACCCAGGCGAAGCTGGGCGCCAGCCCCGCGACGAAGGTGGTGACCGCCTGGAGCACCAGCCCGCATGCGAGGACACGCCGCGCGCCGAGCCGCTCCACCAACACACCGTTGGCGAGTGCCGACGCCAGCCGGCAGAGGGCGAACGCGCTCACCGCCGTGGCGGCCGCCGTCTTGCCGACGCCGAAGTCCGCGGCGAGCAGCGGGATCGCAGGCCCGACGATGCCGAAACCGAGAGCGACGATGACCGCCACCAGCGAGAGGACGTAGATGTCCCTGGGCATCGCCGGGGACGGCCGCGAGGACCGGAACCGGCGGGCGGAGTCGTGCGTGGACGGTCTGTGTGTCGGACCGGCCTCCGTCATCGGTGTGTCATCAGCCCTTCTCCTGGCGCGCCCGGTAGTCGTTGTACGGGCCGTCGCGCCATTCGAGGACAGGACCGATGCCCGTGCCGTTGCGGTGGGCGTCCGCCATGCGGTCATGGAACTCGTACGCCTGGGCGGTGGCCTGGCTCATCGCGTCGTAGTCGGCGGAGCTGCGCACGGACGAGTAGATGCCCATGTTCTCGTAGAACCGGTTCATGTTCTGCTTGAGGATCGCCAGGTGATCCGACGTGAGGTTGGCGATGTTGTCGGCGTAGTCGATCGCGCGGTCCTCCAGTTCGTCGGCGGGCCAGGCGTGATTGATCATCCCGACCTCCTCCGCCCGCTTGCCGCTGATCGAGGACCCGGTGTAGTAGAGCTCCTTCGCCGCGCGCATGCCCATCACCAAGGGCCAGATGACACCCGTGCGGGAGGTGCCGAACCGGTTGCCGGGGTGCCCGAGCTGGGCGTCATCCGCGGCGACGACCAGGTCGGCCATCATCGCGATCTCGCACCCACCCGCGAGCGCGTAGCCGTGGACCTGCGCGACGGTCACCTTGGCCATGTTCCAGAAGTACATCTGGATGTCGACGATCTGCTGCATGCCGGTGCGCACGCCCATCACGAGCCGTCGCCCCTGCTCGTCGACGGTGCGAAAGGATCGGACGACCGCGTCCGCGCCCTGATCGCGCGGAGGCGTGAGGTCGTAGCCCGCGCTGAAGGTGCGGCCCGCGCCACGCAGGATGATCACGCGGGTGTCGTAGTCGCTCTCCAGCCGGTGCAACGCGTCGTTGAGCTCGTAGAGCAGCTCCTGGCTGAGCGCGTTCATCTTCTTCGGGCGGTTGAGCGTGATCCGCCCGACCCGCCCGTCCTTGCCCACCCGGTCGAGGAGCAGGTTCTCGTAGCTCGTCGTGTAGGGGTCCGCTGTCATGTCGGCCTTCCTGCTCGGTTGCTGCGGAATCGCGTTCAACGGCCGGCCGCCTGGCCGGTGCCGGACGAGCCGACGAGCCCGTCCCTCAATGCCCGTTTCATGATCTTCCCCGTCGCCGTGCGCGGTACGTCCTCGGTGATGAACTCGATGCGCGAGGGCACCTTGAACCGGGCAAGACGCTCGGCCGTGTGCGCCTGCAGTTCCTCGGCCGTGGTCGACCCGTATCCGTCGGCGAGCCGGACTACGGCGGCGACCTCTTCGCCGAGCCGCTCGTGAGGAAGGCCGAACACCGCGGCCGTGTGCACCGCCGGGTGGTCGTAGAGCACAGCCTCGACCTCCCCGCAGTAGACGTTCTCCCCGGCGCGGATCACGACATCCTTGATCCTGTCCACCAGGTAGACACGGCCCTCGTCGTCGACGCGCGCGACGTCGCCGCTGTGGTGCCAGCCGTCGCTGAAGGCCAGGGCCGTGGCTTCCGGGCTGCGCCAGTAGCCGCGCACGATGTTGGGGCCCTTCACCCACAGCTCCCCGACCTCACCGGTCGGGACCTCGTCGCCCAGTTCGTCGACGATCTTGATGTCGTTGACCGGGGTGGGCCGCCCCACGCTGTCGGGGTGCTCCCAGTACTCCTGACCACCGATCAGCGTGACGGCCGACGTCGCCTCGGTCATGCCGTATCCCGTGCCCGCGGCCACCCGCCCGCCGAACAGCTTCTGCACTCGCAGGACCTTCTCCGGGGCGATCGCGGTGGCGGCGAACCCGAACGACTCGAGGCTCGACAGGTCGCGCGTGTTCAACGACGGCGAGTCGAACAGGCCCTGGACCTGCAGTGGCACACCGCCGAACGACGTCAGGCGCTCTCGCTCGATGAGTTCGAGCGCCCGCTCGGCGTCCCACCGGTACATGAGCACCGACTTCGAGCCGGCAGCCATGCCGATGTAGAGCGACGACAGCTGGCTGATGTGGAACAGCGGCATGTGCGCGAGCCCGCCGCGCTGTGGGGCCGGCTCCAGGTCCGGTTCGATTCCGGCCATCTCGGCTGCGATAGCCCCGTTGAGCTGTGCGTTGAGCAGGTTCGTGCAGTGGTTGCGGTGTGAGTGCATCGCACCGCGGGCGCGGCCGGTGGTGCCCGAGGTGTAGAGGATCGTGGCGAGGTCGTCGGTGTCGATCTCCACCGGCCGCAGCGTCAACCCCGCCTGGAGGTGCTTCCGCATCTCCGCGAACGGCACCACCCCGTCGAGCGCCTGCTCGGTGCGCACCGAGACGACTCCGCGGAGCCGGCGTGCAGCGGGGATGATCCGCTGCATCCGCTCGAGCCGTTCGCGATCGACGACCAGGAACACGCCCTCGCTGTCGTCGAGCCCGAACTGCAGCTCGTGCTCCGTCCACCACGCGTTGAGCAGCACGGCGACCGCGCCGAGTGCCTGCGCCGCCCAGAAGAAGAGCGGGAACTCCGGGTAGTTGCGCATGGCGATGACGATGCGATCGCCCGGCCCGATCCCGTAGTTCTCGGCGAGGTGGTGCGCCAGCCCTGCGACGACGTCGTAGTGCTGCTCATAGGTGTAGCGCTCGTCGTCGTAGACGAGGTAGTCGCGGTTTCCCCAGACGCGGCTCGCCTCGAGCACCTCGGTGAGGGTGTGCGGGCCGACCTGATACGCGCGCACCTGCACGCCGAGAACGTCCTGCTCGCGGATCTCGAAGGGTCCGCCGGGCCCGATGAGCCGGGCGAGTGCGTCGTCGCGGGTCGATGCCACCGTGGCCTCCCGAGTGAGCGAGATGATCCTGCCTAGGGCTGGTGAGCGAGCTGGGCGATTCAGAAGACCTCCCACCAGTCGTCACGGGCGCGGGCCTCGTCGCCGGTGCACTCCGCCACGAACTGGCCGCTGCGCATCACGTAGACGTGATCGCAGTACTCGAGCGCGGTGCCGATCGCCTGCTCCACGAGCACGACCGAGAGCCCGTCCTGCTCGACCAGTTGTCTGGCCGCGTCGAGCAGGTTCTGGTTGACCTTCGGCGCGAGGCCGAGGGAGGGCTCGTCGAGCAGCAGGACGCGGGCGCCGGCCATGAGCGCGATACCGAGACTGAGCATGCGCTGCTCGCCACCGCTCATCGAGCCGGCCAGCTGGGTGCGGCGCTCGCCGAGGCGCGGGAAGAGCGCGACCACCCGCTCGCGGCGCTCGTCGATGAGCGTGCGGTCGTCGACGATGGCCGCGCCCAGCTCGAGGTTCTCCCACACCGACACCGAGGAGAAGACGGCCTTCTCCTGTGGCAGCGCGACCAGGCCCCGCGCGACGCGGTGGCTCGCAGGCTTCGCCGTGACGTCCTCGCCGAAGAGCTCGACGGTGCCTGCGAAGCACGGCAACAGCCCGGCGATCGCCTTCATCGTGGTGCTCTTGCCCGCGCCGTTGTGGCCGAAGACCGCGGTGATCTTCCCGCTCGGAACCTCCATCGACACCCCGTGCACGACGGGTTTGCTCGCGTAGCCGGCCTCGAGGCCGGACACCCGTAGCACCGTGGTGGTTTCGGTGATCGCCTCAGACGCCGAAGTAGGCATGCCGCAGCTCCTCATCGGCCATGAGAGCGGAGAGCCGGCCCTGTGAACGGACCTTGCCCATCTCGAGGAAGTAGCAGTGGGCGTCGAGCTTCTCCAGGAACGAGAGATTGTGCTCGACGATGCAGACGGTGCGACCCAGCTCGGGCAGCCTGCGGACGACGGTGGCCACCTCGTCCACCCACGCCGGGTCGACGCCGCTGGTGGGCTCGTCGAGCAGCAGCACGGGCGCGTCGGTGGCCAGCACCCTGGCGATCGCCACCAGTTTCTGGTGACCGTGCCCGAGGCTGCCGACCACCACGCCGGCGCGCTCAGCCATGCCGACGGTCTCGAGATAGCTCATGGCCTGGTCGACGGCACGGCGTTCGTCGCGGCGCCCGCGGATCGGGTCGAACAGGAGCCGGCCGAATGCCTCGCCGGACTGGCCGGGCACCGCCATCACGACGTTCTCGAGCACCGTCATCGCCTGGAACAGCCGAGTGTCCTGGAAGGAGCGGACCATGCCGCGGGACACCACGGCGTCCGGGGTGAGGCCGACGATCGACTCGCCTTCCAGCTCGACGCGCCCCTCGTCGGGAGAGATGAAGCCGGTCCAGAGGCCGAACAAGGTGCTCTTGCCCGCGCCGTTCGGGCCGATGAGGGCGGTGAGGCGATGGCGTTCGAGCTCGAGGTCCACCCCGTCGACGGCGACGATGCCGCCGAAGCGCTTGCGCAGGCCGGTGACGCGCAGCACGACGCGCCGACCGTCTGCGGCCTCCGACGGTGACGGCAGCGGCGCGGTGTCGGGCGGCGGTGGCAGTGCAGGAAGGCCTGCCGCACCGGCCCCGCTGCCGGCCAACGCCACGGGTCGGTGCCCGGCGCTACCCACGGCAGCGGGTAGCGCCCGTGGCACTGCGACCTCGCCCACGGCGTTGCGATCGCTCGCGACTTCGGTCGGACCACCCACGGCGGCCGCCTCGGTGGCGATCCCCCGGCGCCGCAGGAGCCCACGCAGCGACGCTCCCGCCCGTTCCTTCACGATCCCCGACGGCCGCAGGATGCTCACCAGCACGAGCGCCAGGCCGTAGATCACCTGCTGGACGAACGTGGCCTGCTCCGGCGCGATCGCCACGACGTTCTGGAGGAACGGAGTGGAGCCCTGGATCAGGATGGCGCCGACGATCGCTCCGATCATGTTTCCGGAACCACCGATGATGACCATCGACATCATCGCGATCGACTGGTTCAGCGAGAAGAACAGCGCGTTCGCCGTCGAGTAGTAGTAGACGAGGCACGCGCCGGCGAGGCCCGCGATGCCCGACGTCAGGGCGAACACCGACACCTTGAACCGGGTGGTGTTCTTGCCGAGCGACCGGGTGGCCGCCTCGTCCTCACGCAGGCCCTTGAGCACGCGTCCGAACGCCGACTCCCCCAGGCGCCAGCAGACCGCCACGACGAGGAGGGAGATCACCAGGAACACCCAGAAGATCGCGCCCGGATCCGTGATCTGCTGTCCGAACAGGGAGATCGGCAGAACGCCGGTGAGGTTGTAGCCGCCGCCGAGCGCGGGCAACGTCATCGTCAGCTGGTTGACGATGTAGGCGAACGCGAGGGTCAGCAGGATGACCCAGTCGGAGCCCAGCGCGAGTGCCGGGAGGCTGACCAGGGCGCCGAACAGGTATCCGACGACGATCGCCAGCAGCAGCCCGACCAGGAACGGCACTCCGAGGTAGATGGAGAACAGCGCCGCGGTGTAGCCGCCGACCGCGCCGAAGGCGGCGTGGGCGATCGTCGGCTGGCCCGTGTAGCCCAGGATCAGGTTGAGGGACGCGGCGAACATGATCATGATCAGGATCTGGTTGACCAGGTCGATGTTCATGAGGACGCACCTCCGGGCGCGGCCGGGGACGGGGCGAACCGCGCGCGGACGGACGGCGCGACCACCTGCACCGCCCGTACGGCGACGTAGATCAGCAAGATCGAGAAGACCACGAGGACGCTCCATGCGGGAGCGATGAACAACGCGGAGAGGCTCGCGACCTCACCGATGGCCACGCCGTACACGGCCAGCTTCACCGGTGAGGCGGACGCGCCGGCCAGCGCGGCGACGACGAACCCGTAGAACACCCTGTCGAAGCCCATGCCGGGGCTCGCCGCCGTGTTGGTGGCGTCGATCATCCCGAGGATGCCGCTGACCAGCGAGCCGATCGCGAACACCAGCAGGAACATCCGGCCGGTGTTGATGCCCACCGATGCCGCCATCGTCGGGTTCACCCGCACCCCGCCGATCCACCGGCCCCAGCGGGTGCGCGTGAGGAAGTACTGCAGGGCACCGATGATCACGATGCCCACGATCACCGTGACGACGTCGAGGTTGGTGAAGTTGACCTCCCCGATCAGCACACCTGCCGGCGGGATGACCTCCAGCGGCAGCGGCTGGGTGTTGAAGCCGATCGACAGCGCGTTCTGCACGACGACCGTGACACCGAGCGAGGCGATGAAGACGGGGATGAGCGGGTCGTTGCCCGTGCGCTCGGCCCGCCGGCTGATCGGCCGGTACACGATCAGCTCGAGCAGGACGCCCAGCGCCGTGCCGACGGCGAGACCGATGATCACGGCGATCGGCACGATGAGGTAGAACGTGCGGACGAAGAAGATCGCCGTGTACACGGCGAGGACGTACGTCGAGATGTAGGCGACGTGGAACCGCCGGGTGATGGAGATGATCAGCCCGAAGCTGGCGGCGAGCAACGCGATCTTGGTGCCGTCGACGAGCCCGTTGATCAGCAGCTGGATGAGATGTTGTATCTCCACGGCACTCCTCTCTATGGGTTCGCCGGGCTCAGGGCTTGGAGAGTGAGAAGTCGCGCCCACCGATGTCGCCGGAGGCGAGCAGCTTGGGCACCGTGTCGCGCACCTCGAAGATCCCCATGGGGCGAGTGGCGAGTGTGTGGGTCACCGGGTCGAACTCCAGCCGCCCCGTCGGCGAGCCCGTCCCGTAGACGCTGCTGAACGTGGGATCGTCGAGCAGCGCGTTCTGCAGCTGCTCCCCGTCCTGCGGGTCACCACCCTTCTTGATGACCCGCTTGACCAGCTCCCAGAGCAGAAAAGTCGACTCGTAGTAGTTGGCCGGGAAGTAGTCGGGGATCTCCTTGTGCTTGGCGTAGTAGGTCGAGACGAAGTACGTGCCCCAGTCGTTGCGCGGATTGCTGTCGAAGTAGTCGGCGGCGAACACGTACCCGTTCATCGCGGAGCCGGCGATCTCAGCCGTCGAGGACGCGTAGTCCGACCCGATCACCTTGGCTTCGAGACCGCTGGTGGCGAACTTCTTCATGAACGCGGGTGGGTCGCTGCCGTAGAGCGGGGTGAAGAACACGTCAGGCTTGATCCGGCGCGCCTCCGTGAGGGCCGCCGTGAAGTCGCCACCGGCGTTCGTCGCGATGTAGACGACGGTGGAGACCTCGGCTCCTTTCGGACCGAACTTCGACACCGCGTTGCGGAAGTCGGCCTCGAGCGCAGCACTGAAGTCGCCGGAGTTCGTGTTGAGCAGCGTGATCTTGCGCGCATCGGGCAGTGCGGCGGTCATGTACTGCAGGCCGATGGGGAATGTGTCGTTGGGCGCGAGGGCGCGGGCGCCCCACACGTAGGGCAGCTTCTGGAAGAGCGTGGACGTGCCACCGCCCGGATCGATACCGAGAATCTTGAACTGGGCCAGTGGGCCGACCATGCTCCCCACGTTGAAGACGTTGGCGGCCAGCACCATTCCGATCTTGCGCGAGGCGAAGTCGCGGACAGCATCGGCACCCGCGGTGGTGGACGCCGCGACGTCCTTCGGAACGAACGTGAACTGCGGCCCACCCGCGGCCGCGATCTGCTCGGCCGCCAACTCCATGCCCCTGAGGCTGAGCTGCCCGTAGTACGCCTGGAACGTGCTCAGCAACAACGTCGCTCCGACGGTGATCGGCAGCCCGGCGCCCACCGCGGCACCTCCGGGACCGGCGAAGTTCTTCTTGATGAAGTCCGGGTCGACCGGCGCCACGGCGGCGGTCTCGGCGATGTTCGGCCCGGGCGGGGCGGAACACGCGGCGAGGCCGAGGGCAGCGAGGCCTGCACCCGAGAGGGTCAGAAAGGAGCGGCGGCTGAGGGGAGGGCGCGTCATCGAGTTCCTCCGGTTGCGACACGACGGACCCTCCGACGCTGTGACCCATCGAGAGAACCATTGTCCGAGTATTCGGACAGCCGCCGAATCGAGATATTCCGAAAATAACGCCTTGCGACAAACGGCGTCAACATGACACTCGCCGCTGTTCATGACCGCGCTGTGTGCAGATACACACGCCGGCCGGATCGACAGGTCAGCCGAATGCCGCTTCCATACCCTGACCGGGCCGGGCCGGGTCGGCCGCGCGCTTCTGGGCCCACTCCGCTTCGTGCTTGTCGAACATGGCCCGCGCGGCGATCTTTCGTTTATCGGTCAGTTCCTGCTGGTGCGCGGTGACCCAGTCGTAGGAGTTCTGCCGCGGTGTGTTGTACCCCTCGAAATGCGGCATCACGTAGCGGGCATAGAGCTCGTAGGACTTCTTCGTGTGCTCCCAGGTGGCCCAGTCGTGTGCGTTCAGCAGGATGGCACCGATTTCCGGGGTCTTCTGGTACAGCCGCTCGATGCGGGCAATCGCGTCGTCGGGGGTGCCGATGACCGCGGCGCCCTGTTCGACATACCAGTCCACCAGGTCGACGCCCTCGGGCACGAAGATGCGAGGCATGTTGTTGTTCAGGTAGTCGACCTGTTCCTGCAAGCCGAAGCGAACCTGCTCGAGAGCCTCTTCCCGCGTCTCGGCCAGGTGCATCCCGACCACGAGCCGCAGCCGGCTCGGATCCATCGTCCTGCCGTGCTCGGCGGCCACCTCGCTGGCGATCGCCCAGTTCACGTCGAGGGCGTTGAAGCCGGCGTTCTCACCAGCGGCGACGCACAGCATGCCCAGGTCGTACTTGCCGGCCAGCCGCCCCCCGGACGGGGTGACGGCGCTGGCGACGCACACCTCGGGGTAGGGCTTCGAGTACGGCGGAAGGTGGAGCGACGCCTCGACGAGCGTGTACCAGTCCGTCTTCTCCGTGACCACCTCTCCGTTGAACAGGCGCAGGATGACGTCGAGGCCCTCCGCCATCCGGTCCCGCTGGACCGAGGGGTCGATGCCCAGCATCAGCGCGTCGGACGCGAGCAGGCCGGGGCCGACGCCGAACATCACGCGACCGCGTGTCATGTGGTCGAGCTGGACAATGCGGTCCGCCACCATCAGCGGGTTGTGGTACGGCAGGGACACCACTCCGGTCCCCAGCCGGATGTTCCGTGTGCGTTCGGCAACAGCTGCGATGAACAGCTCCGGGGACGCGATCGTCTCCATCCCGGCCGAGTGGTGTTCACCGATCCAGGCCTCGTGGAAGCCGAGTTCGTCGAGCAGCTGAATCAGCTGCATGTCCTGCTGGAGGAGGAGCGTGGGATTCTCGTTCATCTTGTGGAACGGGGCCATGAAAACGCCGTGGCGCAGCTTTACTGCCATTACTCCTCATCGTGATCGAGGTACGCGGGTCAGCTGACGACGAAGTCCGTCGGCTCGGGGTGGCGGAGCCAGTCCCATATCTCGTTGCCTTGGAACGGACAGTTGGACGACGAGCGCCCGTACGCGTTGCGGTAATAGTTGTCGGCCCGGGGGTCGCTCCAGGTGCGGAGCTTCTCGCGCTCGTCCAGGTCGTGGTTGTAGCGCCAGTAGGCCTCTGCCGTGACATCGACGGACGCCCGGTTGTCGAGGATGAGCTGCTCGATGCGCTCGAGCGCGAACCTCGTCATCATCTCCGAGAAATTGACGACCCCGAGGCTGAACGGGTTGGTGTTGGGGCCGTACAGCATGAAGAAGTTCGGAAATCCCGGCAGCATGGTGCCGACGTACGCTCGCGGGCCGTCGGTCGCCCAGAGCTCCTCCACCCGCCTGCCGCCGCGGCCCCGCACCTCCATGGGCCACAGGAAGTCGTTCGCACGGAAGCCCGTGGCGTAGACGAGCACGTCGACGGCGTGCTCCCGGCCGTCCACGGTGGTGATGCCGTGCGGCGTCAGCGCGCGTATCCCCTCCGAAACCAGGGCGACGTCGTCGCGCGCGATGGCGTCATAGATGCCGTTGCTCTCGTCGACGATCACGGGCCGGGCGGACATCGGCGGGTGGGGCGGGATCATCTTCTCCATCAGCTCGGGGCGATGCCCGAGTTTCCGGTGGAGGAACGCGATCCGGTCGTCACGGATCTGCTTGTTCAGGGCGCTGAGGGTGAGTGGGTCCGTCCACTCCGGATCGAGGTCGAACGAGCGGCTCAGCACGTACGGGCCGGTGAGCCACATGCTGCGGAAGCGCATGAAGTTGGAGAAGTACGGGAAGTTGCGGTCGAGCCACGTGACCTGCTCGGGATAGGGATGCAGGTAGCCGGGCCGGTCGAACACCCACTGGGGTGTCCGCTGGAAGATCGTGACGTGCCCGGCCAGGTCGGCCAGCTCCGGGAGCATCTGATAGCTCGTGCAACCCGAGCCGATCACTCCGAAGCGTTTGCCGCTGAGATCGAGGTCGGCCGGCCATCGGGCGGTGTGGAACGACAGTCCGGCGAACGTCTCCGCGCCCGGGATCTCCGGGATGTTCGGGCGCGCGAGGAAGCCGACCGCGCTGATGATGGCGTTGGGCCGCCAGACGCGCGTCCCGTCGGGGCCCTGCGCCGTGACCTCCCAGCGACCCGCCGCCTCGTCCCACACGGCCGACCGGACCTCGGTGTCGAAGACGACGTTCTTGCGGACGTCGAACCTGTCGGCGACCCAGTTGAAGTACTTCTCGTTCTCGGCCTGCTCGCAGAACGGGTTCGGGTACTCGAAGTCGACGCCGTAGATGTGGGTGTAGCTGCGGCTCGCCGTGTCGACACGGGCGCCGGGATAGCGGTTCTCGAACCACGTCCCGCCGACTCCGCTGTTCTTCTCGACCACCGTGTAGGGGATGCCGGCGTGCTCGAGTTGGACGGCTGCGTTGAGCCCGCCCAAGCCCGCTCCGATGACGAGCACGGAGAACTCGTCCAGCCGTTCGGGCGCAGGAGACCGGCGCCAGCTCAGCCCGCGCGCCCAGGGATCGAGCGCCAGCTCCTCGAGCCACATCGGGAGCTCGGCCTCCGCCAGGTCGACTCCTGCGGCCAGGCCGAGGCTGCGCGGAAGCCGGTCGGCCGGGCCGATCGAGAGCTCGCCCGCGCCCTCGTCGCGGTAGGCCGTCAAGAACCGGGCCGCCTTGGCCTGGAGGTTTGCAACCTCGTGGGGCGCCAGCGCCATGACCTCGACGTTGCCCGCCCGCACGAGCTCCACCTCTGTGGCGGCGATGCTCTCGTCGCCGGTGAGCTGGTACAGGAGCCCACGCAGCGCCATCGGGTCGGCGTGGGCTACGGCATCCTCGATGGTCGCGTCGCTCGCCGAACGCAGTTCCGGTCGAATCGTCATCGCGGCAGGTCGAATCCCGTGCCGGGGATCAGGTCGAGACCGTAGAGGGCGCTGGCGTTCTCGCCCAGGATCCGCGCCATACGCTCGGGCTGGCGCTGCACCGAGAGCGGGAAGGCGTCGGGCGCGTCGAAGTCCCAGTGCGGGTAGTCCGACGAGTACATGATCTTGTCGGCCATGCCGGACGCCTCGAAGAGACCGAGGACGTCATCGAACCAGGCCGGCTCGTCGGGTTCCTCCATCGGCTGCGTGGTGAACCAGAAGTGATCCCGGATGTACTCCGAGGGAAGCCGCTCGAGCTTCACCTCCTTGTTCATGATCCGGTAGGCGTGGTCCATCCGCCATGCCAGCGGTACCACCCAGGACCAGGCCAGCTCCACCATTGCGATCTTCAGGTTCGGGAACCGGTCGAAGACGCCCTCGAAGACCAGGCTCGAGACCACGGGGAAGTTCAGCGCTGCGAAGTCGCAGTGCTCCTCGAAGTAGAAGTTCGCAGGGCCCGACGGCGTGATGCGCCGGCCGGTGAGCACATGGAACCCGATGGGGATGTCGTAGTGCTGGCACACCTCGAAGATCGGCCAGTACTTGCGGTAGCCCGCGGGCCGCTCGTTGTCGGGGGCGAACATGACCTGCACCCAGCGGTCGTTCCAGGCGCCCATCTCCTCCTTGCAGCGCACGATCTCGCGCACGGCGAGATCGGGAACCTCGTAGGGCAGGCTGATCGAGCCGTACCAGCGCGGGTCGTCCTCGAACCAGGACTCGGCCCGGTGGTTGTTCAGCGCCGTGCAGAACGCCGCGGAGAACTCCGCGGGAATCCGCAGCCCACCGCTGACCTGGAAACCGCCGATGTCGTTGAGCACCGCGGCGCTCACGTCGTACCGGTCGAGCAGTTGCTTGCGGGCGAAGGCCGGGTCGTTGCCGGGGGCGCCACCGGCCGGCGGTACGGCATCCCAGCGGCTGGCGAACTCCCGGTGCCGTGGCCGGTCGCCACCGGGCATGCCCGCACGGAGCCCGACATCGGCCATGTACTCGCGCCAGCGCTGCGGCAGGTGCGCGACCACGCCGGGACTCGCCGGGTTCATCGAGGGGTGGACATCGGAGTCGATGATCCCGACCTTCGTGCGGACAGGGAGGTCGGGGCGGGTGAGCTCCTGGATGGACATGGCTCGTCTCCAGTGGTGAGAGTGGTTCAGTGGACGCTGGCCAGCGCGGGGTCTGTTCCGGGATCGACCCTGGAGGGGGCCGTGCCGGGATTGATCAACGAGGCGTCGATCTCGGCGACCGAGGTCGCGCCCACGAACGACATGGCGCGGATGATCTCGTTGCGCAGCAGCTCGATCATGCGGTCGACACCGCGCTCCCCTCCGGCCGCCAGCGCGTACATGTACGGCCGTCCGACGAGCACGGCCTGGGCCCCGAGCGCGAGGGCCTTGACCACGTCGGTGCCCCGGCGAACCCCGCTGTCGAGGAACACCTCGGCCCGGCCGGCTGCGGCCTCGACGACCTCGGCGAGCACGTCGATCGTGGCCGGCGCTCCGTCGAGATTGCGCCCGCCGTGGTTGGACACGACGATTCCGTCGACACCGAGGTCGATCATCCGGGGGACCTCCTCCCCACGGAGCACGCCCTTGATCACCAGCGGACCTTTCCAGCGGTCACGGAGCCAGCTGATCTCCTCTGCGGTAACCGACTTGATGTGCATGATGGCGTCGGCGAAGTTGTTGTAGGCGCGCCTGGCCGCCATGAGATCGAAGCCCGCGCTGTTGCCGAGCAGGAAATCCTTCGACCACAGTGGACGCGAGAGACCGGCGAGCAGGAGCCGCGGTGAGGGCGTGACCGGCAGCGAGATCTTGTTGTGCAGGTCGCGCTCGCGATAAGGCTTGATGGCCGTGTCGATCGTGACGCACAGGGTGCGGTAGCCCGCCCGCTCGATGGTGTCGAGCAACTCCACGTTCGCCTGGTGATCGGGCTTCATGTAGAGCTGGTACCAGAGCGGCCCCGTGGCCGACTGCGCAACGATCTCCGGCCTCTCGCCGGAGCCGCCGGGCACGGCGTACAGCGTGCCTGCGCGTCCGGCGGCACGCGCTACGGCCGGCTCCGCCGCGCTGCTGCACATGCGGGCGAAGGAGCACGGCGCGAGCATCATGGGCATCGACACCGGATCGCCCAGGATCGTCGTGGTCGTGTCGACCTTCTTGACGTCGACGAGCGCGCGAGGTCGCAGCGAGATCCGGTCGAACGACTCGCGGTTCCAGCGGAGCGTCAACTCGTCACCCGCGCCGGCGTCGATCACGTCGAACACCGCTCGCGGGAGCCTGCGTCGAGCGAAGCGGCGCATGTCCCCGGCGCTGTGGGCGTCACTCAACCTCATCCGCGTCCTCCTTCTGCTCGGCTGCGGTCCCGGTCCGTCGACCGTCCGGGGCAGCCTTCTTCGACGTTCCCTCCGGACGGCTATGGGCGACAAGGGCGCTTGTGCCGAACCGGAAGCCCCAGACGTTGTAGGGATGTACAAGACGCCGCGGGCCCTGCCGCGTTCTCACAGGTCCAGCACCAGACGCGCCGACCGGGAACGGGAGCAGCAGATCATCATCGTGGCGCCCGATGCACGTTCCTCGGGCTGCAGGAACGAGTCGCGGTGGTCAGGGTCGCCGTCCAGGACGACCGTCTCGCACGTGCCACAGGTGCCCTCGCGGCAGGACGTGTCGACCTCGACGCCCGCCGCCTCCACGGCCTCCACGATCGACTGGCCGGCTTCGACGGTCAGCGAGATGCCGCTGTGGTCGAGGACGACCTCGAAGGCGATGTCCTCCCCCTCCAGGTTTCCTGGCCGTGGTCGAAACCGTTCGACGTGCAACGAGCCGGTTGGCCAGATCGCGCATCTGCTCTCGACGGCCTCGATGAGTGCCTCGGGCCCGCAGCAGTAGACGGCGACACCCGCGCGCGGTACGCCCAGCAGAGCATCCAGATCGATGAGTCCCAGTAGGTCCTGCGGCCAGAGCGTGACACGGTCACCATGGCGGGCCAGCTCGTCGACGAACGCCATCGACGCGGCGCGGCGCCCGCCGTACACCAGTTTCCACGGTCTGCCCTGTGCCGCCACCGACTCGATCATCGGCAACAACGGGGTGATCCCGATTCCGCCCGCGACGAACACGTACTCGTCGGCGGCGACGAGCGGGAAGTTGTTGCGGGGTCCGCGTACGGCGATCAGGTCGCCCTTCCGCACCCGCGTGTGGATCCACTCCGACCCGCCCCTGCTCGCCGGCTCGCGCAGCACGGCGACCCGCCAGCGTGCGGAGTCGGCAGCGTCACCGCACAGCGAGTACTGGCGTTCGAGGCCCCCGCCCACGGAGAGGTCGACGTGGGCTCCGGCCTGCCACTTGGGCAGCTCGGCCCCGGCGGGGTCGGCGAGAGTCAGCGCCAGCACCTCGTCCGCCGCCAACGTGAGGTCCTCGACAACGAGCGTGAGCTGCACGGGCTCCCCCATCGGCCGTCCTCCACAACGTTCGCGGTATCGACCCACAGTGGGTGTGGCCTCCCGGTTCCGACTACGGCATCACCGCCAAGATCCGGGTGCCCGAATCTGTTCGGTCTGTCAGGAACGGTGGGGCGCCGCGGGCGTCACATCGCAGGCCGGGCCCCCGTCGGCCGGTCGACCTGTCCGCTGCCACCGCGCGGAGCGTGCAGCCGCCGCCATGCCAGCGCCCACCAGACCTCCACGAGCGCGTTGCTGTCACGCAGCGAGCAGCCGGTGATCGACTCGAATCGGGAGAGCCGGTAGCGCACCGTGTTCGTGTGCAGGAACAGCTGCTGGCGGGTGGTCTCGAGCCGGTTGCCGTTCTCGACGTAGCGCTCGACGGTCTGCAGGATCACCGCGCCGGAGGCGCCGAGCCGTTCGAGTGGCTTCACATAGCGGTCGCACATCAGCTCGCCGAGATCATGGTCGGCGACGATGGCCGGATGCAGGCCGAGGTCGGCGACGCCCACGATCTCGTGGCGTCCGATGGCGAGCGCGGTCTCCAGTGCGCGGGTGGCGAGCCGGAAGACTGCCGGCAGCTCGTGCAGCGGCACCGGCGGTGAGACCCCGATCGCCGTCTGCGGTGGTTCGTCGGGGAGCGTCGCGAGGAAGCCGCACAGATCGCCGTCGATGATCGTCATCATCCCGTTGCGCCGGGCTCCGGACGAGGTGATGTGCAGGTAGCGCTCGATCGCCCGGACGTCGGTGCTCGGAGCGCGCCTCAGCCGGAACGCCCGGTAGCTCCGGGTGCGGTCGAGCCCGTAGGCCTCAGCGCCCGAACCGATCTCCGACGGAGCGATCGAGCCCGAGAGCATGCGCTGCACGAAGCTGTCCTGGTGCTCCTGCGCACGCCGCTGCATCTCCAGCTCGGCCTCGCGGTGCCCCGCGGCGAGCGCGACCATGCCCCACGCCGACCACCTCTGGTAGTTGCTGAACAGTTCCAGCAGGAGGCTGTCCCGGTACGGCGACGACGGCGCGAGCTGGCGCACCAGCTCGAGGAAGACCGTCTGCTGGGTGACGGAGGTCTGCAGCACCTCCGACACCGTCACGCCCTGCCGCGCGCGCATCTCGCCGACTTCCCGCAACGGCGTGTCGTCGTCGTCCGGCCCCGGCGCCCGACGGCTGCGGATGCCGTCGAGGGACACCCTCATGTTGCGTCGCCAGCTCGCGTGAAGCGCGTCCGGGCTCACGTTCTTGTAGGACGGGAGCACGAACACGCGTTGAGCCATGCGCTCCGCGAGTGGCCCGCGGCCGTCCAGCACGCCGGCCTCGAACAAGCAATCCATGAGGGCATCCCACGCTTCGTTGCGCGAGGATGCCTCCGTCTCACCCACGGGAGCTCCTCCCGAGCGGGGGCGGCGCAGAGCCGACCCACCCGACATCATCGGCGGACGCGCCGTATCACAAAATACGGCGCATTCCGATGATGCAACTGGGAGGTGTACGGGTCAAGATTATCCGAAATGTCGAATCAGCTCACAGGCGGTACCACTCCCGCGCGTTCTCGGCCATGAGTTTCGGACGCATCGCGGGTGCCGCCGCGCCGAGCAGCGCGGTGACGTCGTCGTCGTACGAGTGCGGGTAGTCGGTTGCGAACATCAAGATCTCGTCCGAGGCGAGCCATTTCAGGACGGTGGCGATGTGTTCGGGTGGACCCGCGTCGGTCGGGGCCACCGAGAACCGCATGTGCTCCCGGATGATGTCAAGTGGGAGTTTGTCCACCCAGGGCACCTCGCGACGGAGACCTTTCCATTCTTTGTTCATGCGCCAGCCCCATACCGGGAGCCACATGAAACCGCCTTCGAGCACCGAGACGCGCAGATCCGGGCAGACCTGGAACACGCCTTCCGAGACCAGGCTGGTGACCTGGGAGGTGAACGACTGCCAGTCCGCGGCGTACTCCTCCACGTAGTACGACGGATAGCCCGACGACGAGGGCGCCTCCTCGCTGATCCCGCCGTAGTGCAGCCCCGCAACCAGGTCGTGCTCGGTCATCGCCCGGAACACCGGGTGGTAGACGCGCTGCCCCCACAGACCGGTGTTGCGTACCGGCAGCAGCACCTGCACGAAGCCGGGATGGTCGCCGACCCGGTGGATCTCCTCGATCATCGCGGCGGGATCGCGCGCGGGCACGACGAGCGAGGCGACCAGTCGCGGATCCTTGTCCAGCCACTCCGCGATGAGCCAGTCGTTCACCGCCCGTGCCATCGCAGCGGCCCAGTCCGGATGCCGCAGGGAGTCGACTGCGTAGTAGCAGTTGACGATCGCGCGATCGACCCGCCACGGGTCGAGGATGTGCCTGCGCAGAAGCGAGACGTCCGAGGCAGGCGGGCGATCGGACGGCCGCCATTCGGGGCGGCACGCGCGAGCGGTGTTCGGCGGATACGCCAAGGCCTGGCCGCCGACGGTCCCGCGCCACCCGCGCTCGGTGCACCAGTCGATCCAGTGCTGGGACATGTAGGGGAACAGCGCTTGCAGCGACGGCACGTTGGCGTGGACGTCGCAGTCGATCACCGCGCCGGGCCATACCTCGTCGCGGGTCGTGTTCTCGAGCAGTGCGGTGGTCACCCGCTCACCTCCGTTCCGGTCGTCGGGCGGGTCGGCCGCGGGCCCCTGGCCGGGCGGCTGAGCCGCAGGCTGACCACGACGTAGTCGTCCTCGACGGCGACCTCGATCGTTTCTGCTGTGTACGGACCCTTTGCCCGGCCGGTCTCGTCGATCTCCAGCGCACCGGACGCGGCGAACTCGCCGGGCCCCGGCCGGTCCGGGTCCTTCGCCAACCCCAGTTCGCCGGTCTCGACCAGCGGCGCGACGTCCTCGCCCGAAGCCACCTCGACGTCGTAGGTCCGGATCCGGGTGCGTCGCGGGTCGACATACGACTGGCCGGTCCGGACATCGAATTCCCAGCCGTGCCACGGGCACATGATCAGCTTGGTGTCGGGGTCGTAGGTGAACTGGCCGGGCCCGCTCGACGACAACGATGCGACGACGTTCCCCCTGCACATCTCGGCACCTTTGTGGGGACACCGGTTGATCAATCCGTAGTAACGGCCGTCGATGTTGAACACGCCGATCGGGCGTCCGCCGACCTCCACCAGCAACCGGCCACCGGGCGGTAGATCTGCGACCCGGCCGACGACGTACCTGTCCGCCACCGCGCTTCCTCCCGTCACACCGGCTGCGAGCTGCCGACGACCTTGCGTGCGTGACCGAGGGCCACTGCCGCTCCGACCGCCACGAGCCGCTGTTCCATCGCGATGGACAGGAAATCCATGCCCCAGCCCTGGGCGATCTCGACGTCACCGGGGCCGAGCGCGAGCATGCCCGCCTTCTTCCCGGCCTTGTGCGCGGCCTCGACGATCCTTCTGTGGTTGTCCGCGACGACCGGGTCGGTGTAGGCCATCGCCGGCTTGCCCCCGGCGGAGACCGAGAGGTCAGCGGGCCCGACGAACAGGACGTCGAGTCCGGGGGTCGCGGCGATGTCGTCGAGGTTGGACATCGCCTCGACCGTCTCGATCTGCCCGAACGTCACGATGTCGGTGTTCGCGCTCTCGAAGTAGGCGCCGGAGCCCCCGTCGTAGGCACGGTACGGACCGAACGAGCGCCTGCCCTGCGGGCTGTACCGGCACGCCCCGACGAAGCGCTCGGCCTCCGCGCGGTTGTTGATCATCGGGCACATCACCCCGCGCGCGCCCGCGTCGAGGACGCGCCCGATGAGCAGGTGATCGTTGCCGGGCACACGGACGATCGGAACGGTCGGCGTGGCCGTCAGCGCAATGATGGAGGTCACCACGTCGCGGTACTCCGCCATGGTGTGCTGCATATCGATCACGATGGAGTCGAAGCCCAGGCGTCCGATCACTTCGGTGCTCAGGACGGACGATCCCGACACCCAGCAGTCGAGCACGGTCTCGCTCGCTGACCACCGGTTACGGATCGGATTTGCTGTCATTCGCGCTCTCCTCACTCGTGTGGAGCTCCGGCAATGGAGATCCACCGCTGAACGCTCGTCCACGGGCCGGAGTGCCGCACCGGCAGAACATCCAAGTTTCCCCGGGGAGCCTTGGCAGATCCAACAACGACACGGTTCCGGAATCGCACCTAACTTCTGACCACTGCGGTGGTGTCCCCGATCACAGCTCAGGGTGGACGCCCGACTTCCGTCGCCGTTTCGTTTCATCGCGATCCGAGGAGATCAGACCGTGACCATCGACCAAACGGCCCCACTCGGGCCATTAGAGACCAGACATTCGAGGTCGCAGGCCTATCAGAACGTCAAGGACGGCGACGCCGGCGAAAAGCTCACTTCAACGCACTGGCACATCGGCATCGCATTGGGCCTCGGCTGGATGCTCGATGGAATCGTCATCGCGCTCTACGCATTGATCGTTCCTTATCTGCTCGAGGATTTCTCGATCACCCTCGACGCGCTCACCGCGGCCGTGACGCTCACCGGCTTCCTCTCGGCGTTCGCCGCCTACTTCTGGCCCTGGCTGGCCGACCGGATCGGGCGCCGGATGGCGTTCATCGTCAACGTTGCGCTCAGCGCGGTCTTCCTCGCCCTGATCGTCGTCTCGGAGTCGTGGCTCTTCTTCATCATCGTCTACACGATCATGCGGATCACGATCGCGGGCGAGTGGGCCGTCGGGTCGCTGCTGACCGTGGAGACCTGGCCGGCCAAGCACCGCGCCAAGATCCTCAGCGCGGCGCGCTCCCTCTACGGCTACGGCGTTGTGATCGCCGGCCTCGCAGGCACCTTCATCATCGCGCCCTACGGCTGGCGCTGGGCGTTCCTCGTGCCGGCCGTCATCGGGCTCCTCGCGATCTACGTCCGGCTGCTCTGTCCGGAGTCGCCCGCGTGGGTGCGTCAGCGCGACCAGCAGTTGGCCGCGGCGGCACAGGGCAGGACCGTGCCGGCCGCGAAGCCGCGGCTCAGCGAACGCATTCGCGGGGCGTCGATCGGGCAGCTCTTCGAGTCGGGCCAGGGCAAGCGCACGTTCGTGGCTCTGTTCGTGGCCGCCACTGCGACCATGTCGTGGTACACCCTGGGCTACTGGGCACCGTTCTTCCTCAAGGAGACCCACGGCTGGTCCACCGCGGAGTACAGCACCTGGTACATCTGGTGGGGAGTCGCCGGGGCCCTCGGCTACTACCTCATGGGGTGGATCGCCGATCGGTGGAGCCGCTTCCGCGCGATGCTCACCGGCAACCTGATCTTCATCGTCACGATCATCCCCTGGGCCCTGGCCACCGACACCGTCTCGCTGTGGGTCTTCGGCCTGTTGTCCAACTTCGGCCTGATCGGTGTCTGGGGCACTGTCATGACCTATACGGCCGAGCTCTTCCCGACCAGGATGCGCGGCACCGGGATGGGGATCACCTGGACCGTCTCGGGCCTGCTCGGCATCGGTGTGCCGTACGCCGCGCTGTGGGTCCGGGACGCGACCGGATCCTTCACGGCGGCGTTCCTCCTGATACCGGTGCTCCTGGTGATCCAGATGATCGGGCTGTTCATCGCGAGGGTCGACTACGCCGGCCGCACCCTTGATGCCATCGCGACCTGACAGTCGACGGCAGTACGAGCACGAGGAGGAGGACCGTAATCCATGGAAGACTTCCGCAAGCTGGGTGCGCGCCTGTCGAACTGGGGTCGCTGGGACACCGACGGGCAGCGTGACGAGCGCGGCACGACCAACCTGCTCACGCCGGAGCGGGTGGCTGCGGCCGCCCGGCTCGTGCGGCACGGAAAGGTGTTCGACCTCGGCATCCCGTTCGGACCAGGTGGGCCACAGCCTGGGGTCGGCCGTATCAACCCGATACTGCTGGTGAGCGAGACGGGCGCCGACCAGGAGCGGCCGGGCGCGTTCCATTTCGCCGACGACTGGGTGATCATGCCGCTGCAGAGCGCGTCGCAATGGGACGGGCTCGCCCACGTCTTCTACGACGATCTGCTCTACAACGGCTTCCCGGCCACCGACGTCACTCCGCACGGCGTGCGCCACCTGTCGATCGAGCACCAGGCCAAGGGGATCATGGGCCGGGGCGTGCTGATCGACGTCGCGGGGCACCGTGGGGTCGACTGGCTGCAAGCCGGGGAGGTCATCACACCCGGCGAGCTCGACACGGTGCTCGCGGCGCAGGGCACGTCGTTGCGCGGCGGCGATATCGTCGCCGTCCGCACCGGCTGGCGACGCAAGTTCCTCCGCGAGGGCGATGCCGCCGCCTTCATGTCCGGCGAACCAGGCCTGGGCCTCGAATGCTGCGAATGGCTGCACCAGCACGACGTCGCCGCTGTGTGCTCGGACAACTGGGCGATCGAGGCTCTGCCGGGCGAGGTCGACGGGGAGGTACTGCCGGTACACATGGTGCTGATCCGCGACATGGGGATGACGCTCGGCGAGATTCTCGACTTCGAGGAGCTCGCGGCCGACTGCGCAGCCGACGGCGTCTACGAGTTCCTGCTCTCAGCACCACCGATCAAGTTCCGCCGGGCGCTCGGCTCGCCGATCAACCCGCTCGCCGTCAAGTAGAAGAGCCGTTCGCGAGTAGCTACGTCGTCAACCCCCGGTTGCGCCGATGGACGCAACCGGGGGTTGATGACGGGCTGCCGCCTTCGCGGGGAGCCCGAAGGCGGCAGCAGGTCCAGGAGTTGTGGAGTCGAACAACCGGCCACGCGGGAGTCGCGCACGACCGGCAGGGGCACAGGTGTCTAAGTTTACGGCATCTGCGTGTAACGAAACCACCGTCGCCAGAGTTTCGTCCACGACCTCGCCTGTCGCCCACGCCACAACCGGCGAGCGTGTGCGATCAGCAGGCCCGACTCAGACGGGTACGAGCCAACCGGACCGCGTGGACCGCAGGCATGGCCGAGCCGAGCGCTGCCGCGGCTCGAGACCGTGGCCCATCGGGTCCATCGAGCAGCCCGCCCGCTTGGTGGTCGCGCAGCGGCGACACCTTGCCGACCGCCATCAGATAGTGATGCAGCATCAGGGCCTCCTGCTCCGCGTCGAGCCGTACGAGCAGCCGGATGATGTATCGCAGGTTGAGCCACTGCTGCGTCCGGTCTCCGGTGCGGTCCCAGTGATCAAGGACGTCGACGAAAGCGCCGGCCGCAGCCGCGACGTCATCGTGGATCGCGCGCGTCGCCGCAGCCTCCATCAACGCGACGCCCTGCCACCAGTAGTTGTGTACGTAGCTCGCACGGCTCGCCGCTTCGTCGAACAGCGCGAGGGCACGGCGCGGGTCGGACTTCTTGAGCACGAGACCGAGCGCGTAGTGGGCCATCGACGTAGCGGTGGGGTTGGCAATGGCCTCCGCCACACGGAGACATTCCCCTGCGGCGCGGAGCCCGCGTTCGGGAGTGCGGCGTACCGCCTCACAGATCGCGACGTAGTAGAGCGTCCACGAGAGCCGAATCGGATCGGCGTCCCTGCGGGCGAGGGCGACCTGCGACTCGTAGTAGCGCAGCGCGGTGTCGACGTCGCCTTCGTACAACGCCACGTCCGCTGCGACGTCGGCCGGGTATCCCGACCGGGCGGTACCGGCTGCGGGGACGCGTGCGCCTGCGCGTGCTGCCAGACCTCGGGCCCGGGCGAAGTCACCGAGAAACCACGCCCCGCGGGCGGCAGCACCGACGCCGGCGACGAACAGCGGGTGGTCCTCGGGCGCAACCTCGAGTGCGCGCTCAGCCCAGGCCGCCGCCTCGTATCCGATCCTGACCTGCAAGACCTCGGGCAGCGAAGCGACCAACCGCAGGGCGAGGTCGATGTCACGGTCGGCGAGCGCCCACTCGAAAGCGGCCCGGAAGTTGTCGACGTCCGGCAGTGCCCGCTCGACCCACAGCCGCTCGTCGGGGCCCTGCACACCACGTGCGGCCCGCTCGGCCAGGTCGACGAAATGCTCGGCGTGCCGTCGGGCGAGAGGTCCGCTGTCCGGCAGTCGTTGCCGGCCATAGGCGCGCAGCGTCTCCAGAACGCGGTAGCGGGTTCCGCCGGGGCTGCTCGTCGCCACGACCATCGACTTGTCGACGAGTGCGGTAAGGAGGTCGAGGGTCTCGGTCTCGGACGCCCGCGGCTCCGCGCAGACGGCGTGCACCGCGGCCAGATCCGCACCGCCCGGGAGAACGGACTGCCGCGCGAACATCTGCTGCTCGGGCTCGGACAGCAACCGGTAGGACCAGTCGATCGCCGAAACGAGGCTCTGATGGCGGGGCCGCACGGTGCGCGACCTACCGGTCAGCAGACGGGCGTCGTCGAGCCGTTGTGCCAGCTCGGGCGCGCTCATCACCCGCATCCTCGCGGCGGCCAACTCGATCGCCAGCGGCAGGCCGTCGAGCCGGCGGCAGATGTCGGCGACGGTTCCGTCCGTCTCGGGATCCGAGGGGAAGTCCGGCTGCGTCGTGCGCGCCCGCAGCGCGAACAGGGTGGTTGCGTCCTCCACACACAGCGGCGGCACCCGCCAGACCTGCTCGCCGTGCACGCCCAGGAGCTCGCGGCTGGTCGCCAGAACGACGACGCCGGGGCACTTGGCCAGCACGTCGGCGGCCAGCCGTGCCGATGCGTCCAGGACGTGCTCGCAGTTGTCCAGCACGAGCAGCAACTTCCGCGACCTCATGTACTCGATGACCGATTGCTCGATCGTCGAGCCGTGGCGTTGCCGCACCCGCAGGGCGGTGGCCACGACGTGGCTCACCGGGCTGCCGTCGGCGAGCGGGTCGAACTCGCAGAGCCACACCCCGTCGGGGAAGCGGGACCGGTCGAGGGCCGCGACCACCTCCAGCGCCATGCGGCTCTTTCCGACGCCACCCACGCCCGTGAGCGTCACCAGCCGTGCATCGCGCATCAGTGTGGAGATGCGGCGCATCTCCTCGTCCCGGCCGACGAAGACCGTGGTGGGGCGCGGCAGGTTGGTGGCCGGCTCTCTGGCGGGGACGAGCGTGGGGTCGTGCTCCAGCAGCTGACGGTGCACCGTCCGAACGGCTTCCGACGGCTCCACGCCCAGTTCGTCGACGAGGCGGCGGCGTAGATCCCGGTACACGGCCAGGGCCTCGGCCTGGCGTCCGCTCCCGTACAGCGCGCGCATCAGCTGGGCGGCCAGGCGCTCACGCTCGGGGAAGCGGCGCACGAGGGCATCCAGCTCGGTGACGACCTCATGGCCACGGCCGAGCTGGAGCATCGCCTCGATGCGATCCTCGCTCGCGTCGAGCCGTAGGTCTTCCAGGCGCGTGATGTCGGCGTTCAACTGCGCGCAGTCGAACTCGGCGAGGGGATCCCCACGCCACAGCGCCAGCGCGGCGTCGAACAGTTCCACCGCGTGTCCGTGGGCGCCTACCGACGCGCGATCTCGCGCCTCGGTGACCAGTCGCGCGAAATCCGTGGCGTCGAGCTCGTCGTCGGCGACGGCGAGTACGTACCCCGGCGCCTGGTATCGCAGGCGCTCGCCGTGCTGGAGCGGAGCCAGCACGGCGCGCAATCGTGAGACGTAGGCGCGCAGAGCGCCGAGCGGGTCGTTCGGCGGGGCGTCTCCCCAGACGGCCGCGACCAGGCGATCGGTCGAGACCACCGCGCCGGGACGCAGCAGAAGGCCGGCGAGCAGTACGCGTGGTTTCGGCCCACCGATGGACACGGGTGCACCGTCGATCGCGACTTCCAGCGGGCCCAGGATGCGAAACTCCACACCGGCCCCCGATTCTCGATCACGCGGGCCGTTTCCCTGTCAGCCACGATGCAATCCGATTGCAACCCGCACCAGCGAGAGTAGTGCGACATGGAGCACGGACAGTTCCGAAAACATCCGCTCCGTCCGAAATCGGCTGTATACCCTGATGTCACGACGGTGACCTGATCCGAAAGCCGAACCTGATGACCCCCCACCGACCACTCGCGATAGGGCTCACTCCGCTCGAAACCCGGCGCCACGTCGTGCTGCACGTTGCAGACCGGGCCGAAGAGCTCGGCTACTCCGCGGTCTATGTCGCCGAGGGATGGGGCCACGACGTTTCCGTGCTGCTCGCCGAGATCGCCATGCGGACCGAACGCATCCGAATCGGCACCGGGGTGCTCAACGTGTGGGGCCGCAGTGCCGCGAGCATCGCGATGCTCGCCACCAGCCTCTCGGATCTCTCTGGCGGCCGGTTCGTGCTCGGACTCGGAGCGGGCAGCCCGCAGCTCGCCGAGGGCCTGCACGGAGTCGCATTCCGTTCACCGGTGCACCGGGTCGGGAGCGTCACCCGCGAGGTGCGCAACCTCCTCGACGGCGGGCGGCTCACGTCGACGATTCCCGGAGGTAGCTCGCCACTCAAGCTCGCCGTACGCCCGACGTCCGACGTCCCGATCCAGCTCGCGGCACTGGGAACGAACGCTGTACGGCTCTGCGGAGAACTGGCCGACGCCTGGTACCCCTTCCTGTTGCCGCTGTCAGGTCTCGCGGACAAGATTCCCGTCCTGAAGGAGGGTGCAGCCCGTTCCCGATCCGAGCGATCGATTCCGAAGATCTGTCCGGGCGTGCCTGCAGCGATCTCATCCGACCCGGACGTTGCCCGCAAACTTGCCTCGTGGTGGATCACTTTCTACCTGACACGCATGGGCCCTCTTTATGGCAATCTGCTGCGTGATCTCGGGTTCGCGGGCGCCGTCGGTGCCGTACTCGCAGCCGACAAGTCCCTCGACGCCGCCGGGATGCCCGAGTCCGCCGAGGTCCTGATCGACGAGTTGACGGTGTCGGGGAATGCAGAAACCGCCCGGGCCGGCGTGGATCGCTGGTACGCGGCAGGCGCCGAGATGCCGGTCGTCGTGCTCCCACCGAACCGCAGTGTCGAGGAACTGGACCATGCCCTCGAGGCGCTGCGTCCGATCTGAGTCGAGGATTCATCGATCGACCTGGACGCGAGGCAGGACGCGAGCGCCGCGGCAGCGCGGCACCGGAGCACTGATCCGCTCAGAAGGTCAGCGACGCTCATTCGCGCCCGAGTAACCTCTCCGCCGATGGAAAGCCTGCCGGTGCAGCCATGACGGGCACGTCGACACCCGCCGAAGGGCTGCGTGAGCGTAAGAAGCGCCTCACCCGCGCCACACTGGCCCGGAACGCACGGCAAATGTTCCGCGAACGAGGGTTCGACCAGGTCACCGTCGCCGAGATCGCCTCGTCGGCCGACGTGTCGGTGAAGACGCTGTTCGTCTACTTCGCTTCCAAGGAGGATCTCGTCTTCGCCGACGAGAACGTCCTGCTCGACCGGATCCGGGAACGGATCGCCGGCCGCCCGGCCGGCACCAGCCTCGCGGAAGTCGTGCGCAGGCTCGCGCACGACCTCGTCGCTGACGGCACCGGCGATGACACCGAGGGCATGGGCGCCTTCACCGAACTCATCGGCGACATCCCTGCCCTGCACAGCCGCCTGCAACTGATGTGGGAACGCTACGAGCAGGCGCTGTCCGACATCATCGCCGCCGAGACGGGCACGGAGCCCCTCGATCCGCGCACCCGCGCGGCGGCCGCCCTGCTGATCCTCCCCTTCCGGGTGCTGACCAGCTCGGACGTGCGTGCCCACACCCGCGACGACCAGGTGGGCGAGTGGATCGACACCTGCTTCGACCTCGTCGACACCGGCCTCGCCGGAGCGCCCGGCCCACGGTCTGTGAGGCCACACACAGTGCAGGAGAAAAGGTAACTGACTTACCTTTGTGAGAGACTTACCTCTCTTGGAAGGGTTCGCCATGTCCGTCAACCCCAGCCCTGCTCCCCCACTCCGTGACGCACGGATCGTGATCCTCGGTGGTGGCCCGTCGGGCCTGGCCGTCGCTCGGCTGCTGCAGGCGCGGGGGGTGCCTGCACTCGTGCTCGAACGCGACGCCGGCCCTCACGCCCGCACCCAGGGCGGCAGCCTCGACCTCACCGAGGACGGCGGTCAGCATGCGGTGCGCGAGATGGGCCTGCAGGACGAGTTCACCGCCCTCAGCCGGCCACACGGGCAGACCCTGCGGATCCTCGACACCGCAGCCCGGACGCTGCTCGACATCGACCAGACCGACTTCGAGAAGTCCCGCCCGGAGATCGACCGGATCACATTGCGCCAGATACTGCTCGACGCATTGCCGGGCGGCACCGTCCGATGGTCGACAACGGTCACCGGACTCACGCCGCTTCCCGGCCGCGGTTACCGCGTCGAACTCCCTGACGGCACCGGGGTCGATGCCGACCTCGTCATCGGCTGCGACGGCATCGGCTCGTGCGCACGGCCCCTCCGCACGCCCGTCCGGCCCACGTACTGCGGTGTCACCTTCATCCGGGGCGACATCGCGAGACCGGATCCGGCGTCGTTCGTCGCCCGCCGCGTCGGCGAAGGCTCGATGTTCGCGATCGGCGTGAACAAGGCCGTGCTCGCTCAGCGCAACGGCGACGGCTCGATCCACGTCTACGTGGCGCTGCGCACCGACGAGGATCCCTCCCGCAGCCGAGGGAGCGCGGTCCGTGACGAGGAAAAGCTGCTCGCCGAGCTCCACGCCCTCCTCGATGGCTGGAGCCCCGAGATTCACGCCATCCTCGACCAGGCGGACGGCGGCTTCTCCTACTGGCCCCTGCACACCGTGCCCACCCATCAGGAGTGGTCGCCCCACCGCGGTCTCACCCTCGTCGGGGACGCCGCCCACGTGATGCCCCCGTTCACCGGTCAGGGCGTCAACATGGCCCTCCTCGACGCCCTCGAACTCGTCGATGCCCTCACCGGTCGCCCCTCCGACATCGACGGGGCGATCGCGAGCTACGAGGCGGCCATGCTCCACCGGATGGCCGGCGTCGTCGCCGAGGCGAACGCCGCGGGTGACCATCTGCTCTCCGCCGACGGGCCGGCCGCTCTCCTGTCCGACTTCGGCGCCACCGCGTGAGCGTGGGGTATGTCCCGCGGACCAAGGCGCGATGATCGTTCCGAGATCGGAGTGTCGGCCCGGTGGAGGGCGAATCGACCGACCTCGCGGCGATCTTGGGGCATTACGCGCTGCAGGCGAGCGCGCGGGCGATGAGCCGGGCTCCGTCCTCGACCGCCGTGGTGGCGAGGTTGCCGTAGCCCAGGACCAGGCCGTGCCTACCTGTGTTCGGGGTGTGGCGATAGCGGGCGAGGCCGTCCAGGTGCAGGTGGTCTCGGCCGGCGGCCTGGACCACGGCTGCCTCGTGCCGCTCGGGGGGCAGTTCGGCGAGCAGGTGCAGACCGGCGCACGCTCCGGCGAGGCTGAGTTCGGGCGCGTGGTGGCGCAGTGCCTGAGTGAGGGCGTCGCGTCGGTTGCGGTATCGGCCGCGCATGGCACGGACGTGCCGGTCGTATTCAGCGGTGGTGAGGAAGTCGGTGAGGGCAAGTTGGTCCAGGACGGCGGACCCATGGTCGGCGAGATGTTTGCTGTCGGTGACCGGCGCGACCAGTGAACTGGGCAGGGCGAGCCATCCCAGTCGCATTGCCGCGCACAGTGTTTTGCTGGTGGTGCCGGCCAGGATGACGTGTTCGGGGGCAAGGCCCTGCAAGACGCCCACCGGGAAGCGGTCGTAGCGGAACTCCGCGTCGTAGTCGTCCTCGATGACCAGATGCCCTCCCCGCGCCCAGCGCAGCAGAGCTTCGCGGCGGTGTGGGGCCAGGACCACTCCGGTGGGGAACTGATGTGCAGGGGTGACGACCACGGCGTCTGCCACCGCCGAGGCCAGGACGTTGACGTCGATGCCGTCCTGGTCGACCGGGATCGGGACAGGATGGAGCCCCTGTGCCCGCACGATGAGGGGAACCGTGGGCAGGCCGGGGTCTTCCATGGCGACACGCGTGGCCCCCGCCCGGCGCAGTGCTTGGCACAGAAGCGTGAGGGCCTGGGTGAAGCCGGAGCAGATCAGCAGATGTGCGGCGTCGGTGCGGGCCTGGCGGACCCGCCCGAGGTAGTCGGCGAGTGCTTCACGCAGGTGTACGTGGCCCTGGGGGTGCGGGTAGTGCAGATCGGCAGTGGGGACGCTACGAAGTTGCCGGCGTAGCGCCCTGCCCCAGGCGGCACGAGGGAAGGCCGCGAGCTCCGGTACGCCGGGCCGGAAGTCGCAACGCGGCGGTGTCGGCGTCGGTTCGCATGTCGGCGAGCGAGGCGGCGTGGGCAGCGGTCGGTCGGTGCGAGCGACGCGCGTGCCGGAGCCCTGGCGGGCGGTGAGATAGCCCTCGGCGATGAGCTGTTCGTAGGCGTCGACGACCATGCGCCGTGAGACGCCCAGGTCGTCGGCGAGCCGCCGGGACGAGGGCATGCGCGCACCTTCGATGAGCTGTCCCGTTCGGATGTGCGTTCGGATCGCGTTCTGAAGCTGGCGATGCAACGGCTCGGTCCTGTGCGGGTCCAGCGCGATGGAGAGCTCGAGGGAGGACGCTGCGGCCATCCTTCGACGCTAACCGGGACCCGAAACAACGGCAGAGTTGTCGCAGGTTCGGGTGCCACCCATGGCCGGCTTCACACAGAACATGGTTCGTTTCGACCCTTCGTCCCGATGGGCCCCGCCGGGTCGATGGCCGAGTCGAACAGCGCGCCGCGTCCAGGACATCTGTCCCGAACCTGCTGCCGAGCAGCCGATGTTCTCCGTCACGACGGGAGAAGATCCGTACTGTGAGCGATCGGGACGTCGCGGTCCGGGCGTCCGGCACCGGAGCCGAGGAGGGCAACCGTGATCGAGCCGTGAGCACCCCGGCCGACCGCACACCGGACGTCGCCGCGGTCGCGGCGGAGGTGCTCCGCCGAGAGGGTGTCGAGCATCTCCTCGCCTATCCGCTGAATCCGCTCATCGAGTCCGCGGCCGCCGCGGGAATCCGGCCGGTGATCGTCCGGCAGGAACGCGTCGGCATCCACATGGCGGACGCGATCAGCCGGCTCGGTGACACCGTCGGGGTCTTCTGCATGCAGGCCGGCCCGGGCGTGGAGAACTCCTTCGGTGCTGTGGCGCAGGCGTACTCCGAGGGGGTCCCGCTCGTCGTGATCCCGGGTGGGGCGCCACGCGCGCAGACGTGGGTGCCGCCCACGTTCAACGCCGCGCTGAACTTCCGCCACGTCACCAAGGCGACCGAGCAGGTCACCACGGGTGCCGGGCTCGTACCCGCCCTGCGTCGGGCGTTCACCCAGGCACGCAACGGACGCCCGGGACCGGTGCTCGTGGAGATCCCGGCGGACGTGTGGACGGAGGAGGCGCCGGGGCTCGACGCCTACGTGCCGTCGCGTCGGGTGCGCTCCGCACCGGACACCGAATCCGTCGAGGCGGCTGCGGCGGCGCTGGTGGCGGCGGAGCGCCCCCTGCTCTACGCCGGACAGGGCGTGCACCGGGCGAGGGCGTGGGCGCAGCTGCGGGCCCTCGCCGAGCTGCTGGAGGCTCCGGTCACCACCAGCCTGGAAGGCAAGAGCGCGTTCCCGGAGACACATCCGCTCTCCCTCGGATCGGGCGGGGTCGCAATGCCGCGCGCGGTCTTCGAGCACGTCCGCGATGCCGATGTCGTGTTCGGGATCGGGGCGAGCTTCACCGCCACCCCGTTCGGGATCCGCTTCCCGACGGCGGGGAAGACGTTCGTGCACAACACCCTCGACCCGGGCGACCTCAACAAGAACGTCCCCACCGAGCACGCCCTGCTCGGCGACACCGCGCTCGCACTGGACCTGCTGATCGAGGCGGTACGGGAGCGGCTCGGCGGCGGGCCGCGAGGTCGGGCGGGGGGCGTCGCCGGCCGGATCCAGGAGCAGACCAAGCCCTGGCTGGATTCCTGGATGCCCTATCTGACCAGCGACGAGACGCCGCTCTCGCCGTACCGCGTGATCTGGGACCTGCTGCACCTCGTTGACGTCGAGCGCACGATCATCACCCACGACGCGGGGAGCCCCCGCGACGAGCTCTCGCCGTTCTGGCGGCCGGTCGCACCGCACAGCTACCTCGGGTGGGGCAAGTCCACCCAGCTCGGCTACGGCCTGGGGCTGGCGATGGGTGCGAAGCTCGCCCGGCCGGACCGGCTGTGCGTCAACGTGTGGGGCGACGCCGCGATCGGGATGACCGGCATGGATCTGGAGACCTGCGCCAGAGCCGGGATCCCGATCCTGTCGGTGCTGTTCAACAACTTCGCGATGGCCATGGAGGACAGGATCATGGCCACGTCTCGTGAGCGCTTCGGGACCACCGACATCTCCGGCGACTACGCGACGACGGCCCGTGCCTTCGGTCTGCACGGCGAACGGGTCACCGAGCCCGGGAGGATCGTGCCGGCGCTGCGCGAGGCGATCGCGGCGACGGAGGCGGGCACACCCGCGCTCGTCGAGTTCGTCACCACCCGGGAGAAGAAGTACTCGACCTTCGACTACGCGAGCTACCAGGGTTAGGAGAGGCCATGCGGGCAGTGCAACTCGTGGCACCGGGTCGGCTGGAGACGGTCGAGGTCCCGGTCCCGGACATCCGCGACGACGAGGTGCTGGTCCGTGCGCACCGCGGTTCGATCTGCGGCAGCGACCTGCACATCATCTTCGACGGGTTCTACCGCGGCGAGTTCCCGGCGGCGCCAGGGTTTCCCGGGCACGAGGGCGTCGGGATCGTCGAGGAGTCCCGCTCACCCGACTTCGCCACCGGGGACGCCGTGCTCATCGCGCCGGTGCCGCGGGACGCGCGGTGCTTCGCCGAGTGGCAGGCCGTCACGGACCGGTCGCTGGTGACGCTGCCGGAGGGCGGGGACCTGGACCGGCTGCTGATGGCCCAGCAGCTCGGCACCACCGTGTACGCGATGCGCCGGTTCTGGCCGGAGGTGATCGCCGGGCCCGCCGACGGGCTGACCGCCGCGATCTGCGGCGCCGGGTCCGCGGGCCTGTTCTTCGCCCAACTGGCGCGCCGCGCCGGCTTCTCCACGGTGGTGATCGCCGACAAGGCACCGTCGCGGCTGCGGATCGCGAAGGAGTTCGGCGCGGACGTCGTCGTCGACGTCACGGAGGAATCGTTCGTCGAGGCGGTGCACGACGCGACCGGCGGTGTGGGCGCGGACCTGGTGATCGAGGCGGTCGGGTACGACGAGACACGCATCCAGTGCCTGCACGCGGTGCGGCCGCGTGGCCGCATCGGCTACTTCGGCTTCCCCGAGAAGCCGCAGGGCCCCACGACCTGGGACTACAACGAGGCGTGGACCAAGCAGCCCTCGATCGAGCACAACCACAGCACCCAGATCGAGCCCGGGCTGACGGCCTTCCGCGAGGCCGTCGACCTGATCCACACCGGCGGGATCGACGTGAGTCCGTTCCTCGACCCGATCTTCCCGATGGAACAGGCACAGGAGGCGTTCGAGGCGGCGCGCGACCAGCAGGGCGGCAAGATCGCGATCGCGCTCTAAGCCGACGTGCTGATGAGCTCGTCAGCGACCCACCGTGCGACATCTGCGGGGTAAGGCGCCGGCAGTCCGAGCACGATGTGGTGGAAGCCGGCGTCGATCGCCTCGCCGATCGCGTCCCGGGTGACGCTGGGCTGGTCGTAGGCGACGGGCAGGTGGATCGAACGGAGAACTGAGGCGGGATCGCGACCGATCTCGTCGCAGTAGCGGTCCAGCAGTGCGCTGCGGCTGACGGCGTCGTCGATGTCGCCGCCCGGGATGTTCCACACGTCGGCGTGTTCCGCGACCACGCGCAGCGTCGCGGACGAGCGTCCGCCGATGAGGATCGGCGGGTTGGGGCGCTGCACGGGTTTGGGGTTGCAGAACGCCCCGGTGACCTGGACGTACGCACCGTGGAAGTCGAACGGCTTGTCCTCGGTCCACAGCTGACGGATCACGGTGCAGGCTTCGGCGAGGCTGCCGACGGCATGCGCTGAGTCGTGGAACGGGAGGCCGTAGGCGTCGTACTCGCGCCGAGCCAGCGGGTGGCTGGGTCGTGAGCCTGCGCCGATGCCGAAGTCGAGCCGTCCACCGGAGACGATGTCGACGGTCGCGGCGATCTTGGCCAGCATTGCCGGCGGCCGGAAGCGGTTGCTGGTGACGAGCAGGCCGAGGCGCAGTCGTTCGGTCTGTGCGGCGAGCGCCGAGAGGAGCGTCCAGCCTTCGTGGATCGGTCCGTCCGGGTCGCCGCCGATCGGCATCAAGTGATCGAACAGCCACGCGTGCTCGATCTCCGGGATGGCGTCCGCCTCGCGCCAGACCCGCAGGACGTCGTGGTAGTCGACCTGCATAGGGGCGGTCATGATCCCGAAACTGGGTCGGGGTGTGTGCGTCATCGAGCCGGTGGTCCTTTCGACCGTGAGATTCAAGCGGAACATTATTCCGGAAGGCCGCTGAACGAGTGGCAATGCGCGGGCCCGCCCTGCGCTCTGGCACCATGAGCAAGCGGAACCCTGTTCCAGCAACGATACGGAACCTTGTTCCGCTTGGCAAGCTCGTGGCGAGGGAGCGGCGTGGTGAACGACAGCGACGAGGGCGCAGGGCAGGCGGCCCGGTCCAAGCGGGCGGACGCCCGGCGTAACGAGCAGTCTCTGCTCGACGCGGCCGCCGCGGTCTTCGTCACGTCAGGCGTGGAAGCGCCGGTACGCGACATCGCGGCCAGGGCCGGCGTCGGGACGGGCACGATCTACCGTCACTTCCCGACTCGAGCGGATCTCATCATCGCGGTCTACCGACACCAGGTCGAGGCCTGCGCCGAGGCCGGCCCGGCCCTGCTGGCGGCCGGCGCCGGTCCTCACGCCGCGCTAGGGCGTTGGATCAACCTCTTCGTCGATTTCCTCGTCACCAAGCACGGACTGGCTGCCGTGCTGCAGTCCGACAACGCCGGCTTCGACACGCTGCACGCCTACTTCCTCGACCGCCTCGTGCCCGTGTGCACCCAACTGCTCGACGCCGCAGCCGGTTCCGGCGAGATTCGATCCGACGTGGAGGCCTACGAACTCATGCGCGGCGTCGGGAACCTCTGCATAGGCGCAGACAGCGATCCGCGCTACGACGCACGCCGCATGGTCGAACTCCTCATCGCAGGGCTGCGCCGGCCGCACTGACTCTCGACCAGGCAGCCGACGCGGGCCGCTAGGCGTGGCCGGAGTGGTGGCTCGACGCCGCCTCCTCCACCTCGCGCCAGATCGTCGGGGCGGTCGGGTTCGTGATCTCCTCCAGCACATGGCCCACCAGGCCGACGGCGCGGGCCATCACACCGATTCCCCTGGCGGCCCGCCAGTCGATACCGAGCCGGGATGCGATCGCCCCGATCGCGCCGGTCACGTTGACCGGCAGTTCCTTGCCCAGCGCTTCCCCCGCCTGCCTGGCCACCTCGCGGATGAGCGGCACCTGGGGGCCGCTCAGGCCGTTCTCGTCCAGGATCGTGAAGAGTCGTTCGGCCCGCGGGTCGAGCGGCTTGTGGATCGGATGTCCGATTCCCGGGATGAGCTTACGGGCCGCGACGAAAGGCTCGACGATCTTCGCGGCCTCCGCCTCGAGGTCTCCCCCGAGATCTGCTTCCTGCACGTACCGCGCGGCGCCCTCGATGGATCCGACGAACGTGCTGCCGAGGCCGAGGAGGCCTGCCGCCACCGCACTCTGCAGGGAGTCCGGAGCTCCGTAGTGGGTCAGCCGGGTCGCGATCGCGCTGGGCGTCATGCCGTGCTCGACGAGGCTCACGGTCAGCGCGTTGAACATGGCCGACTCGCCGGGACCGGGAAGGCGTCCGGTCAGCTCGAGGAATCCCATGTCACCGAGACCGACCTTGCCGACCAGGTCGTCGACGAGGTCGTGGCCGAAGATCGTGATCTGCGATGACGTGCTCCAACTGATCTCGGAGCGGATGCCGCTGATGTGGTCGCTCATTCGCGGGGTGCCTTTCGGGTCGCAACGTCGCCGGTCGAGGCCGGCGCGGATCACGGTTCGAGGAGCTTCTCCAGCTCGTGCCGGAGGACCTTGCCCGACGAGCTCCTCGGGACCGACTCGGACGGGATGAAGTGGATCTCCTTGGGCAGCTTGTGCTTGGGCAGGTTCCTGCGGCAGGTGTCGAGGAGGTGCTCGACCGTGACCGTGTCCTCGGAACGCACGACGAACGCGACCGGGACCTCGCCCCACACCGGGTCGCTACGGCGGACCACGCCTGCCTCCAGCACGCGCGGGTCCTGCAGGAGGACGCGTTCGATCTCGGCGGGGTAGACGTTCTCGCCACCGCTCTTGATCATGTACTTGACCCGGTCGACGAAGTCGAGCAATCCGTCCGCGCGACGGACCAGGACGTCCCCCATGTGGAACCATCCGTCGCGGAAGTCCGCGGCGTTGGTTTCGGGGTTGTTCCAGTAACCGCTGAAGAGCGTCGGTCCCCGCATGCAGAGCTCACCCGGCACGCCGTCCGGGACGTCATTGCCTGCCGGATCCACCAGCCGAACCTCGCAGTAGGCGCTCTGCTCCTTCGGGAATTCCGACGGGACGACGCCGACCGGGATGGCGTTCGCCGAGCACGGCGGGCATCCGGTCTCCGTCGAGCCGAAGGTGTTGGCGTACGGCGCGTCGAGGAGCGTGGTGAGATCGGCGATCTCGGCGGGGCGCACGAGGTCGGGCATCACTCCGCACAACGTGATCCCCGCCGGCACGGTCCCGCTCTGCCGCACTGCGTCGGCGAGCCGTCCGACCGTTCCGGGCATGACGAGCAGCCAGCCGAGCCGTTCCGTCGCGACGACAGCGACGAGCCGGGTGGTGTCGAACCCGTCGACGACGATCACCTTGCCGCCGGAGATCAGGGTGCTCAGCGAGTTGTCCAGCGCGCCCATGTGGCTGAGCGGTGACCAGGCGACGAAGTTGTCGCTGCCGGCCAGGCCGAGCTCGGCCCGGGTCGCCATGCTGCGAGCGATCTCCGCCCGGTGGCTGATGCACGCCCCCTTCGGCATGCCGGTGGTCCCGCTCGTGTAGATGATGACGACGATGTCCTCGGGCTCCGCCGCCGAGGGGCGCTCCCACGGCTCGCACGTAGTCAGGGAGTCCTCGTAGCCGGGTCCGAGGACGAGGACGTCCTCGGACCGCGCGTCCAGCGATGCCCGGTACTGCTCGGACTGCCGGGGCGAGGCGATCGTGACCGCGGGCTCGACCAGATCGAGGCACGCCGTGAGCTCCCGAGCGGTCGATCGCGTGCTCTGGCAGGCCACGATCGCACCCAGCCTGGATGCCGCGAGGATGACCTCGAAGTACTCCGCCCTGTTCTCCGAGAGCAGTCCCACACGCTGCCCCCGGCGGACGCCGAGACCGGCGAGCCAGGTGGCCAGCCTCCGGCTCCGCTCCTCCAGTTCGCGGTAGGTGATCCGGTTCGAGCCGTCCTCCACCGCGATCCGCGTCGGGTGTGCACGGACCCGCGCGTCGAAGAGGGTGACCAATGTGCTTCCGGCGGCCTGCATGACGAGGTCCGTCGCCGGCGTCATCGTCATCGCCGCACTTCCCTGATCGCCCACGCTCTCAGGCCCCCGCCCGGTCAGTGGTGGCCGCACGGCCGGGCACGTCGATCGGCCGCGAGCGACCTGCGGCAAGGGGGCGGGCGAGGAGGACCCCACCGATCCCGAGCAGGCTCGTCACGACCATCCAGCCCGCGACGGCCCACGGTTCTCCGCCCTGCCAGGCGAGCAGCCCGGCGGCGATCAGCGGCGCGAGCCCACCGCCGACGACCGTGCCGCCCTCGCGTCCGATGGAGACGGCGCTGAAGCGGATCTTCGTGCCGAACATGCTGGTGAAGTAGGCCGGCTGGATGGCATCCGACGCAGCGGCACCCCCGGCGATCCCGATCGTGACCGCGATGACGGCCAAGGTCACGTCCCGGGAATCGAGGAGCAGGAAGAAGGGGAACACGAACGCCGCCTGCACCAGCAGCGCGACGATCATGACGCGGTGGAACCCGAACCGGTCGCCGAGGTGGCCGTAGAGCGGGCACAGCACGCAGGCCACCAGCGCACCGACCACCGTCGCCATCAGGATCGACGAACGCGTCATGCCCAGCGTCGCGGTCGCGTAGCTCAGCACGAAGACCGAGACGATGTAGAACGTGGTGTTCTGCCCGACGCGCATCAGGAAGATCGCGATGACGTTGCGCGGGCGGCGCAGCGCCTCGACCACCGGGGCCTTCTCCTGCCCTTCGACCCTCGTGACCTGCTCGAACTCAGCGGTCTCCGGCAGTTCCCGGCGGATCCAGAGCCCCACGCCCACGAGCAGGATGCTCACCACGAACGGGATGCGCCAGCCCCAGCCGAACAGCTGGTCGTCGGTGAGCACGCTGGACAGCGCGGTGTAGGCCAGCGAGCCGAGGATCAGCCCCGCGAACACCGCGCTCGACAGGAACGCACCCCAGAACCCCGGGCGGGAACTGCCGTTCTCCTTGGTCATGAGGGCAGCACCGCCCCACTCGCCGCCCGTTCCCAGGCCCTGGATGATCCGCAGCACGACGAGCAGGACCGGGGCCGCGATACCGATCTGGCCGTAGGTCGGCAGCACGCCGACTCCGACCGTCGCGATTCCCATCATGATCAGGGTGACGACCAGGACCTTCTTCCGGCCGACACGGTCACCCAGGTGTCCGAAGAGGACGCCGCCGAGCGGGCGTGCGGCGAACCCGGTGGCGAAGGTGGCGAAGGACAGCAGCGAACCGACGACGGAGTCGGCCGCGGGGAAGAACAGCTGCGGGAAGACGAGCGCGGCCGCGGTGCCGTAGAGAAAGAAGTCGTACCACTCGATCACGGTCCCGATGGAGACGGCCGTCGTGACCCGTCCGGTGAGGGTCGCCATCTCAGCCGACTCCGATCCACGACAGCCGGCAAGGCCGGTGACCTGTCCTACGCACGTGCGCCTCCTCGTTGGGGCTTGACAGGATTTCGCCCAGCGAATAATTTTTCGCCTGGCGGATCATGTCGGACGCTAGAAGCGAGGTGGTCGGCATGTCAACCGTCGACAAGGAGCAGTTCGTGACGTCGCTCGCTCGCGGGCTGACGGTCCTCAAGGCCTTCAGGCCCGAGGCGCCCGAGATGACACTGAGCCAGGTCGCCGCCGCCTCGAACCTCAGCCCCGCGGTCGCGCGCCGGTTCCTGCTCACCTTGGTGCAGCTCGGGTACCTGACGCAGGTCGACAAGAAGTTCGTTCTCACCCCGCGCGTCATGGAGCTCGCAGCCACCTACCTCGACTCCATGAACCTCGCCGAGATCGCGCAGCCCCACCTGCAGCAGATCCGCGACAGCACGGGCGACAGCGCTTCCCTCACGGCGCTCGACGGCGTCGACATCATCCATCTCTGCCACGTGCAGACCGAGCGCCTGCTCCGGTTCGCGGTCACCCCCGGCAGCCGGGTGCCGGCCTACGTCTCGGGCACCGGGCGCGCGATCCTCGCCTTCGCGCCCGAATCGCGGCTCGAGGAGTTCTTCGCCGCAGCAGAGCTCACGCCCCGCACCCCGCGCACCGTGACCTCGGAGCACGAGCTGCGGGCCTGCTTGCGCACTGCCCGCGAGGACGGGTACGCGCTCGTCGTCGACGAACTGGACATCGGCATCACGGTGATCGGCTATCCGGTCATGAAGGACGGCGCCGCAGTGGCCGGAATCAGTTGTGCCATCGCATCGGGATACATGACCACCGCCGACTTCGTGGCATCGCGACTTCCGCTGCTCGAAGCGGCCGCGGCCCGCCTGCAGAAGGAGCTGGACCGTTTCCCTGCACTCATGCATTCACTCGACATGAGCCGACCTTCTGGTTACTGATACGGCTGCGCCGCCGCGCTCACGCTCCCCTGTTCCCGTTGCGGTAGTCGGTGGGACTGCATCCGTGGACCGTGCGGAACTGGCGCGAGAAGTAGAACGCGTCGGTGTAGCCGACGGCCGTCGCGATGTCGCCGATGTCCCGCGACGAGGTGATGAGGAGCTCGCGCGCCCGCGCCATCCGCAGGCGCTTGGTGTACTCGACGACGCCACCGCCGGTCGCGGCGCGGAAGAGCGCCGAGAAATGCGAGGGCGACAGCCCGGCCGTTCGGGCCAGCTCCGGCACGCTCACCGGCTTCGCAAAATTGCGACGCAGGTGCTCCTGGGCCTGCCGGATCGGCTCGGTGCGCTGGTACCCGCCGCCGACGGCATCGGCTGCCAGCTGCGCCAGTAGCCCCCACCCCGCGCCGGAGGCGGAGATGAGGCTGGGGAAGGTTTCGTCCCGCTCGAGAAACCCGATCGCATCGTCGATGGTGGACACCGCGCGGTAGGTGTCGTGCAGCTCGACGAGGCCCTCGCGGCCGTCCTCGGTGATCGCCGAGAGCAGCTCCGGCACCTGTGAGCCGGCGGCGTGCAACCACCAGATCGTCCATGGGTTGCGGGGGTCGGCCCAGTAGGTGTGCGCCAGCCGTGGGGGCAGGACGAGGGCGTAGCAGGGCGCGACGACGATGGTCCGCTCCCCTACCTGGCACCGCCCGATCCCGTCGGTGCAGACGATGACGACAGCCTCGTCGGCGCCTTGCGGGCGGCGTCGGCCGTGGTTCGCCGCGCGTGGGAAGTAACCGGCGTCGGTGACGAGGAGGCTCGCCGTCGGCGGCTGCCGCAATGCGGACGAAACGAGCGGGCGTGGGAGCACGCGTAGCCGTTGGCCGGGGAAGCCATCGGGCAGCAGCACGTCGGCACCATACCCGCGACCATCGAATCGTCCAGGTAACTCGGTCGATTCGGCTATGCAGGCGAGGAGCGTCCGCTCGTAGCGTCTCCGCATGCTCGACGGCGAGTCACGACTGCAGCTCCCACCCCGCCCTGCCGAACAGGCGGACGCCGGGGTGGCCGTCTGGCGGCACCCGCTGACGATCGACAGCTACCTCCCGGAACCGCCCGACCGCTACCCGGCCTACCTGGACCGCCGCGTCTACCAGGGCTCCTCCGGCCGCGTGTACCCACTGCCGTTCCACGACCGGATCAGTCCCGTGAAGGCGCCCGCCGAGTGGGCCGCGGTGCACCTGGAGAACAGGTGGTTGCGGGTGCTGGTGCTGCCCGAGCTCGGCGGCCGGATCCATGTGGGGCACGACCGCAGCTCGGGCTACGACTTCTTCTACCGCAACCCCGTGATCAAGCCGGCGCTCGTCGGACTCGCGGGCCCGTGGATCGCGGGCGGCGTGGAGTTCAACTGGCCGCAGCACCACCGCCCGGCGACGTTCCTGCCCACCGACGTCGAGGTCGAGCACGAGCCCGACGGCGCGGTCACCGTGTGGTGCTCCGACCACGACCCGTTCACGCGGATGAAGGGCATGCACGGCATCCGGCTGCGGCCCGACCGCGCGACGCTCGAACTGCGGGTGCGGCTCTACAACCGCAGCGAGCAGACCCAGACGTTCCTGTGGTGGGCGAACGTCGCCGCCCGCGTCGGGCCGGACTATCAGTCGTTCTTCCCGCGCGACGTCCGCGTGGTCGCCGACCACGCGCGGCGCGCCGTCACCGCGTTCCCCGCCGCCGACCGGCCCTACTACGGCGTCGACTACCCGGGCCGCCACGAGCAGGTGGCCGTCGCGGCCGACGGCATCGAGGTCCGCGGTGACCGTCTGGACTGGTACCGCAACATCCCCGTGCCCACCTCCTACATGTGTGTCGGCAGCCGCGAGGGCTTCTTCGGCGGGTACGACCACGCGGCCCGCGCGGGCTTCGTGCACGTGGCAGACCGCTTTCTCTCCGTGGGCAAGAAGCAGTGGACGTGGGGCGACGCCGGGTTCGGCCACGCGTGGGACCGCAACCTGAGCGACGACGGGGGCGCATACGTCGAGCTGATGGCGGGTGTCTTCACCGACAACCAGCCCGACTTCGCGTTCATCGCCCCGGGCGAGACGAAGGTGTTCTCGCAGGTCTGGTACCCGATCCAGGAGATCGGGCCTGCGCACGCCGCCACCGTCGACGCCGCTGTGCGCGTGGACGTCGAGCCCGAGGGCGCACACGTCGGCCTCGCGACCACGGCCGAGCGCGACGGCTGCGTCCTGCGGTTCGAGGACGGCGACGGCCGGGTCGTCGCCGAGGAGATCGCCGACGTCGCGCCGGGCCGGCCGTGGCTGCGCCGGGTCGCGCTCTCGCCCGCGCACGCAGCGGGTCGGCTGCAGCTGCGCGTGCTGCACGCCGGCGCCGAGCTCGTGACCTGGGACTCGCTCGTCCCGGACCCGGACGGCGACGTGGCGCCTGCACGCGAGCCGGCGGCGCCTGCCGACGTCGCGACCGTCGAGGAACTCGCGGTGATCGGCGCGCACCTCGAGCAGTACCGGCACGCCACCCGCTCACCGGAGGCGTACTGGCGCGAGGCGCTGCACCGCGATCGCGGCCACGTCGCGAGCAGCGTCGGACTCGCCGCCAGGGCGTACCGGCGTGGCGACCTCTCCGAGGCGGAGTCCCTGCTGCGGGCCGCGGTCGCGCGGTTGACCACGCACAACGCGAACCCGCAGGACACCACCGCGCACTACGCGCTCGGTCTCGTGCTGGAGCGGCAAGGCCTGCCCGACGAGGCGTACGCGGCGTTCGCCACCAGCTCCTGGACCCGTCCGTGGCGGGCCGCTGCCGGCTATCGGATGGCGCGCCTCGACGCCGCCGCCGGGCGCGACGAGTCGGCGCTCTCCCGGCTGGAGGACGTGCTGCGCGCCGAGCCGGAGCACCTGCAGGCCCGCGCGCTGAGCGTGATCGTGTTGCGCCGGACGGGTCGCCACGAGCAGGCCGACCAGATCGCCCGCGCCACGCTCGCCCTCGACCCGCTGGACTGGTGGACCCGCGATGTGCTCGGGCTCCCGGTCACCGCCGACGCCCAGACATGCCTGGACGTCGCGATCGAGCACGCGGGCGTCGGCGAGCTCGACGCGGCTCTGCGGATGCTCGACCTCGCGGCCGAGCGCGACCCGATCCGCACGACGGGGCAGACAGCCGCGGGACCGTTGCTGGACTACCACCGCGCCGCCGTGCTGGAGCAGCTCGGACGGCCCGACGACGCTCGGCAGGCGCGTGAGCGGGCGCGCAAGGCCGACGCCACCTGGTGCTTCCCCGCCCGGCTCGACGACGCGCTCGTGCTGGAGCGCGCCGTGGCCGCCGACCCGGAGGACGCAAGGGCCCGGGCTCTGCTCGGGCACTGGCTCTACGCCCACGACCGGCCCTCCGACGCGGTGGCGGCATGGCGTGCGAGCAGCGAACTCGACCCGACCGACCCCGTCGTCTGGCGCAACCTCGGGCTCGCCGCCCACAACCACCTCGAGGACGCCGAGCAGGCGCGCGAGGCCTTCGACCGCGCCCTCGCCGTCGCAGGCGCCGACGCGCGGCTGCTGTTCGAGAGCGACCAGCTCGACGCGCGCCGCGGCGTACCCCCGCAGCAGCGGCTGGCGCGGCTGCTCGCCGCGCGCGAGCTCGTCGAGTCCCGCGACGACGCGACCGTCGCGCTGGCTCACCTGCTGCTCACCGCGGGACGCCTGGACGAGACCCGGTCGCTGCTGCTCGCCCGCACCTTCCAGCCGTGGGAGGGCGGCGAGGGCGAGGTGCTGCGGGTCTGGGACCGGCTCGCCCGCTTGCAGGCGCAGCGCGAGCTCGCCGCCGGCGGCGGTGCCGGGCGGGCGGCCGTTGCGCTGCTCGACGCGGCGCTCGATCCGCCGCTCTCGCTCGGCGAGGCCCGCCACCCGCTCGCGAGCACGGCTGCGCTTCAGCTGCTGCGCGGAGACGCACTGTCGGCCGCGGGTGACCGCGAGGGTGCCACAGCGGCGTGGGGGCTGGCGGCCGCCCAGCACGGCGACTTCCTGGTGATGAGCGCCCAGCCCTACTCCGAGGCGACCGCGGCGTCCGTGGTCGCGCTGCGCAGGCTCGGGCGAGAGGACGAGGCCGGGGACCTCGCCGACGCGCTGCGCACGTTCTGCGCAACGCTCGCCGCGACGCCGGCCACCGTCGACTACTTCGCCACGTCACTGCCGTCGATGCTGCTCTTCACCGAGGACGCCGACGTCGCGCGGCGACGGCGCGTCGCGTTCCTGCGCGCCCAGCTCGCCGTCCTCGACGGCGACGAGGGCGCAGCCCGGGAATGGCTCACCGAGCTGCTGACCGATGATCCGCACCATGTCGATGCCCTCGAACTGCTGGCGTCGATCGCCGCTCCCACCCCGTCGACCGTCCTCGAGGAGGCCTGAGATGCACACGTTCCCCGATCGCCTGACCATCACGCTGTGGGACTTCTCCTGGTACGTGCGGACCGGAGAAGGGGAGCCGTTCGCCGATCTCGACGCCGCCTTCGCGCAGGCCGTCGAGCGGGGCTACAACACAGTGCGGATCTGTGCGATGCCGTTCCTGCTGTTCGGCTCCGGGCTCGACACATCGGCGCTGTCGCTCGGGCCGCTGGGTGGCGACTTCGGCCGGCGGATGCGCTGGTACGACGTGAAGGCACCCACCACGATCGACGCCCGCGAGCACCTGCTCGCCCTGTTCCGTGCGGCCCGTAGGCACGATTGCCTCGTGATCGTCTCGTCGTGGGAGTACCAGCAGAGCTCTGCGTTCGCGGCCGATCCGGCCTGGTGGGACGCCCTGCGCGCGGTGCCGCCCGCCGAGCGTCCGCGCCGGCTCGCGGCCGCGCACGCCGACCTACTCGACCTGCTCGTCGCCGAGGGCCTCGACGACCGCGTGGCGTTCACCGAGATCCACAACGAGGTGCAGGTCGGGCATCTCACCGAGGGCCTGCCTGCCGACGCCGATGCCGTGGTGGCGCTGCGGCCGCTCCTCGAGGAGGCGATCGACGAGTTCCACCGCCGCCACCCCGGCCGCCGCTGCACCGTCAACTACGCGCGCGTGCCACACGACAGCATGCGCGGCATCCCGGAGAACGTCGACGTACTCGCGGTCCACCCCTACATCTACGGGGTGCTCGGTGCGCTGATCGACGAGTTCGGCCTGCGCGGGCCCGTCGCGGAGTTCCGGCAGGAGGCGGCCGCGGCCCACCTCCTGCGGCCCGGGGCACCGACCGCCTCCGAGTGGACGGTGCCCGCCGAGCACCGCTGGCGCCTCGACGCCACGATCGTCTCGGCCGTCGAGGCGTACGTCCACGACTGGGCCGACCCGGTGGCGTTCGACCGCTGGCTCTACGACCACTACGGCGAGCACCGCATCGCCATGGCCGAGAAGCTGGCGTTCTGGTTCGACGTGGCCGGCGACTGGGCGGCCGCCCACGACGTCCCGGTCGTCCTCGGCGAGGGCTGGGTCGGCTACACCCCGCTGCACGGGACGTTCGAGGAGGGCCCGGTCGGGGCGGAGATCTGCCGCCAGGCCGTGTCGCACGCCCGCCGCATCGGCGCCTGGGGCACGGTCGTGTGCTCCAACGCCGCGCCGCAGCACCCCATGTGGTCCGACGTCGCGCTCCAGCAGGAGTGCAACGCCCTGTTCGCCACGGCGCCCGCGCCGCGCACGTCCGCTGTCTCGTCCCCCGAGTTCCCGGCACGGGAGCCCGCCCCGCGATCCGCCTGATCCCCGACCCGCGCCAACGACGGCGCGCTGGAGGTTGCACATGACCACGCCACCGTTCTCCCGTCGCTCGTTCCTGCTCGGCGCCGCGAGCCTGACCACCGTGCCGCTGCTCGCGAGCTGTGTCGGCTCCGGTGCGGGTGGCGGGGCAGGCGGCGGTGGCGGGGCCACGACGCTGACCCTGCAGTCGTGGATCCAGGACGCCGGGCCGAAGGCGGCGCTGGAGAGCGTGGTCGCCGCCTTCGACGGGCAGCCGGTCACGTTGAACTCGGTGGCCACCGAGCAGTTCCGGGCGCAGCTCTCGACGTACCTGTCCAGCGCCACGCCCCCCGACGTGCTCGGCTGGTACGCGGGGTCGGTCGCGAACTCCTATGCGGAGGAGGGGCTGCTGCTCGACGTGTCGGAGCTGTGGGCCCCCGGCGGATCGTGCGCCGGGTTCTCCGATGCACTTCGCACCCTGTCGACGTCCGCGGACGGCAAGGCGATCTTCGTGCCGACGAACTACTACTGGTGGTCGATCTTCTACAAGAAGTCGGCGTTCCAGCAGTGGGGCGTGCAGCCGCCGACGACGTGGGACGAGTTCATCGCCCTGTGCGACGGACTCAAGGCCCGCGGCGTCCACCCGCTCACCAACGGCATCGGGTCGACCGCCTGGATGTCGGCGGGCTGGTTCGACTACCTCAACCTGCGGATCAACGGTGCCGCCTATCACCGTGAGCTCCTCGCGGGGAAGCACTCGTTCGAGGACCCGCAGGTCACCGCCGTGCTGGAGCAGTACGCCCGGCTCGTCCCCTACTTTCACCCCAACCAGACCTCCTGGGACGCACAGCAGGCCGTCACGCCCATGGTCAACAACGAGGCCGCGATGTACCTGGTCGGGGCGTTCTGCACGGAGTACTTCCCCGAGGACCAGCGCGACGATCTCGACTTCTTCTCGGTGCCGACGATCGACCCGTCCGTCCCCAGCGCCGAGGAGGCCCCCACCGACGGGTTCTTCGCCGCGGCCAACAGCCAGAACCCCGAGGGCGCCAAGGCGCTGCTGTCCTACCTCGCGTCGGCGCCCGCGCAGCAGTCCTTCATCGAGAAGTCGGGGTCGTCGAACCTGCCCACCTCGCCGGACGTGGACGCGGCGCAGTTCAGCCCGCTGGTGAAGAAGGGCATCCAGCTGCTCAACGAGACCGACGAGATCACGCAGTTCTTCAACCGCGACTCCAGTGACGCCCTGCAGACCACCGCGGATGCCGCGCTCACGCAGTTCATCGCGAACCCCTCGGACGTCCGCGGCATCCAACGGCAGTGGCAGCAGGCCGCCCAGCAGGTCTTCTCGTCATGACCCCGTTGCAGGCGCCCCAGCTGCAGCAGGCTCCGCCGCGTGCCGCGCGGACGCGCGGCACTGCCGGACGGGACCGTCGGGGGCCGCTGCGGCGGGTGCCGCTTCTCGTCTGGGTGTTCCTGCTGGTGCCGCTGGCCGTCGAGGTGTTCTGGGTGATCTGGCCCGCGATGAACAGCTTCTCGCTGTCGTTCACGAGCTGGAAGGGCGTCGGCGCCGCCGAGCCCGTCGGCCTCGAGAACTACCAGCGGCTCGCCTCCGACCCGATCTTCCTCACAGCACTGCGCAACAACGTGATCTGGGTGATCGGGTTCGGCGGCCTGTCGGTGGTGGGCGGGCTGGCGCTCGCCGTCGCGCTCAATCGTCCCGGTCGTGGGGTGGGGTTCTACCGCAGCGCGATCTACCTGCCGATGGTCATCTCGCTCGCGGTGACGGGGCTGTTCTGGCGCGTGATGTACCAGCCGGACGGACCGATCGACGCCGGCCTCGGCGCGCTCGGCCTGGACTGGCTGCAGCGGCAGTGGCTCGCCGACCCCGAGACCGCGCTCTACGCGGTGCTGATCGCCGCGGTCTGGCGGCAGGTCGGCTACATCATGGTGCTGTACCTGGCCGGGCTGAAGGGCACGGATCCGACGCTCGAGGAGGCCGCGGCCGTCGACGGCGCGAACGCGTGGCAGCGGTTCTGGCGGATCGTGATGCCGCAGCTGCGAGGCGTCAACACGGTGGTCTTCGCGGTGACGGTGATCGACTCGCTGCGCACCTTCGACATCGTGTGGGCGATGACTCGCGGTGGTCCCTACAACACCACCCAGCTGCTGTCGACGTACATGTTCCAGCAGGGGTTCACGCTGGTGAACCTCGGCTACGGGTCCGCGATCGCAGTGGTGATCTTCCTTCTCGCGATCGCGTTCATCATCACCTACCTCGCCCGCCAGGCACGTGCGGAGGAGAACTGAGATGGCCGTCGTGACCTCCACGCCGGACGCCACGCAGGCCCCGGGCCCGGTCCGCAGGACACCCGGCTCGCGATCGCCGTGGTTCCACGTCGTCATGATCCCGTTCACGATCCTGTGGCTCGCACCGATCGTCTTCGTGCTTCTCATCGCGCTGCGGACCTTCGACGACATCGCCGCCCGCGGGCTCGGTGCGCTGCCGGGGAGCCTGTCCCTCGACGGCTTCGCCGGCGCCCTCGCCGACGGCAAGGTGGGCCGTGCGCTCGCCAACAGCGCGATCGTCACCGTGTTCGCCGTTGCGGCGTCGCTGGCGCTCGCGTCCGCCGCGGCCTACGCCCTCAGCCGGTTCCGCATCCCGTTCCGGCGCACGCTCCTGCTGATCATGCTGGCGGGGAACCTGCTCCCGCCGCAGATCCTGCTCATCCCGGTCTCGCGCATCGCGCAGGACCTGGGCATCTACGACACGCTGTTCGCTCTCGTGGTCGTGCAGGTCGGCTTCGGGCTGGGCTTCTACACGTTCGTCCTGCACGGGTTCATGCGGGCGCTGCCGACCGAGGTATTCGAGGCCGCGCTCCTCGACGGGGCGGGGTCGGGCCGCACGTTCTGGAGCATCGTGCTGCCCCTGTGCCGCCCGGCGCTCGCCGCGCTCGCTGCGCTCGCCACCACGTGGATCTTCAACGACCTGATCTGGGCGATGACCGTGCTGCGGACCGAGGCACAGTTCCCCATCACCGCCGCACTGCTCAACCTGCAGGGCGGCTTCTCCAACTCGTGGAACGTCATCGCGGCGGGCTCGCTCGTCGCCGCCGTTCCCACGGCGATCGTGTTCTTCGTCTTCCAGAAGCAGTTCGTCTCGGGTCTTCTGGTGGGGTCGAACAAGTGACGGAATGGGAACTGCCGACGGCCCGGTCCGTGTACATCGTGGCCGAGACGGACGCGGGTCTCGTCCTGCGGCATTGGGGCGATCCGGGGCGGCGGCGCGAGTTCGCTCCCCCGGCCCGCACGCCGTTCGAGGCGCCCACGGACAAGGTCCCGCTCGAGTTCGCTGCGGCGGGCACCCGGCACGCCCAGTTCGCCGAACTTCTCGTGCAGGGACCCGACGGCGTGGACGGAGCGCTGCTGCGGCTGGTTCCCGGTTCGGTCGCCGTGGCCGACGACGGGCGAGACGCCGAACTGACGGCGCTGCTGCGCGACGCGGGCGCGGGCGTCGAGGTGGAGCTGCACATGCGCACATCACGTGAACACGAGGTCGTCGAGCGGTGGGCGCGGGTGCGCTCCACGCGCGCAGTGGGCGAGCTGTGCCTGACCAGGGCGTTCGGCGCCGCCTGGAACGTCCCCGTCGGGCCGGGTGCGCGGGTGGCGGAGCTGGTCGGCACGTGGTCGCGGGAGTTCACCCCGGTCGAGGTGGACCTGCCCGCCGGTCAGCTGAGCCTGGGGAGTCGGCAGGGAATCACGTCGCACCTGTACTCACCCGTCGTGGCTCTGCGCGCCCGCGACTCCGACGACGGCTGCGAGGCGTACGGGGTCGCGTTGGCATGGAGCGGGTCGTGGCGCATGGTCGTCGACGCCGTGCCGTTCCGCGATGTCGTCCGGGTCGGCGGTGGCGCCGACGACGAGACCGCCGTGATCACGCTCGCGCCCGGCGAGGAGTTCGAGACCCCGCACCTGCTCGGAGCCTGGAGCCCGGGCGGCCCGGACGGGCTCGCCGATGCGTGGCACGAGTACCAGCGCGGCCGGCTCGCCCGCAGCACCGGGCCAGAGCACCGCCCGATCGTCTACAACTCCTGGTACGCCACCGGGTTCGACGTCCGGGTCGAACACCAGCTGGCACTGGCCGACGTGGCCGCGGACGTGGGTGTCGAGGTGTTCGTCGTCGACGACGGCTGGTTCACCGGGCGCACCAGCGACCGCGCGGGGCTCGGTGACTGGTACGCCGACCCGTCGAAGTTCCCTGAAGGGCTCGGGCCGCTCGTGAAGGGTGTGCTCGACCGCGGGATGCGGTTCGGCCTCTGGGCCGAGCCGGAGGCCGTGAACCCCGACAGCGACCTGTTCCGCGCCCACCCCGACTGGGTCTACCGCGCGGGCGACCGGCCGCTCACGACCATGCGCAACCAGTACGTGCTCGACCTGGGCAGACCCGAGGTCGAGCAGTGGGCCGCCACGATGCTGCGCAGGCTGCTCACCGAGCACCCCGTCAGCTACCTCAAGTGGGACATGAACCGCGCGGTGAGCGACGGCGGCAGGCCCGGCGACCCTCGGGGGCGCGAGTGGTCGCTGCAGCACACCCGCGCCTACCACCGGTTGATGACGGTGCTGCGCGAGGAGTTCCCGCACGTCACGGTGGAGGCCTGCGCCGGGGGCGGCGGGAGGGTCGACAACGCGGTGCTCGCTCTGTCCGATGTGGTCTGGCCGAGCGACGAGACCGGGCCGCGGGACCGTCTCGCCGTCCAGCACGGGTTCCTGTCCGCGTACCCCCCGCACGTGATGAGCTCGTGGGTCACCGACGAGCCCGACCGCCTCGACACGGCGCCCGCGAGCCTCGAGTTCCGGTTCGTCGTCGCGATGGCCGGGGCGCTCGGCATCGGTGCGGACCTGCTGGCCTGGGACGAGGCGACGCGCGCCAGGGCGCGTGAGCTCGTGGCCCTTTACCGTGACATCCGCGAGGTCGTGCACACCGGTGAGGTCCGCCGCCTCGGGCTGCCGTCCGACCCCGTGTACGCCGTGCAGTACACCGCGGCGGACGCCTCACGCGTCATCGTGCTCGTCACGGCCCGGCCGGGTGCGGGCCGTGGCGACGCGCCCGTCCGGTTGCCGCTCACCGGACTTCGCGACGAGGCCCGCTACCGGGTGCACGCCGGTGGAGGGACGGTCGGGTGCGGGGTGCTGGCCGGCCACGAGCTCACCGGCGCCGGGGTGCCCGTGCCGTTCGCGCTGGCCCCCGACTGCGACGTCGTCGTGCTGGACCGGCTGCCGTGACGGGGGCCGAGGTCTGGCCCCCGGGGGATCCGGCGTGGCAGCCCCGACCCCTCGCGGTTCGGACCGACCTCGGTCTGGGCGGGCGGTGGACCGCCCTACGCTCCGCGGCACGTGACGGGGTTCCCGAGCGGGAGTGGCTGTGGCGCAACCCCGACCCGGGGGTAGCCCCTGCGAGAGCCGCGGTCCGGCTCGGGGCGGCGTTCGTCGATGCGGGCGGGGTCGAGGAGTGCTTCCCCACCGTGCGCGGCTTGCCCGACCACGGTGCCGCATGGTCGCAACCGTGGACGGCGGACGAGGGCAGGCAACAGGTCCGAGCCGGCGACCTCTGCCTTGCCCGGCGGATGCGCACCGACGGGTCGCTCGCGGTCGACTACACCGTGACGGGACCGCCCGGCACCCCGTTCGTCCACGCGGTGCACGCCCTGCTCGATCTCTCACCCGCGGCGCGCCTGCACGTCCCGGAGGCCCGCACCGCGCACGTGCTCGACCACCCCGTCGACGGGGCCGTCGCCGTGTTGCCCTGGCCGGCCGGGACAGGCGCGACGCCCCTGGACCGGCTCGGCCCCGACGACGGCACGGCCACCGCGGCGCTGCTGCCCGGCTGCAGCACGGCCGCAGTCGTCGACGGTTCGGACGCCCTCGTGCTGCGCTGGCGCGTCACGGAAGGCGACCCGGCCGCCACCTGCTCGCTCCTGCTGTGGCGCAACCTCGGCGGATGGCCCGCAGCGCGGCCCTACCGGTCGATCGGCATCGAGCCGATGGTCGGGACCATCGCCACCCTCCAGGGCTCCGGCCCCGGACGGCCCGCGTCCACCGGCGTGGGCGGGGGGTTGTGCTGGGAGCTCACGATCACCGCGTGGCGGCAGAGCTGAACGATCTGCCTATGCGGTCCGCACGAAGCCGGCGTATCCGGATTCGACCTGCTCGGTGCATCGTCGGATGTACTGGTCGAAGCCACCGACATACATCATGAACACCCTCGGCTTCCCCGGGATGTTCGCGCCCATGTACCACGAGTCGGCCCGCTTGAAGAGCGTCATGTCGGCCGCCTTCTCCATCTCCACGGCCCAGCGGTCCTCCCAGTCCGGGGTGGTGTCCACCCGCGTCCGGCCGTCCTTCTCCATGTTCTCGATGAACCGCACCACCCAGTCGACCTGCCACTCCCCACCGGTGATCATCTGCGCCAACACCGACGGGCTCCCCGGGCCGTGGATCATGAACAGGTTCGGGAACCCCGCAACGAGGAACCCCAGATAGTTCGTCGGCCCGTCCCGCCACTTGTCACGAAGATCTCTCCCCCCGACACCGGTCACGTTCATCCGGGTCAACGACCCCGTCATCGCGTCGAACCCGGTGGCATAGATCAGGATGTCCAGCTCGTACGAGCCCGCCGTCGTCACCAGCCCACCCGGGGTGACGGCCGTGATCGGGTTCGTCCGGACATCGACCAGGGTGACGTTGTCCCGGTTGAACGCCTCGAAGTACCCGGAGTCGATGCAGATCCGCTTGGTCCCGATCGGATGCGTGTTCGGGCACAGCAGTTCGGCGACCTCAGGATCCCGCACCGTCTGACGGATCTTGTTGCGGACGAACTCGGCCAGGATGTCGTTCGCCGCGATGTCGCGAGCGGTGTCGGTGAAGCAGCGCATCAGCCTGAACCCGCTCCTCGAGTTCCACGCCTCCTCCATGAGCCGCTCCCGCTCCTCGGGCGTGAAGTCGAACACCGACCGATCCGGCATGTCGAACAACCCCGCCGAGGCACTCTGCAGCATCTTGGCGCGCCGCTCGGGATAGTTGTCCTTCCACTCCCGCTCGTAGTCAGGGTCCAGCGGACGGTTGCGCGAGGGCATGCTGAAGTTCGCCGTGCGCTGGAAGACGTAGAGGTGGTCCGCGGTCTCCGCGACCACCGGGGTGACCTGGATCCCCGTCGACCCGGTCCCGATCAGCCCCACCCGCTTCCCGTGGAAGTCCACACCCTCCTTCGGCCAGTTCGACGTGTGATACGACTGCCCACCGAACGACTCCACCCCCGGCCACCGCGGAATGTTCGTCGCATCCAGGCTCCCCGTCGCCGCCACCACATACCGGCACACGACGTGATCACCCCGATCGGTGTGCACATGCCAGCGGTTCTCGTCTTCGTCGTAACGCAGCCGGTTCACCACCGAGGAGAACCGGATCCGTTCCCGAAGCCCGAACCGATCCACCACGTGGTTCGCGTACGCCTCGAGATCCTCCTGCGGCGAGAAGTACTCCGGCCACCGCCACTCCTGCTGCAGATCCTCGTCGAACGAGTAGGAGTACTGCATGCTCTCGATGTCCACCCGAGCGCCCGGATAGCGGTTCCAGTACCACGTCCCACCCACACCATCACCGGCCTCGAAACACACCACCCTCGCCTCGAGACCACGCAGCCGATGCAACGCATAGATCCCGCTGAACCCGGCACCGATCACCACGATGTCGGCCGTTTCAGCCGGGGCTTCTGCTGCCGTCGACATGAGTACCTCCACAACGTTGCTCGTCGGAAGACGTGGGGCGTTCGTGCCCGCGCAGGCACGGCAGGAGACGGCCGCCGGTGCCGCCGCGGAGACGACACCGGCGAAGCCCCGAACGTCAGATCGAGGCGGCGGCGCCGTAGACGATCGGCTCCTCGAGCGGGACGGCCTGGACAGCGGGCAGGACCTCACGGGCGAACAGATCCGTGCTCTTGGCAGCGACGTCCCTCGGCATGTCCCCGTAGCGCATCACGAGCATGAACTCCTCGGGGTGGAAGGCCGCGGCGATGCCGCGCATCTTCTCGATGCACTGCTCGGGGGTTCCCCAGACGTGGTTGGCCAGGTACGCCTCGCCCATGGCCTTGGCGGCGTCGCCGGTGCCTCGCAGACTCGTCGACTGGGCGGCGTAGTGCTCGTAGCCCTTGGTCGATCTGAAGTGATCGCTGTCGAGCTCGTAGTTGCGCCGGGCGCTGTCCGCGTACTGCGGGATGTACCGGCGAGCCCCCTCTTCGGCCTCCTGCTCGGTCTCCCCGCAGAAGACGTTCATGTGGATGCGCGGACGCGCGGGCGCGTGCCCCGCCTCGGCGCGAGCTCGGGCGAACTCCTCGAGGTCGGCGTGGTACTCGGCCCAGGCCCGCTGCGGAATGATCAGGGGCTTGAGGCCGTACCGGGCGCCCACAGGTGCCGAGGACGGGCTGCCCCACGAGAAGTGGAAGTTGCCGATCAGGGCCTGGGGGTTCTTCGGCCGCGGGCGCATGGTGACGTTCTCGAAGTCGTAGTGCTTTCCGTGGAAGCTGAACGACTCCTGGGTCAGCGCCAGCTGCACGACCTGGATCGCCTCGTCGAACCGCTCGCGGGACTCCCCCATCTCGAATCCGAGCTGGCGGAACTCGCGGCGCGCGGCGCCGCGCCCGAAGCCGATGTACGGCGTGCGGCCCCGAAGTTGGTACTGCAGGGTGGTGATGTCCTCGGCCACCCGCAGCGGGTGGTGCCATGGCAGGACGACGACCATCGTCCCGACGTCGATGCGTGAGGTCGCCCCGGCGATGAACGACAGGAGCTGCACCGGGTTCGGGATCATCGTGTACGGGCTGATGTGGTGCTCCACCGTCCAGAGCGAGTCCCAGCCCTGGTCCTCGGCGGCAAGCGCCGTGTCGAGCTCCTCCTCGTAACGCGTGATGTCGCTCTGCGGGTCGATGTCCGGGGCGTTCCCGCCACGCTCCTTGGCCTCGTAGCGATCCCAGTCCGCGTAGTTCTGGAAGAACATCGTCATGCCGACACGCACGGATCTACCTCCTGTTGGTGGTGAGCGACCTCAGGCCAGGGCTCGGCGCAGGGCGTCGATCACCGCGGCCGTCCGGGGCTCTCCGGTCAGCGACGCTCCCAGCTGGTTCTGCACGTAGCCGAACCCGACCTCGGAGCCGACGTCGCCGAAGCCCAGTGCGCCTCCCGCTCCGGCGTGCCCGAACGATCCCTCGCCCAGCAGAGGTGCGGCCTGCGTGCTGAGCTGGAAGCCGATCCCGAACCGGCTCTCGCCGATGGTCACCCCGTCGGGGCCGCGTACCTGCTCCACGCGCGCCCGGGCGAGCGCCGCCTCGGACAGCACGCGTCGACCGTCCACCTCCCCGACGCAGGCGGCGTACAGACGGGCGAGGGATCGGGCGTTGGTGATCCCGTTGGCGGCCGGCAGTTCCGCGGCATACACCGACGGGGCGTTCCACGTCTCCGCGTGCGGTGTCGGAAGCGCGCCGTTCGTCGAGAGCGCGCGGGAGAACATGCTCGACGGGTCGCTCATCGCCGCGACGACCTTCAGCGCGCGCTCCTTCACGTCCGGGTCGGTGATGGCGTCAAGGGCGTTCGGGTCGGGGACGCCGTCGATGAGCGGCGCGACGGAGCCCACGCGATCCGCGGGGAGCCCGATCCAGAAATCCAGGCCGAGTGGCCCGGCGATCTCGTCGGCGAACACCGTGCCCAGCGAACGACCGGTCGCCCTGCTGACCAGCTCACCGACGAGCCATCCGAAGGTCAGGGCGTGGTAGCCGTGCGCCGAACCCGGCTCCCACATCGGCTTCTGCCGTGCCAGCACCTCGACGACGGGCGTGCCGGCGAGCAGCTCGTCGCGGGTCAACGGCTCGGACGGCACGGGGAGCCCGGCCTGGTGGCTGAGCAGCTGTGCCACGGTGATCCGGTCCTTGCCCTCCGCCGCGAACTCCGGCCAGTAACGGCTCACCGGCGCGTCCGGATCGAGAACGCCCTGCTCCGCGAGGCAGTTGACCAGAACGGCGGTGGCGCCCTTCGTCGCCGAGTAGACGAGACCCACGGTGCCGCGCTCCCAAGGCCGTCCGGTCGCGGGGTCGGCGATTCCTCCCCAGAGGTCGACGACGAGCTCGCCGCGGACGTAGACGGCGAGCGACGCTCCCACGTCACCGCGCTCCCGGAAGTTCGTCTCGAACTCCTCGCGGACCTCCTCGAAACCAGGCCGGATAGTCCCGTCGATCTGTAGATCCTCGATCACGCTCGCCCTTTCCCGAACACTTTCGACGACGGACTCGCGCCATTCCGCGCAATGCAGAACAGAACCTTTCAGAGCAGGGCTCATTGCACCGCGGCGACCCTCTCGGCCGGGTTGTCGCTCACGTCGATCAAGACTAGAAAAAACTGATCGGGGCTGGGTACCCCCGAAAGTGACGAAGGTGGGCGAGGGCACATCGGTCCGTAGACTCACCGCATGCACTCCGACGGCCCAGGAGAGACCGAGCCGCGCATGTCGATGCGGGTCAAGCAGAAGGCGATGACCCGCAGGCTGCTGCGTGACGCCGCGGTCGAGCTCTTCGCGGCCAAGGGATACGGACCGACCACGATCGACGACATCACCTCGGCCGTCGGAGTCAGCCGCGCCACCTTCTACCTGCATTTCGACGGCAAGGCCCGCATCGTCGTGGAGGTCTACGAGCAGGTCGTGATGCCGGAGACCCTGGAGTTCTACCGCCGGCTCGACGCTCTGAAGGGGGCAGGCGGCGAACCCCTGCGGCAGTGGCTCGACACGGCCATCGGTTTCTTCGAGCGGCATCGCGACGTGCTGCGGTTCGCCGCTGAAGCCATCTCGATCGACCCGGGTCTGGAGGACCTGTCGGCGTCGAAGATCCTCGATCGCTGCGCCGAGGCGATGCCCCGCTATCTCGGCCGGTGGACGGGCACCGACCGCGAGCAGGCGCAGCTCCGCCTGGAGCTGCTGATCCTCCAGCTGAGCACGTTCTGCCGGCTCTGGGTCGACGGTCACTGGCCCGTCAAGCGGGACGTGATGCTCGACGTGCTGCTCGATCTCTGGACGCACGGGCTCCGTGCGGACGACGCGGGCAGAGACTCACTGGTCGCACCGTCACTCAGTTGACGCTCCGTCAGTGAGTTCATACTGTGCAGCTACGAGCACGTGCAGCCACGACGAAGTGGAGCTGCAATGCCACAGTTCACAGGCGCCCACCAGTCCGCACTGAGGCGCACCGTCATCGGCTGCCGGAAGCTGACCGGCCTGCCCGTGGTCTTCGCCGGGCCGGTCGACTCCGCCGGCGTCGTCCTCAACGAGTCGTCCGGCATGAGAACCGGGGCCCTCGACGGTCTGCTCGTGGCTCGCGACTCCGGGCTCGGCGGACGAGCCGTCCAACTCGGCCGGGCCATGTCGGTCCACGACTACAGCGCCGCCGAGACCATCAGCCACGACTACGACCAGCAGGTGAACGCCGAGGGCCTCGTGTCGCTCGTGGCCATCCCGGTCTCGACCGGGCGAGGGGTGCGCGCGGTCCTCTACGGCGCTCTGCGTCGGCGTGGCCCGATGGGTGATCGCACCATCGGACAGCTCAGCGACGCGGCATCGGCGCTGGCGCGGGAGCTGACACGCCGCGACGACGAACTCGCAACACCCGACACCGGGGGGCCGACCGACGTGCCGACGGACTCCCGAGGCGAACTCCGCTCGCTGGTCGCCGAGGTGTGCGAGGTGGCTACCCGGATCGATGATCCCCGCCTGAGCACAGAGATCGTGACCGCATGCCGCCGCCTCCAGGAGGCGTCGCGGCTCCGTGGTCGTCGCACACCGGGGCCGTCCCTGTCCCCGCGTGAGCTCGACGTCCTCGGCCTTGCCTCGGCAGGCTGCCGGAACGAGGAGATCGCCGACATGTTGACGATGTCGACCACGTCGGTGAAGGCCCAGTTGCGCTCGGCGATGCGCAAGTTCGGCGTGCATTCCCGACATGCCGCGGTGAGTGCCGCACGCGCGAACGGCCTCATGCGGTGACCTCCACCGCCGGTGCCGAACTGGAGGAGGCGCGACACCTGTTCGCCCTGCTCCGCACGGCCTCCGGCGCGGTCACCGACCCGGCGCTGCGGGCACGCATCGCGGATCTGGCGAATCGGCTGGTCGCCGCCCTGCGCGATCCCGCGGAGGCCGGGGACACGACGCTGTCGGCGCGTGAGATCGACGTGCTCGCACACGCAGCCGTCGGGCGCCGCAACAGCGAGATCGCCGAATGTCTCGCCCTCTCCGGCGAGACCGTGAAGAGCTATCTCCGCAGTGCGATGACAAAGCTCGACGTCCACTCCCGACACGCCGCCGTCGACAGCGCACGACGCGCAGGCGTCATCCCTTGAGCCTGTCGCAGGTTTCGGCGGCGCGGATCGCGAGGGATGGCGACGCCCCGCATTCCGTCGCCATCCCTCGTTGAGCGCGATCTCATGAGATCGACCCCGCCGCCCGATCTCATCCGAACGCATGCCCAACTCTGAGGCAGAGGCAGCGCATGTCGCACCCGTGGTTGACCAGGGCACTGCCCCCAGAGATCTAGAGCCTGCACGTGGGTGCGGGTTCGGACATCCTCGGCGGGTCACGTCCCCGCTGTTGGTGTAAGTCCGGGGTCCTGTTCGGCGTGCCTGGGCACGTAGGAGGGGCCACCGCGTGAGTCTCTGCAGGAACCCGCCAAGGAACCCGTAGAGAGGCACAACGCGATGGCCCTGGATCAGTCTGCCCTGCTCGAAGTCCTGGATGCGCTCAAGGCCGCCGATGTCGGTGATCGTGTCCGCGCCGCGGCCGAGACGGTCTATCAGGCGTTGATCGAGGCCGAGTTGACCGAGACGATCGGTGCTGCGGTGCACGAGCGCAGCGACACCCGCACCGCGCACCGCAACGGCCACCGCACCCGCACCCTGTCCACGACGGCGGGGGATCTGGAGCTGCGGATCCCGAAGCTGCGCACCGGATCGTTCTTCCCCAGCCTGTTGGAGCGGCGCCGGCGGGTGGACCAAGCCCTGTTCGCGGTGGTGATGGAGGCCTACCTGCACGGGGTGTCCACCCGCAAGGTCGACGACCTGGTCAAAGCCCTCGGCGCCGACACCGGGATCTCCAAGTCGGAGGTGTCGAGGATCTGCGCGGATCTCGACACCGAGGTCGGCGCGTTCCGCGACCGGTCCCTGGCCCAGCAGCAGTTCCCCTACGTCTTCCTCGATGCGACCTACTGCAAGGCCAGGGTCAACCACCGCGTGGTGTCCCAGGCCGTGGTGATCGCCACCGGTGTCCGTGCCGATGGCTGGCGCGAAGTCCTCGGGTTCGCCGTCGGCGACTCCGAGGACGGCGCGTTCTGGACCGCGTTCCTGCGCACCCTCAAAGCCCGCGGCCTGGGCGGGGTGCAACTGGTCATCTCCGACGCCCACACCGGACTCAAGCAAGCCATCTCTGCGGTCCTGCTCGGCGCGGCCTGGCAACGCTGCCGGGTGCATTTCCTGCGCAACGTCTTGGCCCAGGTCCCCAAAGGCTCCGCGGAGATGGTCGCCGCGGCGATCCGCACCATCTTCGCTCAACCCGACGCCGCGCACGTCCACGAGCAGCTCGGGGTGATCGCCGGCATGCTCGGGCGCCAATCAGTGAAGGTCGAAACGATGCTGCGCGACGCTGCGGAGGACCTGCTCGCGTTCACCAGCTTCCCCACCGCGCACTGGAAGAAGATCTGGTCCACCAACCCCCTCGAGCGACTCAACAAGGAAGTCAAACGCCGCACCGACGTCGTCGGCGTGTTCCCCAACCCCGAAGCCCTGCTGCGCCTCGCCGGCGCCGTCCTGGTCGAGGCCCACGACGAATGGCAAGCCACCGACCGCCGCTACCTCGGCGAAGCCACCATGACCCTGCTCGCCAGCCCGCCACCCAAGCAGAAACTGGCCACCCCAGAGCTGATGACGGCATGATCTGAGCTGCAGAGCCTCACCCGGACCGAGCTACACCACTCGGCGGGACGTGACCTCCTCGGCGCCGGGACGACGACCCCCCGCCGGGTCGGCTGGGCGCGGATGGGGGCAGAGATCACGACAGGCAGCCCTCCTGTCCGATGGCGGAGGGGCACGGTCGGCTCCGGGGCCATCGATGATGCATCACCAGGGTGTAGCCGGCACCGGCGTTGACGAGCGCAGCACCCCTCAGGCTGCGTCTGCCGAGCACCGGAGGGGCATAGGCGGAACTACTGCCTTCCGGGAACAAGAGCAACTTTTCCTTGCCGACCTGTCGATTCCGACTCGATGACGGCGGGGATGATCTCGTCGAGCGAGTATGCGCGGCCGGGACTGGTCTCGAGGACTCCGTCGCCGATGAGCGAAACGAGGTCCTCGGCCAATTGCCGTCGTGCGGCATCCCCGAGTCGGGGCAACCAGTAGCCGAGCCAGAAGACTTCCAGGATCCGCCGGCCCGAGAGAACGTATCTCGGATCATCACCCATTCGGATCGGCTCCCCGGTCAGCGAGCCGTACACGAGCATCCTGCCGTCCTCGTGCAGCGCCTTGAACATCTGGGTCCCGGTTTCTCCGACGACCGGATCAATGGCGTACTTGACCCCCTCGGGACCGACGATGCTGCGAACTTGCTCGTCGATCGGCCCGTCGGTGGAGACGATGACGCGGTCGGCTCCGAGGCGTTGCAGGGCGGCGACCGATTCGCGACGTCGAACCACGTTGACGGTTCTGATCCCATCACGCTTCGCCAACCTGATGACCATGCGCCCGAGCTCGGACCCCGCCGCGGATTGGAGTAGCCATTCTCCACGTGGAACTGCCAGCACATGGCGAACCATGAGGATGGCTGCAGCGGGGTTGATCACCAGCGAGGCGACTTGTTCGTCCGGGAGTTCGTCGGGGACCGGGATCAGGTCCCGGCTCGGCACCACGGAATACTCTGCCCAGTTTCCACCTTTCCCGTTGATGACCGATACCCGCTGCCCAGGGGCCAGGCCCTGAACATGTGGGCCGACGGCGTCGATGACGCCCACTCCTTCGAACCCGGCAGGCGCCGGGAACCGAGCTTCGACTCCCGAATATTGGCCCCGAACGTAAAGCAGATCAGATGGGTTCACCGGGCTGGCCAGTATGCGAACCCGCACTTCCCCCGCTCCGGGCTCCGGAACTGGTCGATCTTCGACCGCAAGAACGTCTTTGGGCTCACCGTGCTGCCGGAAACGGATCATCCGCATTACCAGATCCCCTCTCCTGAGCTTGCCTTGACCACCTCGTAGACAATACGTTGCTGCATCAACCGTTTCGACGTCATGGACAGGCCAACTCTGCGACAGTCGCATACTGTTCGGACCCTTGGGGAGCAAGGGCACTTCCCAGGGAATCTGCGAGGCCGGTCCGATGTCCCAGCCCCAGCATGCTGCGTCTGCAGTACTCGAACCGGCCCACTCGGGATGAATCCGCCGGACCTCTAGCCTCCGTGGCCCCTCGACCGCGGGTGACGGGTGGAAGTGTCCTCGAGGTCCAGCTGCTTGCGGGACGTGATGCGGAGCTTTTGAAGATCTTTCGTAGGTGCCACTCGACGGTGTGTGGGCTGATGAAGAGCCGGGCCGCGATCTCCGGGTTGGAGAGCCCCTCGCGGACGAGACGCGCGATCTGCATTTCCTGGACGGTGAGCAGACTCGGTGTTCCGTTGGCACGTTTACGTGCGGTGGCGCCGCTGGCGCGCAGCTCGCGCGCCGCACGCTGGGCGAAGGCCTCCATGCCCATGAGCGTCCTCGACCGCGGCACCTTCGGTCAGCAGCGCCCGCGAGCGGGCCGTGATGCCCAACCCCCACCCGGTGCCGTTGGCGCCGGTCGCCTCCGTGAGCCGCTCGAGGGCGTCGGCAGCGTTGGCGCCCTTCCCGCAGTGAACGGCTGCCTCTATCAGCTCGATCTGCGTGGCCCAGGTGGAGATGCCCACCTTGCCCCTTGCCCTCCGATGAGGTCTTTCGGCGAAATAAATGCGGAGGAGCGGACAATTGCACCGAAACGCGCGATCAATCGAGCTCTTACATATTCCGCGCCTGAAGCGAGATGCTAGTTCTTGGTCACCTCGGCAACCAGCGTGGCGGTGTCCCCGCCGCTGAGAGTTCGCTTGATCGGCAGGTATGTCGCCATGGCCTGCTGGCATCTGCTCTACCGGCTGACAGGAACCCCGCGCTGGGTGGTAACCAGGACACCGCAGGGGCTTGCCCGCTCGTGCACTGCGGCGACGTCGTGATCGCCACGACCGACCTCCTAGGGTGTGCAGATGCCGGTGGACGTCGACGCTCGAGCCCGATTGGACGCGATCGCGGAGGCGACAGTCGAGCAGGCCAAGCAGGGCGGCCCGCGGGCCGTGACGATCCGCACGGTCGCCGCCCGGTTGGGCGGCTCCACCACCAGGGTGACCCACTACGTCCGGACGCGCGGTGAACTGTTCGCCAACGCCGTCCGACGGGTCGAGCAGGAATGGCGCGCGGAACTGCATCCGCGACCTCTGGACCCCGGGCGAGCCCCTGCGGTTCGACGGCACGTACTACCGCCTCGACGGCGCTCCGCGCGGCCCTTTCCCGGTGCACGACGTGCCCATCTGGCTGGGCGCCTACCAACCGCGGATGTTGCGCCTGACCGGACGTGTCGCGGACTCCTGGGTGCCGAGCTCGCCGTACTTCCCGCCGGATCAGCTCGTGGCGGCGAACCAGATCATCGACAACGCCGCCCGCGACGCCGGCCGCGCTCCCGGAGCGATCCGGCGCGCCTACAACATCGGCGGCACCTTCACGAACGACGGCACCGACTTCCTCCAGGGGCCACCGAAGGTATGGGTGGAACAGCTGGCCGAACTCGCGCTCGGCAAGGGCATCAGCACCTTCATCCTCTACCAGGTCGAGTCGGCGGACATCATCCGACGCTTCGCAGCAGAGGTCGTTCCGGCCGTGCGCGAGATCGTCGCCGCGGAACGCACGAAGCCACGCGGGACGCCCGCCTGACAGCTTCGTGATCAGGCAGCTCTTCGTGTCGGCGCATACTGGACTAGTGGTCCTACCCGACGACGACTCCAGCTACCGGACTGAATGGTCGTGGCACGACCTTGCCGCACAGGTGCTCGGAGTAGACGACAGTCGCCGAGCAGCGGACGGGCCATGACACCCGCACGCAATCGCGTCACTCCACTGGGCAATGTTGTAGCGATCCCCCTTCGGGGCGCCTGGACCGGAAACCGCGGCATCCTGCACTCCGACAAGGAGATCGTTCGATTCCACGCGACCGATCTGTGGATCACCTGCGCCCTCCGGTTCCGTGGACGCTGGCGCGAGCAATGGCAGCCTCATCGTTACACGCATTTGTACTTCCATGACGAGGCAGTTTCCTTCGCAGCAGGTCATCGGCCGTGCGCAGAATGCCGCCGGGTCAGCTACAACTGCTATCGCAGCGCGTGGGCCATCGGCCTCGGTGTCGATATGCCATCGGCGACGGAGATCAACCGACAGCTGCATGGTGAGCGGATCGTGCGCGGCACCCATCGTCGACGTACCCACGAGATGCCGTGGGGGGATCTTCCTGACGGGACGTTTGCTCTGCTCGGCGGTTCGCCCGTCGTGGTCATCGGCGAGGAACTGATCGAGTGGTCGTCCGACGGCTACGGCGCGCATCGCCCGCGGCCGGCACACGGATTCGCCGACGTTGTTACGCCACCGTCGACCGTTGCGGTGCTGCGCGCCGGTTACCCGGTTCAGATCGATGACTCCGCGCGGTGCTGACTCTCGGTCGGCATGACCTCGGTGGACGACCCGGTGACCTACCACCAGGCCGTCCACCGCCCGATCGCTGATTCTTACTGGTACAGAACGGCCTTGATGTCCGCGCTGTCGATGTTGCTCTTGTCGTACCAGAAGAAGCCGGTGTCGATCACCTTCGGCAGGGACTCGCCGCGCATCGCCTTCACCGAGGCGTCCACGAGCTGCTCGCCCATGCCGACCGGGTTCTGAGTGATCGCGCCGAGCATGGTGCCGCCGCGGATCGCGTCGATCTGGGCCTGACCCGAGTCGAAGCCGATCACGGTGAGCCCGGTGCGGCCACTCTCCTGCACGCCGCGCACGACGCCGATCGCCGACCCCTCGTTGGAGCCGTAGATGCCCTTGACGTCGGGGTTCGCGGCGAGGATGGCCTTGGTGATGTCGGCCGACTTCGCCTGGTCGCCACCGCCGTACTGCGGCTGGAGCACCTCGATGCCGGGCGCGTTGGCCTTCATCCACTCCACGAAGCCGTCGCGCCGGTCGATCCCGGAGCGGCTCGTCTGGTCGTGAACGACCATGGCGACCTTGCCGGTGCCCCCGAGAGCCTCGGCCATGTGCTTGGCCGCCTCGGCGGCTGCGGCCTTGTTGTCGGTGGCCGCGGTGGTGACGGGGATGTCGCTGTCGACGCCGGAGTCGAACGCCACCACGGGGATGTTCTGGCTCTTGGCCTGCTGCAGCAGCGGCGCTGCGGCCCGGGAGTCCAGCGCCGCGAACCCGAGGACGTCGGGCTGGCGACCCAGCGCGTTGGTGAGCATCGTGACCTGCGCCTCGATGTCCGCCTCGGTGGCCGGCCCTTCGAAGGTGATCCGCACGTTCTGCTTGGCGGCCTCCTGCTCTGCGCCCTGCTTCACGGCCTGCCAGAACTGGTGCTGGAAGCCCTTGGACACGATGGCGATGTAGGGCTGCTCTCCACCTCCACCGCCGCCGGCTGCGTCGGTGGATGAGCCACCGCCGCACGCAGCGGCCGTGAGGGTCACGGCAGCGGCCGCGAGGACCGCCGCGATCCGCTTCATGGGCATGTCGATCGAACTCCCTTGGTCGAACTACGGTGGTTCCGGTGGGTCAGGGTGACGCCCGCTTGCGCGCCATGTCGGCGTAGACGGCGAGGAGGATCACGCAGCCGAGGATCACGTTCTGCCATTCCTGCGGGATGGACATGATCTGCAGTCCGTTGTTCAGCACGGAGATGATCAGCGCGCCGATGACCGTGCCGACGATGGAGCCCTTGCCTCCGGCGAGCGACGTGCCGCCGATGACCACGGCCGCGATCGCCTGCAGCTCGTAGCCCATCCCGGTGGCGGGCTGAGCCGAGCCGAGCCGCGCCGAGATCATCACGCCCGCGAGGCCGGTGAAGAGCCCGGCGAGGGTGTAGATGATGATCTTCCATCGGCGCACGTCGATGCCCGACAGCGCCGTGGCCTCCTCGTTGCTGCCGATCGAGTAGGTGTAGCGGCCGAGCACCGTCTTGTTGAGCAACACTCCGGCAAGCACAGCGACCACGGCGAGGATGAGCACGGCGTTCGGGAAGTTCGCGCCGGGGATGAGGCTGCCGGTCGAGAGGTCGATGTAGCCGGGCGTCTGGTCGAAGTAGATCGGCGTGCTGTCCGACAGCACGAGGGCGAGACCCTGCGCCACGAGCATCATCGCGAGCGTCGCGATGAACGGGGGCAGCCCGAGAACCGACACGTTGAGGCCGTTGATCAGCCCGATCAGGCCCCCGAACAGGATGGCGCCGAGCACGCCGAGCGGTAATGGCAGCCCTGCGTCGACGATCAGCACGCCCGAGATCACCGCGCACAGGGCCATCCCGGTGCCGATCGAGAGGTCGATGCCCCCGGTGATGATGACGAACGTGGTGCCGAGCGCCAGCAGACCGATCACGACCGTCGAGAACAGGATGTTCGTGACGTTGCCGTAGTTGAAGAAGTTCGGGCTGACGATCGAGAAGAACGCGAAGATGACGATGAGGCTCGCGAAGGCCAGGAACTGCTGCAGCCGCTCGCGCAGGGTGCGCCGCACGGCGGCGGGCGCGGCCTCGGGCCGCTCCTGCTCGGTGACGGACGGGGATGTCATCTCGCTCCTGCCTTCGTCGCGGAGTCCTCTGCTGCGCCGTCCGACGAGTCGGGTCGCAGCGTCGCGAAGTGCATGACGCTCTCCTGTGTGGCTTCCTCGGCGCTGAGCCGTCCGGTGATCCGTCCCTCGCTCATCACGACGATGCGGTGCGACATGCGCAGCACCTCCGGGAGCTCGGACGAGATCATGATGATCGACTTGCCCTGGGCCGCAAGCTCGTTGAGGAGGCGGTAGATCTCCTCCTTGGCGCCCACGTCGATGCCGCGCGTGGGCTCGTCGAAGATCAGGACGTCGCAGTCCTTGACGAGCCACTTGGCGATGACGACCTTCTGCTGGTTGCCACCGGAGAGGTTCTTCACGGTCTGGTCGATCGACGGCGTCTTGATCCGCAGGCTTGTCACGAGCTCGTTGGTCTTCGCTCGCATCGCCTTGGAGCGCACGAACCCGAAGGACTGGAACAGGTCGCGGATCGAGCTCAGCACGACATTGGCGTTGACGTCCTGGTCCAGCAGGAGCCCGAGGTGCTTGCGGTCCTCGGACAGGTAGCCGATGCGGTGCTTGGCCGCCTCCGCCGGATTCGTGATGCGGATGAGCTCCCCGCGGAGCGTGATCGTGCCGGACTCGACGGGATCGGCCCCGACGAGTGCGCGGGCCACTTCGGTGCGTCCGGCGCCCATGAGGCCGGCGAAACCGAGGATCTCGCCTTCCTGCAGCTCGAACGACACGTCCTTCAGCAGCGCTTTCGTCGAAAGCCCTCGTACTGAAAGGACCGTCTCGCGGTCGGGACGCACACCCTCCGGCTCGGCATCACTCGTGATCTCGCGGCCGACCATTCGCGCGATCACCTCGGGCATCGACGTGGTCGCGGTGTCGAGGGTGTCGACGTAGCGGCCGTCGCGGATGACGGTGATGCGATCGGAGATGGCCTTGAGCTCGTCCATCCGGTGCGAGATGTAGATGACGCCGGTGTCGGGCTTGCGGAACCGCCGGATCAGGTCGTGCAGGACCTGCACCTCGGCGTCGTTCAGCGCAGCCGTGGGCTCGTCCATGATCAGGACCTTGGCCTCGTACGACAGCGCCTTGGCGATCTCCACCATCTGCTGCCTGGCCACGGTGAGGCTCCCGACGACCTGGCGCGGGTCGAGCGGAAGGTGCAGCCGGTCGATGAGCTCCTTGGCCCGCGCGTTCAGCGTGCGCTCACCGAGGAAGAACCCGGCGCTGCGGGGCTCGCGGCCGATGAAGATGTTCTGCGCGACCGTCAGGTCGGGCATCAGGTTGAATTCCTGGTGGATGATGCTGATGCCCTGCTCGAGAGCGTGCTTCGGCCCCGACACCTGAAGCGGCCGGCCGTCGAGGAAGAACTCGCCTTCGTCCGGGGTGTAGATGCCCGACAGCAGCTTCATCAGCGTCGACTTGCCGGCGCCGTTCTCCCCGACGAGCGCGAGCACCTCGCCGCGACGCAGCTCGATGTGCATGTCCTGCAGCGCCCGAACGCCCGGGAAGCTCTTGCCGACTCCGCGCGCCTCGAGCAGCAACGGCTCGCTCACGACCGCACCACCCCCTTGCGCAGGATCACGTTCCCGTAGACGCGCGTCTCACCGGTGCGCACCACCAGGAACGCCGTCGCGGCGACGTCGTAGAACTCCTGCCGGTCGAGGAAGCGGATCTCGCCCGTGCCCGCGGCCGCGGCCAGCTCGTCCTGTACGGGGAGCCGCGAGCCGTCGGGCGTCGCCATCAGGTCGACGGCGGGAGCGTCATCGAGCGGGACGACCGTGCGCACGGCCGTCAGCAGATCCGGTGTCGCGATCCCCGGGAACAGCAGCAACCTGCTGGCGAGTCGCTCCGCCGGGAAGTGTGCGTCGGCCAGCACGACGGCGTCGGAGTGGCCCATGGCGTCGAGGTGGGCGAGCAGCGGCCCCGTCAGGAGCGGATGGATGCCGGTCAGCACGGTGCCTCCGGTGTGGTCGGCTGCTTGGTCAACACGGACCCGAGACGGTAGACGCGGCACGCCGTCCCCGCGAGGACCGCCTGCTGCTCGTCCGCGGCCAGCTCCCCGACCAGGGCGGACATGACCTCCCAGGTTCCCGCGTACCCCGTGGTCAGGAGCGTCATCGGCCAGTCGCTCCCCCAGATCAGCCGGTCCGGGCCGAACAGGTCGAGCGCCGCGTCCCAGGCCGGGCGCAGCACGTCGGCCGTGAACGGCAGGCCGGGGACCTGTAGCCCGGAGACCTTCGCGACGGTGTTCGGGCGGGCGGCGACCTCCGCGAGCACCGAACGCCACTCGGCGAACTCGGGCCGCCCGTGTGGCGGCTTGCCCAGGTGGTCGAGCACGACCGTCAGCTCGGGGAGCGCCGCGGCCAGTTCGGCGGTGGCGGCGAGGTGGCGGGGCCAGGCGTCGGGCACATCGAACGGCAGACCGCGGGCCGCGAGCAGGCTCAGCGAGGCGCGCACGGTGGGGAGTGCGAGGAAGTCGTCGCGCGGGTCGTCGTGAACGAGATGGCGGACGCCGACGAACGCGGGGTCGGCCGACCAGCGGTCGAGCTGCCCTTCGGCTGCGGCCGGATCGTCGAGCTTCAGCCAGCCGACCACACCCGCCACCCAACGGTGCGCGGCGGCGACCTCCAGCATGAACTCGGTGTCGGCTTCCGAGTCCTCCGCCTGCACGAGGACGGCCCGGTCGACACCGGCTCCGCGTAGCTCGGCGTGCGCCTGCTCCGCGGTGACGGTCGTGTGCAACGGGCCGAGCTCGGGCGTGATCCACTCGTAGGAGCTGCGCTGCAGGTCCCACAGGTGCAGGTGCGCGTCGACCACCGTGATCGGCCGGTCGAACTCATCGGATGTTTCAGCCGTCGTCGACTCGACGCCGGCGCCCACGTCAGCCACGGGTCTCGACGGAGTGCGCTGCGAGCGAGCCACTCCGCATCTCGGTGCCCGCCCCTGGGGCCGTCGGCGCGTGGTATCGGCCGTCCCGCACGTCGACCGGGGTGACGAAGTGCTCGTGCAGGTGATCCACGAACTCGATCATCCGGTCGTCGAGGCTCCCGGACACGGCGACGAAGTCGAACATCGCGAGGTGCTGCACCGCCTCGCAGAGGCCCACCCCGCCGGCGTGCGGGCACACCGGTACCCCGAACTTGGCTGCGAGCAGCAGGATCGCCACGTTCTCGTTGACGCCCGCCACGCGGGTGGCGTCCAGCTGCAGCACCTGTAGCGCGTCGATCTGGAGGAACTGCTTGAACATCACGCGGTTCGCCATGTGCTCACCGGTGGCGACCGGAATCGGTGCGATACCGCTGGCGATCGCCGCGTGTCCCAGCACGTCGTCGGGGCTCGTGGGCTCCTCGACCCAGGCGAGGTCGAAGCTGGCCAGCTCCTTGATCCAGGCGACAGCGGCGTCGACGTCCCAGCGCTGGTTGGCGTCCACCGCGATCCGGATGTCCGGTCCCACGGCGGCGCGGGCGATGCCGAGGCGCCGCACGTCGTCGGCGAGGTCGCCGCCCACCTTCAACTTGATCTGCGAGAACCCCTCCTCGACGGCCTCATGGCACAGCCGGGCGAGCTTCTCGTCGTCGTAGCCGAGCCAGCCCGGCGTCGTGGTGTAGGCGGGGTAGCCGTCGCGGAGCAGCTGCGCCTCGCGCTCGGCGCGGCCCGGCTCCGCGGCGCGCAGGATCTGCAGCGCCTCATCCGGGGTGAGCGCATCGGTGAGGTAGCGGAAATCGATCAGATCGACCAGCTGCTCCGGGGTCATCGCCGCGAGCACTTGCCACAACGGCTTGCCCTCGCGCTTCGCGAGCAGGTCCCACAGGGCGTTGACGACCGCGCCGATCGCCATGTGCATGACGCCCTTCTCCGGGCCCAGCCAGCGCAGCTGCGAGTCGTGCACCAGCTCTCGCCAGGTGCCGCCCATGTCGGCGAGCAGCGCGTCGACGTCCCGGCCGACGAGATGGTTCGCCAGTGCCTCGATCGCGGCCACCTGCACGTCGTTGCCACGACCGATGGTGAAGACGAACCCGTGGCCGACGAGGCCGTCGGTGGCGTCGGTGTGGATCTCCACGTAGGCCGCGGAGTAGTCCGGGTCGGGGTTCATCGCGTCCGACCCGTCCAACATCAAAGAGGTCGGGAACCGCACGTCCGCGGTCTCCAGAGCGGTGATACGGCTCACGCGAAGCCCTTTCTGCCGAGTGCGCGCCCACGGTAGAGATCCGATGTCTGCAACGTCAACAGACGCAAGGTCTCAATCTGGCAGCATGCGCAGAGCTGCCGGAGCCGAGGTCCGCACACATCCACCCTCCGACCCTGCCCGGCGCCTGACCAGGTGAGCACCGGGTAGCGACCGTGCCACCCACCCGCCTGCAGAACCTGGCCGCCCCGGCCGTCCTGGCTGAGCGAGCGGTCGGAGGTATCTCGAGGGACTCCGAACTCGGCGGTGTAGCCCGCGCGCCGCGCCCACGGGGCGAGCGGTGGGCGCGGCTGACAATTCCTGTTACATCTATAGATCGTCTCATTGGCGTCTACATCGACGTGTCAGCGTGGTGACGATGACAGACGGGAATCGACATTGACCGCTTCTCTTCACATTCCGCTCACATCCGACCAGCGCAGTTCCTTCATCGCGGCACTGCTCGGATGGACGATGGACGCGTTCGACTACTTCATCGTCGTGCTCGTTTATGCCGATATCGCCAAGGATTTCGGTATCTCGCTGACGCAGATGGCGTTCATCACGACCGCCACCCTGGTCATGCGCCCGGTCGGGGCGATCCTCTTCGGGCTGTGGGCCGACCGCAGCGGCCGGCGGATCCCGCTGCTGACCGACGTCTGCTTCTACTCTGTGGTCGGGTTCCTGTCCGCGTTCGCGCCGAACTTCACCGTGCTGCTGGTCCTGCGGCTGCTCTACGGCATCGGCATGGGCGGTGAGTGGGGTCTGGGCGCCGCGCTGGCCATGGAGAAGATCCCGGTACGCCGTCGCGGCTTCTTCTCCGGGCTGCTCCAGCAGGGCTACACGCTGGGATACCTGCTGGCGTCGCTGGCCTCGCTGCTGGTGATCACCACGCTCGGGCTGTCGTGGCGCTGGCTGTTCGCGCTGAGCATCATCCCGGCGCTGATCAGCCTCCTGATCCGGGCCCGGGTACGGGAGTCCGAGGTCTGGAGCGACACCCGCCGTCGGATGCGGATGACCAACTCCTCGATCCGCGACGTACTGCTCAACCCGGCCGTCGTGCGCCGGTTCGGCTACCTGATCCTGCTGATGACCGCGTTCAACTGGCTGAGCCATGGCACCCAGGACGTCTATCCGACGTTCCTGCAAGCCACCCACGACGGCGGAGCGGGCCTGCCGGCGGCCACTGCCACCTGGATCGTCGTGCTCTACAACATCGGCGCGGCGATCGGCGGGCTCGTGTTCGGCAGCCTCTCCGAGCGGTTCGGGCGCCGCTACACGATCGCCTTCTGCGCCGTGATCGGACTACCGATCGTGCCGCTGTTCGCCCTCTCCCACACCGCAGGGCTGCTGGCACTGGGCTCGTTCCTCATGCAGGTCGTCGTCCAGGGCGCGTGGGGTGTGATCCCGGCACACCTGACCGAGATGTCCCCCGACGCCATCCGCGGGTTCTATCCCGGCGTCACCTACCAACTCGGCAACTGCCTTGCGGCGTTCAACCTGCCCATTCAGCAGAGCCTCGCCGCCACCCACGGCTACCCCTACGCATTGGTCATCACGATCGTCCCGGTGCTCATCGCGGTGGCCGTGTTCACGCTGCTCGGCAAGGAGGCCAAGGGCATCGAGTTCGGCGGCCGCGTCGGGACCGCACAACCCAGCACCCTCTGATCTCGCCGCCACGGATTCGGTCAGCGCACGTGCACGTCGACGAGGGTGGGGGTGGGCGAGGCGAGTGCGTCGAGCAGCGCGGTGGTGAGTTCGTCGGGGCGCCGCACGACGGTGCCGACGCAGCCCATGCTCCGGGCGAGGCCGGCGAAGTCGATGTCGGTCAGCGTGGTTCCGACCGGCTTGCCGACACCGAAGTGTCGAGCGAACTCGTCGATCGCGGCGTATCCCTGGTTGTTGACGATCACGAAGACGATCGGAAGCGACTCGTGCGCGGCGGACCACAGGCCTTGGATCGCGTACATGCTGGATCCGTCGCCGAGCAGTGCGATCACCTGTTGCTCGGGTCGGGCGAGGGCGATTCCGACCGCCGCCGGCAGGCCGTGCCCCAGTCCGCCGCTGGCGCAGGTGTAGAAGCTCTCGGGTTGATCGAAGGGCAGGTGATCGTGCATCGCCCGGCGGGTGGTGGGCGCCTCTTCCACCACAATGCTCGTCTCCGGCCGCAGATCCGCGAGGGTCTGCATGAGCAGTTCCTCGGAGAGCTCGTTCTGTCCTTCCACTCGAGGTGGCCGCACCCACCTTTGCGGGGAGGACCGGGGCTTGGGCTCCGGTCCGCCCAGCAGGTCTCGCACCCCGAGGCGAAGGCTTGTGACGACGGACGTCCCTACCGGCGTGCCCGCGGCGGACGCCGGATCATCGACCAGCTGGAACACCGCGGTTCCCTCCGATACGTGGGGCCCGGCGTCTTCGACGTGGTAGGCGAACACCGGCGCACCCAGCACCACGACAACGTCGTGCTCGTCCAGGCACCCACGAATGCCGTGGCGGGCGGTGGGTAGGAAACCGGCGAAGAGCGGGTGGGACTCCGGGAAGCTGCATCGCGCCGACATCGGCGCCACCCACACCCGGGCCTGGTGGCGCTCCGCCAGAGCGACCGTCTCCGCGAACGCGCGATCCCGGTCGACGCCGGCGCCCACCACCAGGCCCGGGCGGTCGGCGTCGGCCAGGGCATTTGCCACCTTGTCGAGCAGCGCAGGGTCGGCACGCACTGCCGTGCTGACGCTGCGCGGCGCGAGGGGTTGCGTGGCGTCGACGGGTGCGTCCCAGTCATCCACCGGCACCGACAGGAACACCGGGCCCCGAGGCGGAGCCATGGCCAGGTGGTAGGCGCGAGCGAGGGCGGCCGGAACGTCCTGGGCCCGCGCAGGCTCGCTGCTCCATTTCACGTAGGGCTTGGGCAGCTCGGTGGCCTGATCGGCGTGGAGGAACGGCTCGCCGAGCAGCATGGAGCGGGCCTGCTGCCCGGCGGTGATCACCAGCGGCGTGCGGTTCTTGTAGGCCGTGAAGATATTGCCCATGGCATGTCCGACCCCGGCCGCCGAGTGCAGATTCACGATGGACGCGTTGCCGGTGGCCTGGGCGTAGCCGTCGGCCATGGCGACCACCACCGACTCCTGTAGCCCCAGCACGTACCGGAAGTCGTCGGGGAAGTCGCGAAACATCGGCAACTCGGTGGAGCCCGGATTTCCGAACACCGACGTCATACCGAACAACCGAAGCTGCTCGATAAACGCATCCCGCACGCTGCAGGACATAAGCGGACCCCATTCCTGTGTGACGTTCGACTGAACCGTCGCCCCGCGCCTCACGGTACCAGTACCGGAATTCAAGAGGGCTTCAGTGATCAGATCTTCGCTGCGCCGAACGTCCCTCGTGGACGTCGTCGGCGAGAGCCTCTGCGGCAGATTCGACGAGACAGTAGGTAACAACATCAGTCATTTTTCAGGTGACAGCGGAGACGGGCGACGCTTCAGTGAAGCCAGGCCGTCGAGTGACGCATCCGTCGGCATGCCGCAGCTGAATACGGACGGAAGAGATACAGGAGGCGATAGCGGGTGCCAGGCGTAGAGCGTGAGAGACGTGCTGGCCATGGGCAGGACCTGCTGATCCACAAGTCCGTTGACTCCTCGGAGCAGCAGGCCCGGATCGCGCCAGTTCCACGGCAAACGGAAGGCTCGCTGGCGTCCCTGCTCAACTGGCTTACCGAGAACCTTCACGAGCCGCTCGATCTGCAGCGCATCGCGGACCGCGCCCACCTCAGTACCCGTACTCTGGCACGCCACTTCCGGGCCCAGATGGGCACAACGCCCATCGAATGGATACTGCGGCAGCGGGTCGAGTCCGCACAATCGCTGCTCGAGCATACGAACCTGACCGTGCTGCAGGTGGCCCGCAGCGCTGGGTTCAGTACCGCGGAGACGATGCGGCGGGCCTTCAACCGACGCCTGGGGATCAGCCCCCGCGACTATCGCATCGCCATCCGCGACCACTGTTGGGCCGCTTGCACGCAGCGCCGAACAGGGACGTGGTCGTCGGCGATCTGCACCCGGAGCGCCATCCCGCGTTCGAAAAATGGATATTCAGTGCACTGAGTATCACTTATGAGTAAGGGAGTTCACATTGAACGAGGCGATCATCGTCGGTGGCGGCATCGGCGGCCTGGCCGCAGCCATCGCCCTGCAGAAGTCGGGATCCGTCGGCCGGATCCAGGTACTCGAACAGGCCGCCGAGTTCGGCGAGCTCGGTGCCGGGGTGCAGCTGGCACCGAACGCCCTGCGGGCTCTGCAGGCACTCGGTGTCTACGAGGGGATCGACAGGTACGCGGTCTACCCACGCCGCTTGGTCATGATGGACGCGGTGACCGGGTCGTTCATCACGGCTCTGGATGTCGGTGCCCCGTTCCGTGAACGATTCGGGATGCCGTACCTGCTCATGCACCGCGGCGACCTGCTCAGGATGTTGATCGACAGGGCAAAGCAGTTCGACGCGATCGAGCTGCGTAGCGCTGTGCACGTCACCGGCGTCGAGCCTGACGGGTCGGGCGCGCGGGTCGTCGCGGCCACCGGGGAGGACCTGCGGGGTGATCTCGTCGTCGGTGCCGACGGCCTGCGCTCGGTGGTGCGGACGTGCCTGCTGGGTGATGCGCGACCCGTGAGCGGGGGATGCGTCGCCTACCGCGGCACCGTCCCCTTCGATCACGTGGCCTCGATCGCGGATGGCGATGATGTGCTGCTGTGGGTGGGCCCAGGGATGCATCTCGTGCAGTACCCGATCCGCCGCGGGGAGCTCTACAACCAGGTGGTCACCTTCCGCAGCGAACGCCACTCCCCCGACGACGACTGGGGCACCGAGGACGAGCTCGACGAACGGTTCGCCGCCGCCTGCGATGCGGTGCGCGCGGGAGTCGACCTGATCGACCGCGGGCGTCGATGGAAGCTCGTCGACCGGGATCCGGTCGACAGCTGGGTACGCGGCCGGATCGCCCTCATCGGCGACGCGGCCCACCCGATGGTGCAGTACGTCGGGCAGGGCGCCGCTCAGACCCTGGAGGACGCCGTGAGCCTCTCGGCCGCGGTGGGCGCGGAGCCCGACCTCGACACCGCACTGGCCCGATACCAACGGGAGCGGGTCCCGCGCGCATCACGGGTGCAAGGCATGGCGCGCCGGTTCGGGGAGGTGCTCCACGCCGGCGGCATGGCCGCCACAATGCGCGATCGGCTACTGACCTCGAGGTCCCACGCGGACTACTCGGAGATCGAGTGGCTCTACGGGTGACGCGGTTGCGGATCTGTTCGAGCGCGTAAGGCGTCGCCGAAACGAACGCGCGCTGTGGCTGCCTCACCGAGACGAGGAACATACTTTGACCACATCCCGGTCCGTCGCCGTTCACGAACCGCTCGCCCCCCGTGCTGCCGAGCTGTAAAGTTCTGCTCCGATCTCGAGGTGTCGTCGCTCTTCGTGCTCATTTGTACCGGAAGGCCGAATTTCCGTTGATGGCGCCCTCGTCCTGAATGTTCAGTTCCTGCTGGACGCGGCGCCGAAAAGCATGGCATCATCGGCGCTCACAGTGATGCCGAAAGATCGGGTCGGCTATCGCGAATTCCGGATCGACGCGGCGCGAAACGCGAGAGGGGTCGTATGCTCTTGGCAATATTCCGGTCGGCGCGAAGACCTTGCCGAACCTCGGAATGTTTGACCGGTCGGCCTCTCGCGGACTTTTGATGCCCTGGGGCGCAAGACGAGCCTGCTCGGAGGCGATCCACGGGCTCGCCAGGCCTCCGGCGGGGCCACATTCAGGAACCACCGGGGGCCGATCAGTAGAAAGGCAGTGGCCACAGGTTTTCGTCCTCGTCCACCTGCGGATCGGGTGAGGACGTGGAATCGGATCTCCGCTGGCAGCCTGCGCATCTCGTCGGTCGCGACGCCGACACCGACGTGGTGCGGACGTTTCTCGAGCGCGCATCCGTCAGCGGCGGAGCGTTGCTGCTCCTCGGGGGGCCGGGTATAGGGAAGAGCGTGATGCTCGACCTCTCCGCGGGCGCGGCGGCTGTCCGGGGCGCCCACGTGCTGCAGGCGGCCGGAGTGGAGTTCGAGGCCGATGTCGCCTACTCGGGCCTCAACCAGTTGCTGTTCCCGCTGCGCGAGTCGTTGGGCGAGCTCGGTCAGGTCCATCGAGAGGCCTTGGAGGTGGCGCTGGGCTTCGGCAGCGGACCACCGCCGGACCGCCTGCTCGTGTCCACCGCCGCATTGCTGCTGGTGCGCAACGCCGCCGTCGAGAGCCCCGTGCTGCTGGTCGTGGACGACCTCCCGTGGCTCGACCGTGCCAGCGCGGGCGTGCTCGGTTTCATCGCCCGCCGCCTCAAGGGAAGCCAGGTCGGCTTTCTGGGCGCGGCGCGGTCGCACATCGGAAGTTTCTTCGAGGGTGGCGATCTCCCGGAACACGAGCTGCAGCCACTGGACAGCGGAGCGGCACGTGAGCTGGTCGCGCAGCGGTTCCCCACGCTCGCGCCGAGCGTGCGGCAGCAGCTGCTTGCCGAGGCGCAGGGCAACCCGCTGGCGTTGCTGGAGCTGCCGACGGCGCTGACCGGGCCGCAGCGGCACGCGATGGCGTTCGTGCCGCCGGTGTTGCCGCTGACACAGCGTCTGCAGTCGCTGTTCGCGTCCCTGATCCCGACGCTGCCGGAGCCGTGCCGGCGGATCATGCTGCTGGGCGCGCTCGATCGCAGTGGTGGCCGGGATGCCTTGCGTGCGGCCGCCGCGTCGTACGACCTGGACAGCCTCGCTCCTGCGGAGCGCGAGCGGCTCGTCCACGTCGACGAGAACACCGGGCGCTTCGAGTTTCGCCACCCGCTGGTGCGGGCGGCCGTCGTCGAGGTGTCCACCGTCGGCGAGCGCCGTTGGGCCCACCGGTGTCTCGCCGAGGTGCTGATCGAACACCCTGAGCGTCAGGCCTGGCACCTCGCGGAAAGCACGGTGGAACCGGACGAGCAGATCGCCGCTCGCCTCGAGGCGGCGGCGCACATGGCGCAGCTGCGCGGTGACGCCGCCGGTGCCGTCGCCCTGCTCACCCGCGCTGCGCCGCTCAGCCCGAGTGCGGTCGATCGGGCAGCTCGGCTGGCCGAGGCCGCTTATCACGCTGTCAGCTCGGTGGGCGAGCTGTCCGGTGCCTCCCGCTTCCTCGACGAGGCCAGGCAGGAGAACGGTGCCGGGGGTGCCTCGCTGCACGCGGTGGCCGCCAAGACGTTGCTGATGATCAACGGTGAGGGTGATGTCCTGACCGCGTACACGATGCTGCTCACCGCGATCGAGACGGGTGAGCACGGATACGACGCGGACGACAAGGCTCTGATCGAGGCGCTCTACACCTTGCTGCTGGTCTGCTGGTTCGCCGGGAGACAGGAGCTGTGGGCACCGGCCTTTGCGGCGATCGACCGCCTGCGGCCGCGGGTGCCGGACATGCTCTGGCTCTTTCGGAGCACCTTCGCGGATCCGGCACGGACCGGGCAGGCCGCGGTGGCCGTCCTGGACGCGCGCCTGGAAACCTTGCGCGACGAGGACGACCCGATGCTGCTGCTGCGGCTCGGCGGTGCATCCGTCTACTTCGATCGGCTCGCGGTGACACGCGAGGTTCACTGGCGGATCGTGCAGCAGGGCCGCGAGGGACTAGCGGCCGTTCGTCGCCACAGCGCCGCCCTGATTCACCTGTGCCACGACATGTTCCTCACCGGCCGGTGGGACACGATGGCCGAGCTCGCGGACGAGGGCGCGAACCTGTGCCTCACGCACGGCTACCGAGCCTCCGTCTGGTACTTCCGCCGGATGCGAAGCCTGCACGCTGCCGTGTGTGGCGATCACGAGACCAGCCAGGCGATGACCGACGAGCTGATCCGGTGGTCCCGCGCTCGCAGTGCCTGCGGGATGGAGTGGTTCGCCGTGCACCCTCGGACGCTGAACTACATCGGACAGAGCGAGTTCGAGGCCGCCTTCCGGGAGGCGAGCATCTACAACGAGCCGGGTGTGATCGCGTCACACATTCCGCAGGCCATGTGGACCAGCTTCGATCTCGTCGAGGCAGCGCTCAAGACGGACCGGCCTGCCGAGGCCGCGGCGCACGCCACGGCGATGCGCGACACCGACCTTCCCGCACTGTCGTCACGGATGGCGTTACTGACCGCCGGCGCCACGGCGATGGTCGCAGGCGATGCCGAGTTCCGAAGCAGCTTCGACGACGCGCTCGCTCTGCCGGACAATTCCCGGTGGCCCTTCGATTTCGCCCGGGTTCGGCTCGCGTACGGCGAGCGGCTTCGTCGCGTGCGGGCAACGGCGGATGCGCGTGTGCAGCTCGCGGCTGCCGCGGCGATCTTCGACCAGCTCGGCGCGCGGCCCTGGTACGAGCGGGCCTACAGCGAACTGCGGGCCACCGGGATCAGCAAGCCGCGGCGGGCCCTGTCGGAGCCTCCCGCCCTCACTCCGAAAGAGCGTGAGATCGCCGAGCTGGCCGGTTCGGGTCTGACGAACAAACAGATCGGAGAGCGCCTCTTCCTCTCCCACCGCACCGTCGGTGCGCACCTCTACCAGATTTACCCCAAACTGGGAATCGCTTCCCGGGCGGGCCTCCGTGATGCGTTGGCAGCGCCGCCCGGACACCCGCATAGCGAGGATCGCTCACCATCGGGCCGCTCGTCGGCGCGCAGGCCGCCGGCTGACGGGAAGGCAGGCTGAGCCGACGCAGCCCAGCCAGTCACCGACCCAGTCATTCGTCAGATCACAACGGCGACGAAGAACGATTCACTCGAACCGGAATCGTCCCGACGACGAGGGGTTCGCGGGGTACTCCTCGTCGTCGGCATCATCACCAGCTCACCGGGAGTTCCTGCACCCCGTAGACGACCATCTTGTCGCGAAAGCGGATCTCCTCCAGCGGCACCGCGAGGTGCAGATCGGGGAACCGGCGCAGCAACGCCGGATACGCGATCTGCAGCTCCAGCCGGGCCAACGGCTGCCCGAGACACTGATGCGCACCGAGCCCGAACGCCACATGGTGGTTCGCATCGCGGCGAATGTCGAGCTCGTCCGGAGACTCGAACACCGACGGGTCCCGATTGGCCGACTCGCTCGCCGCGATGATCCCCTCGCCCGCACGGATGGTCACTCCACCGATCTCGATGTCCTCCAACGCGACCCGGCGCCGCCCCGAATGCAACACCGTCAGCAGGCGCAGCAGCTCCTCCACGGCGCTCTTCACCACGGCGGTGTCGCCGTCGCGCACCTCGGCGGCCTGCTCGGGGTGCTCCAACAACGCGAGCGTGCCCAGGCCGATCATGTTCGCCGTGGTCTCGTGGCCGGCGACGAGCAACAGCGTCGCAATGCACACGGCGTCGTCACGGCTGAGCTCGCCGGTCAGGATGTACCGCTGCGCGAGCCGGCCCAGGATGTCGTCGGTCGGCTCGGCCTCCTTCACGGCCATCAGGCCCGTCAGGTATTTCCATAACTCGTCGTTGGCGCGTGCGGCCGCGTCCGAGCCGGCCGTGGTGTCGAGAAGTGCGCGGGAGCAGGACTGGAAGAAGTCGTGGTCGGGGTAGGGCACGCCCAGCATGTGGCAGATGACCATCGACGGCAGCGGGAGCGCGAACGCCTCCACGAGGTCGACCGGCCGGGGACCGCGTTCCATCGCGTCGAGCAGGTCGTTCACGAGCTTATCGACGACCGGACGCAATGCCTCGGTGCTCCGCGCCGTGAAATCGCTGATGATCATTTTGCGGTACCGGGCGTGCTCCGGGTCGTCCATACCGATGAAGCTGCGTGTGAACACGCGCCCGATGCGCAGCGCCTCCGACTGGATGGGGTATCCCGGCCGGTCCGTTTCGGAGCTCACGCGGGGGTCGGAGAGAACACGGCGGACGTCCTCGTATCTGGTGATCAGCCAGGGCGAGCTGCCGTCCCACAGACGGACCCGGCTGACCGGATTCTCGGCACGCAGCCGCGCCAACTCGGCCGGCGGGTCGAACGGGCAGGTGCGGGCCATCGGATAGGCGGGCTCGGCGGCCGTCTGCCCGTCGTGGCCGGTAGCGAACGAGATGGGTGTCATGAGGACTCCAGTTCATTAGCAATGCTAACTAAATACCTGGACCCTGACTTCTCCGCGATCGCCGCGGTGACGTCAGGGGAAGTAGCGGCGCATAGTGGCGGGCCGGCGGCCCGCACCCACTGCTAGAACGGCATCTCCGGCTGGAGGCCGAGCCGCATGCGGCCGACGTTCTCCCACGTGCGCTCGAACTGGAGCGTGACGTGCGTGCGCACCATGTTCAGGTCGCGGAAGTAGCGCTCGATCCGCCGGCCCTTGTTCGCGGCACTCGACCCGCTCGTGCGAAAGATCGTCTCGACCGCCTTCGACGCGAGCTGGACGATCTGCTGCTCGATGAGGATGAGGCGACGGTCCTCCTCGTCGCTCACGGGCTCGCCGGTCTCCATCGCTCGCCGCGCCCGCTCCGTCCAGATCTGCGCGACCTGGTGGAGGGTGGCCTCCGCGGTGTCGACGTACGCCGTGGCCTCGCCGAGCAAGCCGTGGAAGACCGGCAGCTGGGAGCGCTTCGGTGACATCGGGCCCCACTGGTGCTTCGTCGCGAGGTTCTCGATGTAGTCGTCGATCGCCGCCTGCGCGATGCCGACGCACACCGCGGTCGGTTCGGAGATGAGCAGGGACCCGATCGACCCGTGGAACATCGGGTTCGGGTGCAGGCCCCGCCCCGGGAACTCCACGATGGTGCGCGCAGGGTTCGGCGATGGCACGGTGTGGTGCTCGGGGATGAACAGGTCCTCGACCACGACCCGCCGCGAGCCCGTGCCACGCATGCCGAGCGTGTCCCAGTTGTCGACGATCCGGAACTGGTCCCGGCGCATCGCCATGAAGCGCGTGTCGACAGGTTCACCGCCCGGCTCGGTGCTCACAACGGTGGCACCGATGAAGTGCGTCGACACGTCACAGCCGGAGGAGTAGTCCCACCAGCCGGTGATCCGGTAACCACCGTCGACCCTCAGGGCGGGCGCGGGGATCGCGGAAAGCGGGCAGCGGAAGTCACCGTCCCCGAACAGCTCGACCTGGGCCTGCTCCTCGAAGAGGCCGGCGATGAGGTTGTGCGTGGCCATGAGCCCGAAGACCCAGCCGCTCGAGGGGCAGCCGCGCGACAGCTCGACCGTGACGCGCAGGAAGGTGTCGAGATCGAACTCGTAGCCGCCGAACCGCCGCGGCTGCATGATCCTGTATAGGCCCGCGTCGAGGTAGTCCTGCAGCGTCGCGTCGGGTAGCCGGCCGAGAACCTCGCACTCGTCCTGACGCTCGCGCAGCGCCCCGCGCAGGGCCGTCGCCCTGGCGATCATCTCGCCCGGAGCCAGGTCCGGCTCCGGCGGATCGATGCTGCGTGTGGTCGCGTCCTGTGCCGTCATCAGGTGCTCCTTCGAAGGTCGGCCTCTCGGTCGGTCCCGTCAGCGCAGGCCCGCGGAAATTCGTCGTTACTTGTCGCCTCGCCAGGCGAGCATCTCCTTCAGCGGGGTGAAATCGTATCCGCCATCGGTCGGATCGATCCCGGTGGTGAAGAACGTGACACCCTCGGCCAGGAAGGCGTCGGCGCGGGCCGAACGGGGCCAGGCCATCGCTCGTTCGATCAGGGTCTCGTCGCGGCCGACGGCGGCTGCATACTGCCGGACCAGGGCGTTCTTGCGGCGAAAGGACTCGATGTCCAGAAAGCTGTGCAGCTCGATGCCCTCGGAAGGATCGGTGCCCAACGCTGCTCCTTTCCGGAAAGTTCTGATCGTCACTCGCCGCGCGGAGCGGGAGCGAGTTCCTTGATCCGTCGCCGTATCACCACAATGGCACGTTCGGCGTAGACGCAGGCGAGACGATTTGTTGACGGTACAGGCAGCTCGCTCCCGGCAGACAGATACGTCGCGAGCCGCCATTACAATTTTGAGTTGACGGCACCGATGACCTTTTCATATCGCCAGGACACGGCATAGTACGCAAACGTGATGGCCGGTCGCCATCAGGACGGGCGCAGAAGGAGACGATTCCGGTGGAGAGTGAGCTCGGGTTCGCCCTGCTCGGGCCGGTACGGGCCTGGCGGGGTGGTTCCGAGCTCCCGTTGGGCACTCCTCAACAACGCGCCACATTGGCGTTGTTGTTGCTGCAGGACGGCACGCCGACGACGATGGGCGAGATCGCCGACGCGCTCTGGGGAGAAACCCTCCCGGCACAGCCGAGCGCGACGATTCGCACCTATTTCCACCGCATACGCCGGCTGCTCGCCACCGATGAGCGCGACCGCGTCATCACAGTCGACGGCGGTGGCTACCGCATCGAGGTGGATCGGCTCGCCGTGGATGTGGGCCGCTTCTGCGAGCAGGTCACCCGCGCCGACATCGCACTGGAAGCGGGCCTGCAGCAGGACGCGGTCGAGCATCTGCGCACGGCACTGTCGCTGCACCAGGGCACCCCGCTGGCCGGGCTCCCAGGCGCCTTCGTGCAGGTCGAGCGGGCGCGGCTGTCCCGGCTGCGGTGGGCCGCGCTGGAGAGCATGTGCCGCCTCGAGATCGACCGCGGAGGGCATGCCCGCATCGTCGATCAGCTCCAGGCAGCGGTGGTCTGTGAGCCCCTGCGTGAGCCGTTGCACGAGCTGCTCATCCTCGCGCTCTACCGCTGCGACCGGCAGGCCGAGGCGTTCCTGGCCTACGAGAACGCGCGGCGGGTGCTGCGCGAGGAACTGGGCACCGACCCCGGCCCCCGGCTACGCCGGCTGCACCATCGCATGCTCAGCTCCGACCCAGGCCTGCGTGCTCCACATCAGGTGCTCGCGCCGCCCGCGCGGCCGGCGCAACTGCCCACGAACCTGCCCGTCTTCGTCGGACGCGAGACGGCTCTCGCGGCCGCCGGGGCGGCGCTACCCACCCACCGGGCGGCACCGGAGCAGACCACGGTGATCGTGATCAGCGGGATGGCCGGGGTCGGCAAGACGGCGTTCGCGCTGCACTGGGCACACGAGATCACCGACCGCTTCCCCGACGGCCAGCTGTACGTGAACCTTCGCGGATTCGACGCAGAAGGCGTCCAGGTCGGCCCACAGGAAACGATCCTCGGCTTCCTGCACGCCTTGGGCGTCCACCCGCAACGGATCCCACCGACCCCGGACGCCCAGTCCGCCCTCTACCGCAGCCTGCTGCTCGACCGGCGCTGCCTGATCGTGCTCGACAACGCCCGCGACTCCGCCCACGTACTCCCGCTGCTGCCCGGCCGATCCCAGAGCCTGGTCCTCATCACCAGCCGCACCACCCTCGACGGACTGGTCGCAACCACCGCGGCCCGCACGATCACCCTCGACCTCCTCGACCACCACACAGCCCGAGAACTCCTCGCCCGCAGACTCGGCACCGAGCGCGTCGACGCCGAACCCGACGCCACGAACGCCCTCATCAACCACTGCGCCCGCCTCCCGTTGGCACTGTCGATCGTCGCCGCCCGGATCACCGCACAACCCCCGACGTTTCCCCTCGCCCACGCCGCAACACAGCTCTTCGGCACCCACCACACCCTCGACGCCTTCGCCGGCACGGACTCCACCCCCGACATCCGCGCCGTACTGACCTCCTCGTACGCGCTCCTCACCCCGGGCGCCGCGCGACTGTTCCGCCTCCTCGCCCTGCACCCCGGTTCCGAAACCACCGCAACCGCCGCCGCCAGCGCCGCCGCCGTGCCCGTCCACACGGCCGGCACCTTGCTGCGCGAACTCGCCCACGCCCACCTCGTCACAGAGACCTCGCCGGGACGGTTCGGGCGGCACGACCTGCTCCGGGCCTACGCGAGCGAGCGGATCACCGAGACCGAGCCCCGCGCGGAGCGCGACACGGCGTTTCACCGGTTGGCCACCCACTATCTCCAGACCGCCGACCGCGGCGCACGGCTAGTCTCCGCCCACCAGGACGAACCCCCACCCCTCGCCCCGGGACGCGACGTCACCCCCGAAACCCTGGCCGACGCGGAACAGGCCATCCGCTGGTTCGACACCGAACGCCCCACGACATTGCCCCTGCTGGAACGGATGGCCGCACACGGTCTGCACTCCCACGCCTGGCGCTTCGCATGGGCCCTGCGCAACTGCCACGACCGGCAAGGACACTGGCACGAACTGGCCGCCGCCCACCGAATCGCAGCACGCTCGGCAGCCGAGATCTCCGACACGACCGGCCTGGCCTACGCACTCCGCGGCCTGGCCAGAGCCGACACCCGACTCGGCCGCTACGACGCAGCCCAGTCCCGGCTGGACCGGGCACTCGCACTGTTCGAGGGACTCGGCGACGTGTGCGCCATCGCATACACATTGCGCCAGTACGCCTGGCTGTCCGACCGCCGGGACGACCCCGAAACCGCGCTGGCGCACGCCACCCGCGCGCGCCACCTGTTCCGCACGATCACCTGCACGCCGGGCGAAGCCGCCGCGACGAACGCCATGGGCTGGTACCTCGTGCTCCTCGGCAAGTCCGACAACGCCGTCGGACTGTGCCGGGACGCACTCGAACTCCTTCGATCAACGGGCGAGCGGTTCGGCCAGGCCAACGCCTGGGAAAGCCTCGGGATGGCCTACCACCAACTCGCACGGTTCGACGAGGCGCTGGCGAGCTACCGGCGTGCGGCGGAGATCTACCGCGAGTTCCGGGCCCACGACAACGAGGTCGAGACACTGATCCGGCTCAGAGGCAGCCATCTGGCGCTGAGCCAGCGGGTCGAGGCCGACGACGTGCTCCGGCGGGTGGCCTCGATCCGGCAGAATCTCGGCCTGCCGTCGATCGGGTTACCCTGACCGGGCCCGCCGAGGCGGACGTGGCACAGGCGTATTCAGATCGCTATCGGGTGATTCCACCGTGCCCGCTGCACCACCCATGGTACGAATAAATTCGTACCAGAATACGACCGCGCTCGATCAAGCCTCGACCAGACAATGATCGCGCCCGGGCGGATCACGGTGCATGGACCGAACCGAATCAGCATGACATGAGTAGATCGCTATTCCGGCCGCCCCGGACCAGTGGCGAGCCGTCTGGGAGGCGCGCATAATGCTGTCTCCGTACACGACAAAGACCGGAGGAAACTCGTCATGGCTGTTGTGAACGACCTGGCCGACATCAAGGGCATCGGCCCGAAACACGCCGCGATGCTCAAGGAGATCGGCGTCGACTCGATCAAAGAACTGCAGCACCGTAAGGCCGGCCACCTGAAGGAAATGATCGAGACCCGACACGGGAAGGTGATCGGCATTTCCGAGCAGACCTGTCAGGGCTGGATCGACGCGGCCAAGGCGCACGGCTGACCGGTCGACGGTCGGCTCTCTCCGAGAGGCCAATCGGCGCATCTCCCCCGTCCGACCCACGCGGGCTTGGCCTTGGTTCTCATCACGCCTCTGCACCAGCCGAGGATCCACCGCGGCTACCCCGCGCATCCTGGCTGATGTCCTCGAGGGCCACGCCCTGGGTCTCCGGCCCGAACCGCACGGCCGTCGCCATGATCACGTACATCACGCCGACCATGACGAAGATGCCGACCGCACCCGCAGCGTCGAATATGACGCCGGCGAGCAGCGGAACGAGCGAGGCGGAGACGAGCGCGACCGTCACCGATGCGCCAGTGCCGAAGGCCCGCACCTTGGTCGGATACAGCTCCGGTGCCCACACCCAGGCGGTGGTGTTCAGCAGGATGAACATGAGCTGCAGTAGCCCGCCGAGCACCAGGATCATCGCGAGGCTCGCCGACGTACCGAAGGCGATCGCGACGACGACGGCCACCACCGCCCCGTACCCGAGCACCATCCGTCGCTTGAGCCGGTAGCCGAACACGCTCGCGAGCACGGCTCCGATCAGCCCGCCGATGTTGATGATCGTGGTGTAGGCGAGCGAGGTCGACACATCGATTCCGCGTGCCACGAGGACGGTCGGCATGAACACGGTGATCGTCACCTGCGCGCCGAACGTCATCGCCGAGACCACCCAGATCACGAGGGTGTTCCTGGCCAGCACGCCGGAGAAGATCTCCGCGAGCCGGACCCGCTGCCGCGGCAGCCGTTCGCCCTCCGCTGCGTCGACATACGCGGTGGGCTGCATGTCCCGCAGCGGGCGAAGGCGGTTGGCGGCGAGCCGGGAGAGCACCTCGTTGGCCGCGGCCACCTGCCCCTCCACCAGCAGGTATCGCGGTGACTCCGGGAGGAACCACCGATAGACGAACACGAGTAGCGCCGGCAGTGCCAGCAACCCGAGCAGCCAGCGCCACGCCACCTCGGGGCCGCCGAGAGTGGTCTCGAGCGGGCCGAGCACGAGCGCGGCCAGCGCCGAGGAGACGAAGATCCCCAGTCCGCCGGCAGCGATGTTCACGGTGGCGACGGCGGCCCCCCGGTACTTCGTGGGCATCAGCTCGGCCACCAGCGTGAGCCCGGTGTTCAGCTCGCCGCCCAGCCCGATTCCGACGATGAAGCGCGCGACGAGCAGCCAGCCGATGTCCGGAGCGAACGCGGCAAGCAGCGCGCCCACCGTGTAGAGGACCAGGTTGTACATGTAGGTGACACGCCGGCCGTACCGGTCGCCGGTGATGCCCGCGATCAGCGAGCCGATCGCCATGCCCGCGAACGTCAGCGTCGTCAGGAGCCCGACCTGGGTGTTCGACAGCTCCCATTGCGCGGCGATGAGGGGGGCGGCGAGCCCGACGTTGTACTGCTCGATCGCGTCGAACAGCGCGCCGAACGCCACGAGCACCAGGATCAGGACGTGCGCTCGGCGGAATGGGATGCGGTCCAGTGCCGCGCCGAGCTGGCGCTGCGCCCGGTCCCTGAGCTGCTCGGTCGCTGCGCTCGTGGGACCGGTACCCGGCGAGGAAGCCGATGTGGACATGGCGGTGCTCCGTTCGGTGGATCCTTCGGTCGGGGTGGGACTCAGGTGAGGAGGTGGCCCGGGATCGGGGCGGCGTCCAGCGCCCTGCCGATGGGCCCGGGGTCGTGGAAGCCGTCGGCGTCGAGCACGACGCGGCCACCGCTGATCACCATCTCCGCCCAGCCGGTCAGCTGGTGGCCCTCGTAGGGCGTGTAGTCGCTCTGCATGTGCAGGTCGGCAGCGGCCGCGGTGCGCCGCGCGACCGGGTCGAGCACGACGATGTCGGCGTCGGCTCCCACACCGATCATGCCCTTGCCCGTCAGCCCGTTGAGCCGTGCGGGATTGGTGGCGAACATCGCCACGAACCGCTCGACGGGCATCCCGTCCTCGGCCACGAGCCGGGTGAATGCCACCGGCAGCCGGGTCTCCACCCCGGGCAGGCCGTTGGGCATCACGCGGACGTCGTCGCGGTGCTCCAACTTCTGCGACGTGGAGTAGCAGCAGTGATCGGAGCCCAGCGTGTCGACATCCCCGACGACGGCGCGGGCGCGCAGCGCGGCCACCGTCTCCGCCGCGCGCAGCGGCGGACAGCACACGAAGCGCTCCGGGTGCTCGCCCCCGTAGGTGCTCTCGTCGAGGGCGAGGTAGTGCGGGCAGGTCTCGGTGTAGGCGCGCACGCCCCGGCGACGGGCGGCACGGACCAGATCGACCGCCTCAGCGGTGGTCTGGTGCACGAAGTACACCGGTGCCCCCACGTGCTCGGCGGTGGCGAGCACCTGGGCCACAGCCGCAGCCTCGGCCAGCTCGGGGCGGGTGAGCGCGTGATGCCCGGCGTCGGCGCGGTGGGCCGCGGCGGCGAGCCCTTGCGCGTCCTCGATCACGTGGTCGGCTTCGGCGTGGACGTAGGCGATGCCGCCCTGAGCGTGCAGCGTGCGCAGCACTTCGAGCACGGTGTCCGGCCCTGCCATGACGACGTCCTTGTACGTCGTGAACATCTTGATCGTCCGGACGCCACCGTCGGCCATGGCCGCGATCTGCTTCGCCGTGGTGTCGTCCCAGGAGATCACGCACCCGTGCAGCGCGGTGTCGCACCGGGAGACGGTGGCGAGATCCCGGCGCTCCTGCACGGCATCGAGCGGGCTCTGCCCAGGCTCCGGGATCGCGAAGTCGACAACCGTGGTGGTGCCGCCCCAGAGCGCCGCGATACTCGCTCCCGCGTAGTCATCGAGCTGGGTGTAGGCGCCCAGCCGCTGCCCGATGTGACAGTGCGGGTCGACCCCGCCGGGGATGACGAGCTTGCCCGTGGCGTCGACCGCCCGCTCGTGCGGCGGGAGCGGCAGCGTCGGGTCCTGCACCGCGACGATCCGGCCGCCCGTCACGACGACGGTGGCGGGGCCGCTGCCGCCGGCGTTGACGACGGTGCCGCCGTGGACGACGAGGTCCGCAGGCTGTGGGAGGGACATCGGTGGAGACTCCAGGGGGTCAGGCGTCGCCGCGGGTGGCGGCGTCGCTGGCGGCGGGGTTGAAGATCACGGCGTCGACCGAGGCGAGATGGGCCGTCATCGCCTGTGCGGCATGGGCGGCGTCGCCGCTCGCGATGGCGCCGAGCACCTCGCGGTGCTGCCGCAGCTGACCCTCTCGGGCCTGCAGCGAGCTCACCGCGTGCTGGTTGACCAGCAGCCAGAGCGGGTGCGTCTCGGCGTCGACGAGCTGACCGACGATGCCCGCTAGCAGTGAGTTGCCGCAGCCGAGCGCGAGGTCGGAGTGGAACCGCAAGCCCAGCTCCATGAAGCGGGGGATCCGGCCGGGCTCCGCAACGATCTCGGTGGCCTCGTCCAGATCGCGGGTGAGACCACGGAGACGGTCGGTGTCGATCCGCACGGCCGCGAAGGAGGCGACGACGGGTTCCAGCGCCCGGCGGGACTCGATCAGCTCGCGGGGTGCGACGTCCAGCGCGGATCCCTCGATCGCGGCAACCCCGGCATGCGGCCCGCGCACGTAGGTGCCGTCACCGTGCCGAACCTCCACAGCGCCGATGAGCTCGAGGGCGAGGACCGCCTCGCGCACCGTGGTGCGTGAGACGCCGAGCCGCGCCGCAATCTCGCGGTCGCCGGGCATCCGGATGCCGGGGACGTACTCGCCCGCTGCCATCGCGGTGAGCAGATCCTGCGCCACGGAGAGATAGAGGCGGGGCGCCCTCGGCTGGTCGGATTGGTCGGACATCTGCACCGCGAGAGGTTAAACCTGTCACCGCCTCGTGCGCCAGCGCCTGGCAGCGACGGCTGCCGAAGGGGCTCATCGCGCAGGCGGCGCCTCGACGTCGTCGGGCAAGGTGTGCCTCCGACTCCGACACTTGTCGAATTGGAGGTCACGCATGGACACCATCACCCTGTCCCGGGTCTACGACCACGAGCCTCACGGCGAGAGACGGCGTTACCTCGTGGAGCGGCTGTGGCCGCGGGGCATACGCCGCGAGGAGGTGGAGCTGGACGACTGGACGAAGGACGCCGCCCCCAGCCACGAACTCCGCACCTGGTTCGGCCACGATCCGCAGCGCTGGGAAGAGTTCCGCCGCCGCTACTTCGCCGAACTCGATGCTCGTCCTCAGGCCTGGCAACCACTGGTCGACGCCGCGAGCACCGGCGAGATCACCCTGCTCTACAGCTCCCGGGACCGGGAACACAACAACGCGATCGCTTTGCGGGACTACCTACTCGAGCGGCTGGCGCATCAGCGGGGCTGAGCACGCTCGCCCAGGCATCCGGGCCTCACACGGCCGGCGCACGAGAGCCCGCTCGCGTCACGGTGCCTCGGCGCCGAAATCGACCGGGGAGCGCATCGGCGGCGCATGGCGCACAGTGGGTTTCCAGTCGACCTCGTTGCGAACCTGTGCTCGCGATTCCACCGCCGTCCGCTCGGCTGTGTGCGACGCGTTCTTCGCGACGGTGCTCGGCGTGGTGGCATCGCCCATCGCCGCGGTTGTCAGCGCCACCAGGGCGAACACGGACAGCGCCAGGTAGCACAGCACGCTCCGGTAGGAGCGAGGGCGCACCGGACCAGCGAGCTTGCGGGCCAGCTCCGGGTCGCTTCTTCTCAGAGAATCCGCGATCTTGCTCAATCGGAGAAACTCATCGTGATCGAGGGCCATGAGTGCCTATTCCGATCGGTTGAGAGACCTGTTGGTCAGTCGTCGGTCAGCGCGGATTCCGTCCACTCGAGCGAAGGTCGGGCCGTCACGGTGACAGTGCCGCCACAGTTCCAGCAGCTGGGCTCCTTGACGGCATCGCGGCCTTCCACCTCACAGAGCCCGCAGAACCAGTGGGCCACGACCGCCATAGCTGCCACCCTTTCGTTCCCGCAAAGTCGATCGTTGTAGCGCAGAAGGACGTTCTGATCCCTCTCGGACAAGTGTCGGCGCGAGGTGGGCCAGGTACATCACCGCCAGCAGCCGTCACGATCTGCTGCTGACCGGAGTCATCGGACTCCTGCTGGTAGGTACATCCCGGGCCGAGTCGGGTTGCTCCGGCTCAGCCGGGTCGGGCCGCGGTGCACCCCCTGCCCGACCGCTCCCCACGACGCGCCCGCAAGGGGCTCGACTCCGACATACGGCCACCGCGGCGGCCCTCCGAACGGCGGAACGCCGGCTCACCGCTGCCGGAAATCGTCTCTGCCGACAGGCACTATCCATGCCCTGATCTGCGACAATGTCCGCTTGGTGAGGATGCCGTGTACGTACGTCGCGACTGCGCCCTCCGTGACTCACACCTGGCGGGCGATTCCTGTCGTGGAGCGCTCCTCCGCCATCACAGGCAGCACCTCCCGCTCCCCCGGGCCGAGAACGACGGGCAGATCGTCCCGTTCACCGCCGGGAGGTGAGCCGGCGTGCGTGGCAGCCTGACCGGCCGGATGATCATCGCCAGCGTGCTGCTCACACTGCTGACGAGCGCCGCATTCGCCGTGTTGCTGCTGGCGATCCGTGATCAGCGGACCTCGGCCCAGCTGGATCGACACTCCCAGGAGGTACTGGTCGCTGCGGCTCGGGTCGAGCGAATCCTTGTCGATATCGAAACAGGGACCCGCGGCTACTTGTTGACCGGCGATGACCGGTTCTTGCAACCGGCACACGCCGGCGAAGCCGATTTCGCACAGGCGAGCCGCGAGCTTGTCGACCTCACCGCCATTGCGGACCAGAATGAGACGCCCGGGCGGCTGACCTCGATCCACGTGTCAGGAACGGCACGGGCGATCAAGATCAAGGGCGAATCGTACATCAGGGACTATTTCCGCCCGCTCGTAGCGGCAGCGGAACGCGGCGATCCAGCCGCACGCAGCGTCGAGAACGCGCAGTTGGGCAAGACGAAGTTCGACGACATCCGGTGGGACTTCAACACACTGGAGCTCACCGAGCAGCGCGTCGCCGCCGAGCGTGACGACCGCGCGCGTGAGATCGCCAACCGGGCCACGATCGCCGCGATCGGCGGGTTGGGCGTCACCGTGGTGCTGGTCGGCATCTTCGCCGCCTACCTGAGCCGGGCGATCGCACGACCGGTCCGCCAGGCGTCCGCGACGGCGGAGCGGCTCGCGGGCGGAGACCTGTCGACCCGTATGCCGACGACCGGAGTCGCCGAGATCGGGGTGCTCGAGAAGTCCTTCAACACCATGGCAGGCTCGCTCCAGCGCAGCCAATCGGAGCTCGCCGATCTGCTCGCGGAACAAGCCGCCCTGCGCCGGGTAGCCACGGTCGTCGCCGAGGGCACCCCTCCGGAGAAGGTCTTTCCCGCGGTCACCGAGGAGGTGGCGCGGCTGTTCGACGTCGACGGCACGCGCTTGATGCGCTACGAGGCCGACGGCACGGCGACCATCGTCGCCAGTTGGGGCGACCCGACGATCGTCCCGGTGGGCACGAGGATCACGTTGGAGGGACGCAACATCGGAGCCCTGGTGCGCAGTAGCGGCAAGCCGGCGCGTATCGAGGACTACGAGGACGCTCCCGGCTCTGCCGCCGCGATCGCCCGCGAGAGCGGCATCCGTTCGACCGTCGGCGCGCCCATCATGGTGGAGGGGCGACTCTGGGGCACGATCAACGGCTTCACCAAGACGGACGCGCCGCTCGCTCCGGGCATCGAGTTGAGGCTCGCCGACTTCACCGACCTCGTCGGCACCGCCATCGCCAACGCCCAGGCGCGGGCCGACCTCACGGCGTCGCGAGCGCGCGTGGTGGCCACCACCGACGACATCCGCCGCCGCATCGAGCGCGACCTGCACGACGGCACCCAGCAGCGGCTCGTCTCACTCGTGCTCGAGTTGCGCAACGCGCAGGCCGACATCCCCGACACGCAGCCCGAGCTGAGAACCGAGCTCGCCGACATCGCCGACGGCCTGGTCGCCGCGCTCGACGACCTGCGGGAGATCTCCCGCGGCATTCACCCGGCGTTGCTCGCCACGAGCGGCCTGGGCCCGGCGCTCAAGATGCTGGCCCGCCGCTCGCCGCTCCTGGTGGAGCTCGACATCAACCTCGACGGCCGCCTCCCGGAGCATGTCGAGGTCGCGGCCTACTACGTGGTCGCGGAGGCCCTCACCAACGCCGCCAAACACGCGCAACCCACAGCCATATGGGTTGCGGCCGACGTGGTGGACGGCCGTCTGCGACTGTCCGTGTGCGACGACGGCATCGGTGGCGCAGATCCGAGCAAAGGCTCCGGGCTGACCGGGCTCACCGACAGGGTCGAGGCGCTCGGTGGAACGATCACCGTGCACAGCCCGCCGGGTGAGGGCACGGCGATGCACGTCTGGCTCCCCCTGGCTCCCGCCGAACCCACCTGACGGCGCCGACACGACCTGCTATTTCGCGGCCGAGACAATGCTGATGTTGGCCGGGGTCCCCACGACGGCCGCTGTCGGGATGAAGTAGTGGGGCGACGGCTTCTGCTTGTCGACCAGCGCGTTGTACAGCCAGACGATGGTGTCGTAGGACTGGCCGTAGGGGTCCTGGCCGATGGCCGCGTACATGTTGCCTGCCTTGATCTGGGCCACGTTCTCGGCGGTGAAGTCGAAGCCGATCACCTTGACCGTCGAGGTCCGGCCCGCAGACGCCACGGTCTGGGCCGCGATCTGCGGGTTACCGCCGGTCACGTAGATCCCGACGAGGTCTTTCGTGGAGCTCAGGTAGTCGCGTGTCGCTGACGCCACCCGGTCGGTCGACGTCTGGTACTCGACCCCTCCGTCAGCCGGGGTCACCCACGGGCAGTTCTCCTTGAGTCCGTCGAGGAACCCGCGCCGGCGCTCTTCGAGCGCCTGGAACGTGAACGACTCGGTCTCGACGCCGACGACACCGGGTTTACCCGGGCCTGCCAGCTTCTTCGTGGCGGTGCACATCAGTTTTCCCGCCTCCTTGCCGGCGGCACGAAGATCCTGGCCATGGAAGAAGAGAGCACCTGAGCTCTGCGCACAGGACGCATCGCCGTTGTAGGCCGCTACGAGCACGCCCCTGGCGTCTGCCTGCTGAATGTAGGTACAGATGCCGTCGCCGGGCATCAGCGCGGCAACGGCGTCGTATCCGTCGACGACGGCAGCGCTGATCGCGTCACCGATGTTGTCGACCGTCACATCGGTGCCGGCGTTGATCCAGTCGACCGTGCCGCCTGCGGCTTCGATCTTCGGCTTGACCGCGTCATATCCGGCCTTCACCTGCGCGAAGAACGGGTTGTTCTCGATCGCGATGATCGCAATCTTGACCGGCTCGGTGGGCTTCGTCGTGCTCAACGCCGGTCGCTCACCCTGCGGCGGCGCTGTCGGCGGCGCCGACAGCATGTTCGAGGAGTGCTTCACAGGGGTTTCCTGGGCAGTCGTGCACCCGGCAAGCAACGCTATCGCGGCAACCGCGAAGGTCATTGCTCGTTTCACCGGGACTCCCTGTCGATCGGCATGTCGGCCGCGGGTGAGTGCGGCTACTTCGATCGGGTGCTACCGGGCTAGCGACAAGCAGCTTAACCGCGCGCTCGCCGATATCGAAGATCGCCGCACACACCGGTTGGCCACCGCACACATGTCTGAACGTGTGTGCGGTGGCCACGAGGTGTGTGCGGCAGATCAGGACTGGCCTGCGTCGGCGCGCTCCTTGGCGTGCCGATCCGTCGCGGCCTGGATGGCGTCGCCATGGCGCTTGTCGAGCTCCTCCCAGCGCGACACCGCGTAGTCCGACGCCTTCTGCAGACGCCCGGCACTGCCCTGGAACCGCGGCTTCACATGGTTGGCGAACAGTTCGTAGCTCTTCAGCGTCGCCTCGTGCCGCGCCCACTCGTGGTGGATCAGCAGGTAGGAGCCGAAGCCACCGGACTGCTTCTCCAGCCGCTCGACCTGCGCGATGGCCTCGTCCGGCGTGCCGATCACCCCGAGCCCGGTCTCGTTGACCCAGGCCACCCGCTCCTCGAACGTCGTGCCCGCAGCCCGGAAATGCGGTGCCGCGAGGACCTTCTGGGTGTAGTCGCACCACGCGTCGAGGCCGTGGCGGACGTCCTCGATCGCCTGCTCCTTCGTCTCCGCGAGGTGCATCGGGCCGCAGAGCCGCCAGCCGGATCGGTCGGGGGTGTGCCCGAACTGCGGCGCCCGCTCCTGCATGACGTCCCAGTGCAGGGCCAGCGCATCGAAGCCGCCCTCGGGGGCCGTGGCACCCACCGACAGCAGACTGAGCCCGTTCTTCGCCGCCACCCGCGGACCCGTGGGGCTCGCGATCGCGGCCACGGCGATGTCGAAGTCGCTGTAGGGGGCGAACTGGGTCTGTGCGTCGACGAGGTTGTAGCGCGGCGTCTTGTGGGTGACCTTCTCCCCGCGAAGGATCGCCATGAGGACCTCGACGTCCTCCTCGAACGCACCGCGCAGATCCTCTAGCGGGATACCGATCATCGTCGCGTCCGTCGCGAGCGCCCCCGGTCCCAGACCGAGCATGAACCGCCCACGCAACAGCCGGTCGGTGAAAAGCGCACGATCAGCGACCCACAACGGGTTGTGGTACGGAAGCGACACCACACCGGTGCCGAGCTTGATGTGCCGGGTCTCCTGCGCGGCATAGGCGATGAAGATGAACGGGTCGGGAATCAGCTCGTGGCCACAGGAATGGTGCTCGCCGATCCACGCCTCGTCGAAACCGAGCATGTCCATGTGCCGGATGACGGCCAGGTCGCGCTCGATCGCGTAGGTGGGATCCTGGCCCACCGGGCAGTGGAACGGGGCCATGAACGTCCCGAACTTCAGTGCCATCTTCAGCTCCCTCGCTGGCCGGTCGGCTGTCCTCGCCGGCGGGGGCGCTTGTAGTGGTGCTCACCAGCACTGACGCGGTTACCGGCTGTTGGTCTCCACCCGCACCGATTATTACTGTCTGTCACGCCCTGCAGACGATCGTCGCAGATGTGCAGCGCCGCGGGAAGCCTGAACACGGCTCCGGCGTGACGTCCCGCTACGGGTGGCGCGCACCGGACGCACGAGTCATCGCGACGTTGCGGAGGCCGCGGCCAGGTCGTACGAGGTCTCGTAGAGGTTCCGGCGGAACCGTTCCTTGATCGAGGCCACCGCGACGAAGGTGATCACGGCCGTGGCGATGATGTACAACGCCACGGACCAGGACGCACCCGTGGCGGCGAGCAGCGCGGTCATGATGAACGGGGCCAAGCCGCCTGCGAACACCGACGCGAACTGATAACCGAGCGACGCCCCGGAGTAGCGGACGTCGGCAGGGAACATCTCGGCGTACAGCGCCGCCTGCGGCCCGTACATCATCGCGTGAATCGTGAAGCCGATGATGAGCCCGATCAGGACGACCGGAATCGAGCCGGTGTCCACAAGCCAGAACAGCGGGAACGCGAACACCGCCATGAGCACGGTGCCTGTCAGGTAGACGCCCTTGCGGTTGCCACGCCGGTCGGTGAGCGCGCCGAAGAACGGGATCGTGACGACCTGGGTGGCGCCGGCGACCATGACGCAGACCAGAATCGCGGTGCGGGACATGCCGACCTGCTTGGTCGCGTAGTCGAGCAAGCCGCTGATCAGGATGTAGAACGTCGCGTTGACGACGAAGAACGCGCCCGCGGCCTGCAGGATCTGCCGCCAGTAGCTACGCACCGCCTCCTGGAGAGGCGTCTTGCGCAGGCCTGCCTCGCGCCTCGACTCCGCGGAGTGCTGCTGCATCGCCCGGAACACCGGGGTGTCGGAGATCTTCAGCTGGACGTAGATGCCGATCAATACCAGGAGCAGACCGCTCAGGAACGGCAGCCGCCACCCCCAGGAGTCGAACTGCTCGTCGGACAGCGTCGCGGTGAGGATCAGGAAGAACGCGTTGCCCGCGACGGCACCGAAGATCGAGCCGGTCTGGATCAGGCTTCCGTAGAAGCCGCGGCGCTCGACGGGCGCGTGCTCGGTGAGCAGCAACGCCGCGCCACCCCACTGCGCGCCGACGCCGAGACCCTGCACGAGCCGAGCGACGACCAGCAGGATCGGGGCCCACACACCGATGCTCGCGTACGGCGGGAGCACGCCGATCCCGAACGTGGCGAGACCCATCACGAGCATCGCGGCGACCAGTGGGGGTTTGCGACCGAACCGGTCACCGATGTGTCCGGCGACGATGCCACCCAGCGGGCGGGCGAGAAATCCGACGGCGAACGTCGCGAACGCGGCGAGGGTGCCGGCGACCGGGTTCACGGACGGGAAGAACTGGTCGCTCAGGACGAGCGCGGCCGCCGTCGCGTAGATGAGGAAGTCGAACCACTCGAGCGTCGTGGCGAAGACAGCGGCCGCCGCGAGTCGGCCCATCTGCCTGGTGGAAGGGAGGTCGGCATTCTCTGAGCGCATCGCTGTCCACCTCCGGGCCGCACCGCTGCAGCGCCACGACGTCAACGTCAGTACGAACGATCGTTCAGACGATAATCACACGCGGGTGCGTCGAGCAAGAGCACGGAGCATCCCGGCCCGAGCGCGGCGCTTCGGGCCGATCAGTCGTGCCGCGGAAGCGGCGCCTCGACGAGCGCCAACGCGTAGCGCGCGTGCTGTTCGGCGAGCTGGCCGCGGGACAGGCGCCCGTCCGGTCGGTACCAGGTGGCGATGGCCGCGCACAACGAGAGGATGCTGCGGGCCGCATCGGCGGGATAGGGCGTGCGGAACTCCCCGCTCTCGACGCCCTGGGCGACGATCTGCTCGATGAGCGACTGGGTGTCGTCCCGCTCGGCGACCAGTCGCTCCCGGTCCGGACCCTGCAGGTAGCGGACCTCGCTGGCCGAGACAAGCATCGCGACCTGGTGGTCCACCACGAATCCGACGTAGGCGCGGACGGCGTCGCGCATCCGTGGGCTCGCGGCGTCGCCTGCGTCCTCCACCGCCCGCACCACCCGCGCGTACAGCTCGGTGTTGGCGTGCCGCAGCACCTCCGCGAGAAGGCGGGACTTGGAGGGGAAGTAGTTGTAGAGGTTCGACAGGCTGGTGCCCGCGCCGCGGGCGACGTCGCGCATCGACGCTCCGTTGAAGCCGCTGTTGCCGAATGCCTCGAGCGCCGCGTTGAGAATCGCCGCCTCGTTGCCGCGGCCGGTGTCAGCGATGAGGGCGGCGCCACGCGAACGGTCGATCACGTCAATCAGGCTATACCACACCTGCATGGTGGACTGCCGGGCTTGACCTGGGATCTTCCCGATGGTTCTGTAACTGACAAGAACGCTCGTTCATGTGGCGAGGACGACGTGGTCAGGAGGGCCAATGACACGCGGCCGAACCGCTCCGCCCCGGGCCCGAACAGGCGGGTACTTCGAGGACTTCGCTGTCGGGCAGCGGTTCACCAGCGAGCCCCGGACCGTCACGCCTGCCGATCTCGCCGACTTCACCCGGCTCAGCGGCGACGACCACCCCGTGCACACCGATCCCGGTTATCCCGGCGGCCCGATATTGCAGGGTCCTTTCGGACTGGCCGTCGCGATGGGGCTGCTGCAGTCCCTCGGACTGCACGGCGACCGCGCTGCCACCACCGTGCTGGGCCTGCTGGACACGCACTGGTCCTACCGCCGCCCGATACGGGTGGGCGACGAGCTCCACCTCGACCTGACGATCGTGCGGTGCCGACGTACGACGGCGGGAGACCGGGGCGTCGTCACCCGGCACATGATTCTCGCGGGCGCCGACGGCGAGACCCGGCAGGAGGGGACGACGTCCGTGCTGCTGGCCGCGCGGGAGCCGGGACCGGACCCGGTCGGCCGCGCGTTCGGCACGACCGGGTGGGGCGAGGCGCTCGCCGAGCGGCTGCGCGAGGGCACGGCCTTCGCCGAGGCGCTCGAATCATGGGACGGGACGATCGGACTGCGGGCCGGCGAGCACGAGGTGCACCTGCGGGTCTACCGGGGCACAGTGATCGAGGTGTCACGGCGGGCGGCTCTCGGCGCGACGTTCACCATGGAGGCCGACGAGCTCACCTGGACCGAGCTGGTCACCGCGGCGTCCAACGATTTCATGCGCCGCAGCATGTCCGGGCAGTTCGCGGTGCGCGGCAACGGATACGAATACCTGCGCCTGACCCCGGTGCTGAACCTGATGGCCGACGCGGCGCGGGCACTCGCACAAGAGGAGCAGCATGAACGGCAGTGACGGCATCGAGGCCGCGTACCTGCAGGTCGGGGGTTCGCTCGCGTTCGTCGAACAATGCGGAACGGGCATCCCGGTGCTGTGCCTGCACACCGCGGGGCAGAGCGGCGTGCAGTGGCGGCACGTCACTGGCGAGCTGGCTGCGCTGGGCTACCGCGCCGTGGTGCCGGACCTGCCCGGTCACGGTCGATCCGAGCCCGCTGTCGGTGGGCCGGTCACCGATCTCGGGGTCTACGCGGCATGGTGCGTCGAGCTGATCGAGCTGCTGGGGCTGGAGCGGCCCTTCGTGGTCGGCTGCTCCATCGGCGGCAAGACCGCTCTCGACATCGCGAGACGGATTCCCGATCGGCTCTCCGGCGTCGTCGCGATGGCCGCGGATGCCTGGACGGGCGGCAGGCCGAGCGTGCGCGGGTTGCGTCGCGAGCTGGCCGACGTCGCAGCGCCGAGCCGCAGCGACCGCACGTACCTCGGCACTCTCGCCGTCGTCGGACAGTCGGTGTCACCGCAGCGAGCTGAACTGATCGCGACCATGCACCGGCGGGAGGACCCCGCGGTCTCCCTGTCGGACCTGATCGCCTGGGCCCGCCACGACCTGCGCGCCGAGCTGCCGTCGATCACCTGCCCCGCGCACCTGGTCGTCGGAGCCGACGACCTGTGGGTCGACGCCGTCGACGTCCGCCGGGCCGCCGAGCGGATCCCCGACGCCCGCATGACCGAGCTCCCCGGCGTCGGGCACTACCCGATGGAGGAGATCGACGGCTTCGCCACGCTGCTCGATCGCTGGTTGCGTGCGCTCACAGAAGCCGCGACCGCGGCGCCGGCAGGTGCCCGATGAGCGCCCCGGACGTCGACGGTGCCGCCGTCGCGCCGCACGCCGTCCCCGCACACGCCCGGAGCGCCGACACGGCCGACCAGGTCCCCGCCGACCTGCCCGACCTGCTCGGCCGCCTCGCCCGCCGCGACCCGGATCGGATCGTGGCCCTCGACAAGGGTCGCGACGGAACGACGATTCCGGTGAGCCGGGGCCAGCTGTGGCAACGCACGCTGTCGCTCGCCGAGGAGCTGCGCACGAGCGGGATCGGGGCGGGAGACTGCGTAGCGGTGTGGCTGCCGAACTGGAGCGACGCGCTGACCTGGCAGTTCGCCGTCGCCGCCCGCGGGGCCCACGTCATCGGGATCAACACCCGGTACAACGTCGACGAGGTCACCCACGTGCTCGACCGGGCGCGGCCCCGGCTGGTCGCGTTGGCACACGACTTCCACGACCTGGACCTGCTGGGCCGCCTGCGCGACGCGGTCGCGCGGTCGACGAACCCGCCACCGGCGGTCGCCGTGGTCGCGGGGCCCGGGGTGCCTGCCGTCGCCGACCCGTCGGCGTCGGACGTCGGCGGTGGCGCCTGGGCTCCCGGAACTCCCGTCTCCGCACCTCCCGGCATCGACCGCTCCGACCCCGACGATCTCGTCGTCGCCTTCACGACCTCCGGCTCGACCGGGATGCCGAAGCTTGCCGCGCACCGCGGCCACGGGGTGCTGACGCACGCCGTCGCCGATGCCGCGACCATCGGCATCGACGAGGCCGACCTCATGCTCTGCGCGCTTCCGCTGTCGGGCGTCTTCGGCTACAACACCGCGATGGCGGCGCTGGCCGCGGGCGCGACGTGCGTGCTGCAGCCGGTCTTCGACGCCGACGCGGTGCTCGACGACATGGCCCACCACGGCGTGACGCACGTCGTCGGCGGTGACGACCTGGTGCTGCGGCTGGCCGAGGCGTGGAAAGCCCGTCCGCGCGACCTCTCCGCCTGGCGGTGGTGGGGCGTCGCCGACTTCCAGGGCCGCTCCCGCGAGCTCGCCGAGTGGGCCCGTGACGCGTTCGGCACCGCGACGGCCGGCGTGTACGGCTCGTCGGAGGTGTTCGCCCTGGCCTCGTTCTGGCCCCACGACGAACCGGCACCCGGCCGCTGGACCGGCGGCGGACGGGTGGTGCACGACGGGATCGCCGTGCGGGTCGTCGACCCCGTGAGCGGGGAGGAGCTCCCGCCCGGGCAGGAGGGCGAGCTGCAGTTCCGGGGGCTGAACGTGGTCGACGCCTACCTCGGCGACGACTCCGCGGCGACCAGGGCGTTCACCGCCGACGGCTGGTTCCACAGCGGCGACCTGGGCGCCCTCGTCGACCAGGGCGTGTTCGCTTTCGTCTGCCGGATGGGCGACGCGCTGCGGCTGCGAGGCTTCCTCGTCGACCCCGCGGAGATCGAGCGGCGGCTGGCCGAGCACCCGGACGTGCTCACCGCCAGGGTCGTCGGCATCCCCGGTCCCGACGGCGGCACCAGAGCGATCGGGTTCGTCGTGCCCGAGGAGGGCAGAGCGCCGGACCCGGCGGCGCTGCGGGAATGGTGCGCGGAGACACTCGCGCGGTTCAAGGTGCCCGACGCGGTACACCTCATCGACGCCATGCCGACGACGTCGGGAACGAACGGCACGAAGATCAGGGCGGCCACGCTGCGCGAATGGGCCCGTCAGAAATTCGAGGACTCCAGGTCGACCTGACCGTTGGCGACGAGCCACTCCAGTGCTTCACGCAGTGCCTCCAACGCGGTGTAGCGAGGGGCGTAGCCCAGCAGCGAACGTGCGCGCTCGATGCCGGCGCTGATCGAGCGGGAGACGTGCTCGCGAGTCGCGCCGGCATGCTCAGCACCGACCCGCGACACGAACGTGGGCCAGTCCACCAGTTCGAGCACGGGCTCCCGGCCGAACCATCCAGCCACGCCGTGCGCGAGACCACGCAAGGTCATCGCCTGCTCCGCGACGACATGGAAGCTCGAACCGATGGCCGCAGGGCGTGTCAACGCCCGCTCGAACGCCTGCGCCACGTCGTCGGCATGGACGTGATGCAGAACGCCGAGACCGAGATCGGGCAACGGAAGCGGCTCACCCAGCGCGAGGGCGCGCCACACACCCGGGTCGAGGTTGCCGGCCGGAGTGATCACCGGCCACCCGGGCCCGCTGATGTGGCCGGGGTGCAGCACCACACTCGGTACACCACCGCTGCGGGTTTCGCGGTGCAGCAACTCCTCGATCGCCGCCTTGCCGATGCCGTAGTCGCCCACCGGATTCCGCGGCTCGTCCTCGGTGACCGGCACGCGCGCCACAGGACCGTGCACCCAGATCGTGCCGCAGTGCAGCAGCAGCGGCCGCGTGGGCCGCAACGCCTCGACGAGCTGGGCCGCCGACTCGGCGGTGAAACACACCAGGTCCACCACGACGTCGGGTTCCAGGGACGCGACCCGCGACCCGAACGTCCCAGCGGCATCCTCCGCCTCCCGGTCGACGGTCACCCGCTCGACCCGCGACCACTCCGGCGCGTGGTGATAGGGCTCGCGTGTCCCGCGGCTGAGCGCAGCGACCTCATGCCCCGCCCGCACAAGTCGGGGGACCAGGTACGAGCCGATGTGCCCGGTGGCTCCGACGACCACGACACGGCTCATGTGGAACGTCCCGGCAGACGGTCCCTGCCGGTGTCACGAGGAGGCGTCACCACACGATCATGCACCCTGTCCGACGCAGATGGACGCCGGGTGAGCCGGCGTCGAATTGCCGGTCGCTGCCAATTCGTCAGAGACCCGCCGTGCGCTCGTCGTTTCGAGGGTCGTCGCCTTCTACCGCCTCGACCGCTCCGAGAAGGCTGCGGAGGCCGATCTCCTCTCGCTGGACCTCTATGGATTCGTACAGCCACTCGGCGCTCGCCTCCCCGACGACCTCCCCCGGGCCACTCGCCTCGGCCAAGTCCAGTTCGGCCTTGACCTCGGTCTCGAGCTCGCCGAGAAATGTGCCGTCGCCCGCCGGGTCGCTCATTTCTTCCTCCATGATGTGGTAGATATCCGACCTCGGTCGACAACCTGGATCGAGCCCCTCAACCGGCGGCCCCACCGCGTCGAGGATCGCCGCGGTCACCTGATCCGGTGCTCCGATGCTGATCGCGTGCGACGCGCCGGCGACCTCCCGGGTGCCCTTCGACTGCGCACGCTCGGCCATGAACCGCAGCAGCTCCACCGGGATGTTGCGGTCCTGGTCGCCGAAGACGAACCACGACGGCAGCTGCTTCCAGGCCGGCGCAGCCGTGGGGAGACCCTCGGCGAGCGCCACCTCGGTGACCGGGCGCTGGGTCAGCGCCATCAGCTCGGCCTCGGCTTCCGATCCATCGGCGACGAACTGCCGGTGGAAGTCCCCCGGCCGAATACGGAATTCGACGCCGGTCGGGACCGGGGAGGTCACGAGGACGTCGCCAAGGGTGCTGCCGGGAAATTTGGTCGACAGCTCGAACGCGGATTCCCCGGACTCAGGGGCGAATGCGGAAGCATAGACGAGGCCCACCACCGAATCGTTGCCCGCAGCCGCCTCCGTGATGACCATGCCACCGTAGGAGTGGCCGACGAGAACAACCGGCGTGCCGATGCCGGTGATGATGTCGCGGACGTACGCCGCGTCGCCGGAGACGCTGCGTAGCGGGTTGGCCACGGCGACGACGTCGACCGATTCGGCGCGCAGCCTGGTGAGTACCGGATTCCAGCTGGCGGATTCGGCGAAGGCGCCGTGGATCAGGAGCACAGTGACGGTCTGAGCGGGCATGTCTTCTCCCTCGATGATGGTTGTTCGGAAACCGGCGGCGGCCCGGACGGTCTCGCCGCGGGCCGCCGGGGGCTTCGGACCGGCCGTACTCGGTGATCCAGCACGCTGTCGGGTAGCGAGCCCTCGGTCAGCGAAGGCCTTGTCGTGTAATCACGGACGAGGGGCGCGGCGGGGCCGGCGTTCCTCGAGCTCCTCGGCGCTCACCGGGATCAGCATCGGCTGGCCGGGGACGCCGAACATGGTGACCACGAACCGGGACTCGGCGTCGGCGAGGTTGTTGCCGTCCTGGTAGTGGATCACGTCGCCGCCCGGCTCCCAGAACGTCTCGCCGGCACGCACGACACGCTCGGGCTCGCCCTCCAGCTCGAAGATCATCTCGCCCTGGATCACGTAACCGAAGGCGGGTCCGGTGTGCCGGTGAGGCGGGGTGCCGGCACTGCCCGGAGGCAGGGTGACGAGGAGCGTCATCGCCTCGGAGGGGTCGGGCACCGGCGGGGTCGGCACCGAGCCGACGACCTCGAACTTCGGCGGGGGCGTCGTCGCGTTCGGGTCCTCGATGTGGTGCGAGTGGTCGATGGTCATGAGTGCTCCCATTTCTCGGGCGGCGCCTGGCGAATCGCAGGCACCACCTAGGACAGGACGGCGCCCTCGTCCGTGACAGCAGGCCCTGGTTCGGCAGCCGGAAACGGCGGTGGACTGCGTCACACCGGGCCGGGCCGGGTTCATCCCGCGCTTCGACCGGGCTCCCGTCCACCCTCGGCCGCGGCACCGACGAGCAGCCGACGCGCGACCTCTGCGACATCTCGCCCGGTCTGCCGGGCGAGCGTGTACGCGTCGGCGCCCGCCGGCAGGTCCGTCGCGCGGGGTGCGAAGACGAGGACGCCGCCGAGGTGGGACAGCGTCTGGAACAGAGCGCTCAGCGTTGCCTCGCGCCCCCGGTGCAGCACGCCGTCGCCGGAGGCGAAGCCGGACCAGACGATCTTCCGCAGGCTGTCACCGCCCAGGACCTCCAGCGTCTCGACGAAGGACTTCAGCTGGGACGCGACGTTGCCGTACCGGCTCGGCGAGCCGAAGACCACCGCGTCCGCCCAGCGCACGTCGTCGGGCGTGGCGATGCCTTCGGTCGCACCGTCCCCCGGCACCTCGTGGTCGGCGACGCGCCGGACGCGGACGACAGCGCCCTCCTCCTCCGCACCGACGGCCACCTCCTTCGCCAGGCCCTGGAGGGCGCCCGATGCCCCGTGGAAGATGACCGACACCTTCGGCTGGTCCATGTCCGTGTCTCCTTGGCTGTGCGGGTAGATGTAGGCCCCGGCGGCGGTGCGGGCGCCGGGCAACCGCAGGTCATGAACGGCAGCCCAGCGCGGTGGTGGTGCGGCGCGACTACTGCTGCGCCAGCCACTTGTCGAAGGTGATCTCCCCGAGCTGGGCATCCGGACCGGGGAGCAGCGTCCGCTCGCCCAGCCGCACCCCGTAGTAGAGGGCCTGCTCGTCGGTGACGACCTCGCGCGGGTCGCCCTTCGCCGCAAGGCCCTTGCGCACCAACTCGTCGAGCCGGAACTGCTCCGGGCCACCGATTTCCTGGATCCCGTTCAGCGGCTCCCCCACCGCGACGCGAGCGACCGCGGCGGCGACGTCGTCGGACACCATCGGCTGGATGAGGGCAGACGGCAGACGGACCTTGCCGTCGACCATGCTGAAGTCCGAGATCGCCTTGACGAACTCGAAGAACTGGGTGGCGTGCACGATCGAGTACGCCCGGCCCGACTCGCGGATCAGCTTCTCCTGGACGATCTTCGCCCGGAAGTAGCCCGAGTCCGACAGCCGATCCGTGCCCACCACCGACAGCGCCACGTAGTGCCCGACCCCCGCCTTCGCGGAGTACTCGAGCAGGTTCGTGGTGGAGGTGCGGAAGAACTCCATCACCGGCTCGTCGGCGAACGACGGGGAGTTCGACACGTCCACGACTACCGCTGCGCCCTCGAGCACCTCCGCGAGGCCCTCGCCGGTCAGCGTGTTCACGCCGGTGTTCGGGGCGGCGGGCACCGCCTCATGCCCGTGCTCGTTCAGCTTGGCCACCAGCTTCGACCCGATGAGCCCGGTCCCACCGATTACGACGATCTTCACGACGAATCCCTCCATCCGAATCCCTGTACCGCCCGCCAGCTGCTGCGCGGGGCGGCGTCGGAAGCGAGGACAGGACAGCCTTCGGATCTGTGACAGCAGATCCGCCGAACCGGCTGTGATGCCCGTCATGTCACGAATCGGCGCCTCGTCCGGTCCTCGCTCCCGACACCGGCACCTCGCGAGGAGCACACATGGACACGACATCGCTGGCGGAGACCGCCCGGACGCATATCGAACGCGCCCGGGCGTCGGCGCACGGCCGCAGCGCGCACACGGTGCACGGAGGCCACGACCACGTGCTCCGTCAGACCGTCATCGCACTGCGAGCCGGCGAGACGCTGCACGAGCACAACAGCTCACGGGACGCAACGCTGCAGGTGCTCGCCGGCTGGGTGCGGCTGACCACTGCGACGCAGGCGGTGGAAGCTGTCGCCGGCGACCTCCTCACGGTGCCCGCCGAGGCTCACACGCTCCACGCGGTCGCGGACTCCGCGGTACTGCTGACCGTCGGGCTCGTGCTCGGCACCTCCCACCCCGTTGCGGTCGCGGGCAATGCCGGCCCGGACTACTCCTGGCAAGAGGACTGGAACTAGGGATGCAGCCGCGGACTCTGCCGGAGCCCGGGGCGGGGCCCAGCCGGCCGTCGCTCCGGATCCGGATGACGGCGCGCGCCGCCGACGAGCCGCACCGGGTCTCCACGCAGCTCGAACTGCTCTTCGATCTGACGTTCGTGGTGGCCGTCGCGGGGCTCGTGACACAGCTCGCCCATGGGGTGGCCGAGGGACACGCAGCGGACGTCGTGGCGCCGTTCCTGCAGGTGTTCTTCGCCATCTGGTGGGCCTGGATGAACTTCACCTGGTTCGCCTCGTCCTACGACACCGACGACGTGCCGTACCGGCTGCTCACGCTGCTGCAGATGGGCGGCGTGCTCATCCTGGCCGCCGGGGTGCCGTCCGCGTTCGCAACCGGGGACTATCGCGCGGTCACCATCGGCTACCTGGTGATGCGAGTCGGCCTCGTGGCGCAGTGGCTGCGGGCGGCGCGGGAAGACCCCGATCGCCGCGGCACCACCATCCGGTACGCCGTGGGCATCTCCGCCGTCGAGGTGCTCTGGCTCGTTCGCCAGCTGCTGGCGGAGCTCGGTGTGCTCGGCGGTGCGGCGGCGCCGGTGGTGGTGTTCGTCGCCCTGGCCGGGGCCGAGCTGGCTGTGCCTGCGTGGGCCGAACGCAACAACTGGAGAACGAGCTGGCATCCGCACCACATCGCCGAGCGGTACGCACTGTTCACCATCATCCTGCTGGGCGAGAGCGTCCTTGCGGTGTCGACCGGGTTCGCCGACGTCGTCGGTGCCGGCCTCCACGGGTCGCTGGTGGTGGTCGCGGGTTCCGGACTGGTGCTGCTGTTCGCGCTCTGGTGGCTCTACGAGATGGAACCGAGCGGCGACGGGCTGTCCGATCGGCGAGAGCGCTCGTACCTGTGGGGCTACGGGCACTACGGGATCTTCGCGGCCCTCGCGGCGCTCGGGGCGGGCCTCGAGGTCGCCGTCCGGCAGACCGGAGGCCACGACGCCGTGGGCACGCTCGGGACGGGCTACGCGGTGGCGGTCCCGACCGCGGCGTTCCTGGCGCTGCTGTGGCTGAGCCACGCTCCGATCGTGCCGCGATCGCGGGTCCGGCCGTCCGTCCTGCTGGGCGCCGCCGCCCTCGTGCTGCTGGCTCCGATCGCGGTCGCGTGGGCTGGCGTCGGCGCGATCCTCGCCGTGATCGCGCTGGTCGCCGCCGCGGCGGTCGTCGTGACGGTGGTGCGCTCAACCCGGCCCGACATGGACACCTGACGCGGAATGCATCCGCTGAAGATCAGCGACAGGTGTCCATGTCGAGAGCGCATGTGCGTCGTGGTGCCGGTGTGGTCGCGTTGACCCTGGACCGCGGGCTGGTGCCGGGGCTGGTGGTCGCGTGCGATGTGCTGCTGGCTCACCCGTACCTCGCGGAGCATCAACAGCCGCTCGGTTGGTCGGCGATGGGGTGCGGGCGCGGACAGGTGGCGGTGCTTGGCCCCGGGCTCGTGTCCTTCACCCAGCCTGAGGTTTCGGTAGGTGGTCTGGCCCAGGCGATCGAGGTCGAGCACGCGTGGCTGGCCGGGTTGCGGCGTGCGTTGGCGCCGTGGGCTTCGTCCCCGGCCCCGGTGGCCCGCCCCCTCGGGTAGGCCATCCCCCGACTCTGTATGGCGCGTTGGCCGGCGGGGCGTGTGCGCGTGTTCGGGGTGGCCTTGCGGAACATCGGTGTGCCCGCGCTAAAGCCCACGGGCTGGGCCCAGCGGGAGCTCGGCTTGCACCGCGGTGCCCGCGCCCGAGACGCTCTGCACCGAGAGTCGGCCGCCCAGTGCCTCCACCCGGTCCTGGAGCCCGACCAGGCCGGATCCGCCGGAGAGATCGGCGCCGCCGCGGCCGTTGTCGCGCACACACACCCGCAGCGCGTCGACGCCGTCCGCGGCAGCGGTGTCGACCTGGACGTGGATGGCGGAGGCGTGCGCGTGTTTGGCCGCGTTGGTCAGCGCCTCGGCGACCAGGTAGTAGGCGGCGATCTCGATCGGCTCAGGAAGTCTTCGGTCGGCCCGGACATCCAGGCGGACCGGGGTGGTGCAGCGGCGGGCGAGCGCTTTGAGCGCCGGGGGTAGGCCGCCTTCGACGAGGAGCGCCGGGTGGATGCCGCGGGCGAGCTCGCGCAGCTCGTCCAGGGTGCTGGTGGCCTCGGCGGCCAGCTCGTCGAGCTGCGCTGCCAGCTCGGCGGCCTCGGGCGGCAGTGCCGTTCTCGCCAGTTGCAGTTCCATGGCGAGGGTGACCAGCCGTTGCTGGGCGCCGTCGTGCAGATCGCGCTCGATGCGCCGCCGCGCCTGGTCGGCGGCGGCCACGATCCGGGCGCGCGAGGCGGTCAGCTGCGCCTGGCTCTCGGCGTTGGCAAGGGCGGTGGCGACCAGCTCGGTGAAGCCGGCCAGCCGCGCCTCGGTGTCCGCGGGCAACGGCTGCGCGCGTGCGGACGAGACGGACATCAGGCCCCACAGCCGGCCCTCGACGATCACCGGCACGGCGACCGACGCGCTGAAGTTCCACGCGCGGGCCAGCTCTCCGCCCTCGCCCGAGGCGGTGGCGTAGTCGTCGATCCGCGCCGGCCGCCCGGTCGTGAACACCAGCGTGGTCAGGTTCCGCCCGCCGAGGTTGAATCGGGTACCGACCGGGATGGGGGACGCGGCGGCGGTGCCGCGCCACACACCCAGGATCGTGGCCGCGCCGTCCGGGTCGTACCGAACCGTGGAGGTGAAGTCAGCGTGCAACACCCGCCCGACCTCCGCGGTGACCGCGGCGAACACCTCCTCCGGTGCCGCCCCCTGTGCAACCAGCGTGGCCACCCGCCGCAGCGCGGCCTGCTCCTCGCCGAATCCATCGACATCCCCGGCTAGCGACTCCGACCCACGCGTGTCCCGCCGCGCACGCGCGGCCAGCTCGCCCACCACGTACCCGGCCGCCGCGGAAGCGATCAGCATCGCCAGCGCCCGCGCTCGGGTCACCGCTGAGCGGCCTCGGCCGGCGCCGTTCGGCGCCGTAGCGCCTCTCACGAACACAAGGCTAACCACCAGCTGTGCTGGTGAACACCACCTTCAACCCACGCGGGGACGATCAGGGAGGGAGCGGCGGCGATGCACGGTCGATCATTCGCTCGCGCAAGCCAGACCCCGGCGATCCGCAGGCCCGAGCCACGGGAAGGTACACGGTGGCGTGGAGCCACTCCGACAGCTCGGTGAAGATCTTGTTCAGCTCGTCGTCTCTGATCATGCGGTGGCGACCCGGGCGCGCCGCCTACTTCCGCGGTACGTACTCGAACGTGGGGCCCGCCGTCGTCCGGCCGTCGCCGCTGGGCATCCGCATCAGCGCCTGCGCCTGCTCCTTCAGCGCGTACATCTTCCCGATGGCTGCGCCGAGTCGCGCCGGGCTGCCGGTGAACGCCTCCTCCAGCTCGTGCAGCAGCGCGCAGTACGCGCGGTTGAACTCCTCCTGCGCGAGCCGGACGGCGCTACCCGGCGCGTGGTCAGCCGTGCGCGGGTTCGGCCGCATCGGCAGAACCCCGCCGAGATCCACGGCGATGGGCTCCCCCGTGGGACCGGACTGCGGGGTGTCCCCGGCCCGGAACCGCCTGCCCTCCTTCAGCTCGACGAACCGGTAGTAGTGCGCGACCTCCTCGCGCTCCGGGTGGAACACGTCCCGGTCGCCGTCCCAGACGTCCGTACGGGCCGCGCCCTCGCCCTGCTCGACGATCTCGCCGAGCGCATCGAGCGCCGACGCGAGATCCCGCACGACGACCACTCGGCCACCGCCCTGACGCAGGTGCACGTCGCGGACCTGCCGCCCGGGGTCGCCGCAGAACACCGCCTCCTCCCCCAGCGTGGCGCACAGGCCCCGCAGACCGTCCTCGATCGCGGCGTAGAACTGGCCGATCGTGGAGTAGCCCTCGGCCTGTGCGCGGGCGTCCGCCCGAGCCGGTTGCTCGATGCCCAGGAACAGCTCCAGCGCCGCGGGGCCGAACGGAGCGAGCTCGACCCGAACGGACCCGTCACTGTGGGGCAGCGAGTGCGGGTAGGACGGCAGCAGATGCGGCGCGTCGAGCACCGGATCGCCACCTACCGCGTTGAGCAGGTTCGCCGCCAGCAGTAGGTGCAGCATCTCCTCGACGAAGACACCGCCCACGACTTGCGCCGCCTCGGCGTTCCGCGTGGAATCGATGGAATACAGCGCGCAGAAGTACGGCGGCAGGGTGGAGTGCTCCAGCTCGATCGCCCACTGCAGATGCGTGCGCAGGTCTTCGAGCGTGGCGATGCCAGTGGTGGAGAGCGTCACGGTCGTCCTTCCTCGGGGAAACGCGGGTGTGCGCACCCGCCTTTCCGGAGGACAGGACGGAGCCCGGATCTGTGACACGGGGCGCATCCGCCCCACGAGACGTCACATTCCGGCGGGCTCTCCTGTCCTAGTCGGTGAACGTGTCCGGCCGAGTCGCGAGGTAAGAGCGGGAACACTGGGTTTCAGACGGCTCTTCGGAGTAGGCGTCAAGCAGAGCGTGACTGGTCCCACCCGCCGCCGGACATCATCACCCCACACGAAGGAGAACGATGAAACCGGCCGAGCAGCGGATCGCGACCTCCGTACTGGTGATCGGCACCGGCGGCTCCGGCCTGCGTGCCGCCATCCAGCTGGCCGAGCGCGGCACCGACGTCCTCGTGGTGGGCAAGCGGCCCTCCACCGACGCCCACACCACCCTCGCGGCGGGCGGCATCAACGCAGCCCTCGGCACCATGGACCCCGAGGACTCCTGGCAGCAGCACGCCGCGGACACGCTGAAGGAGAGCTACTTCCTCGCGGATCCACACACCGTCCGGATCGTCGCCGAGGGTGCGGCACGAGGCATCGCAGACCTCGAACGCTGGGGCATGCCCTTCGCCCGCGAGGCGGACGGGCGCATCTCGCAGCGATACTTCGGCGCGCACACCTTCCGGCGGACCGCCTTCGCCGGCGACTACACCGGCCTGGAGATCCAACGCACCCTGGTGAACCGGGCCCGGCAGCTCGCCGTGCGGATCATCGACACGACGTATGTGACCCGGATCCTGACCCGGGACGGTGTGGTGTTCGGCGCGTACGGCTTCGACACCGAAGACGGCACCCGCTACGTGATCCACGCCGATGCCGTGATCCTGGCCGCCGGCGGACACACCCGGATCTGGCGACGGACCTCCTCGCGCCGCGATGAGAACACCGGCGACTCGTTCCGGCTCGCCCTCACCGCAGGCGCGCGCATCCGCGATCCCGAGCTGGTGCAGTTCCATCCATCGGGCCTGATCGAGCCCGAGAACGCGGCCGGCACGCTGGTGTCGGAGGCCGCCCGCGGCGAGGGCGGGATCCTGCGCAACCGGCTCGGCGAGCGGTTCATGCAGCGATACGACCCCGAAAGAATGGAGCTCTCCACCCGGGACCGGGTTGCCCTCGCCGCCTACACCGAGATCAAGGAGGGCCGGGGCACACCACACGGCGGGGTGTGGCTCGACGTCTCCCACCTGCCGAGGGAGACGATCATGCAGCGGCTCCCCCGCGTCTACCAGACCCTGCTCGAGCTGCAGATGCTCGACATCACCACGACGCCGATCGAGATCGCACCGACCGCCCACTACTCGATGGGCGGGGTCTGGGTGCGCTCGGAGGACCACGGCACCGGAATCGAGGGCCTGTACGCCATCGGCGAGGCCTCCAGCGGACTGCACGGGGCCAACCGGCTCGGCGGCAACTCGCTGATCGAACTGCTGGTGTACGGCCGGATCGTGGGCGACACCGCGGCGGACTACTCGGCCGCACTCGGCGCGCAACAGCGCAGCGCCGCCGCGGTTGCCGAGGCCCGTGACGAGGTGGACCAACTGCTCGCCGCGGACGGGCCCGAGAACGTCCGCTCTCTGCAGCGTGCGGTCCGCGACACCATGACCGAGCACGCCGGCGTCGTGCGCGACGAGCAAGGGCTGCAGGCGGGGCTCGCGGGACTCGACGACATCGAGACGACCGCGAAGAACGTCGGCGTGCATCCCGACCTGGCCGGCTTCCAGGACCTGGCCCACGCGTTCGACCTGCGGTCGTCGCTGGTCGCAGCCCGCGCGACCCTGGAAGCCGCGATCGAGCGCCGGGAGACCCGCGGCTGCCACAACCGCTCGGACTTCCCGGACCTGGACGAGTCACTGCGGGTCAACATGGTCTGGTCCGGGCCGGGGAACGTGGTCCGCGAGGCGGTGGCCGAGACGCCCGTGGAGATCGCAGCCCTCGTCCGGGAGGTCTCGTCCGCCGGCAAGCTCGTGGAATGAGCCAGTGGAAGGCCGCTACTCGGCGCTCCTCGCCTTTACCGCGGCGGAGATGCGCTCCAGCTTCGCGGGGTTCATGACCCAGTAGACGCGGTCGATGCCGTCGCCGGTGCCGCTCACGGTGAACCACACCACCGGCACGCCGTCCCGGCTGGCCAGCACGGACGGGCGGCCATTGGCATCGACCCACGCCACCTGCAGCCCCGACCAGAACCGCGAGGCGAACGCCGCGATGAACTTCGCCACGCGCACGCGGCCGAACACCGGGAAGCGCGACGCGTCCCGAACGGTGCCACCGCCGTCCGTGTAGCTGGCGACATCCGCGGCGAACAGCGACTCCAGCTCGTCGAAGTCGCCGGCCTGCGCCGCGGAGAGGAACGCCGCGAGCAATCTGTGCTGCTGAGTGGCGTCGACGGACTTCTGCCGCTCCGCCGCGACGGCTTGGCGCGCCCGGCTGAGCAGCTTGCGCGCGTTGCTCACCTTGGTCTGCAACACCTCGGCGATGCGGGCGTACGGGTAGTCGAACGCCTCGCGCAGCACGAACGCCGCCCGCTCGGTGGGCGAGAGCTTCTCCAGCAGGACGAGCACCGCGGTCTCCAGCGCCTCGCACCGCTCAGCGCCCAGCTGAGGATCGGCGGTGGTGTCGACCGGTTCCGGAAGCCAGGGACCCACGTAGGTCTCCCGCCGCGCGCGTGCCGTCTGCGTCGCATTGATCGCCAGCCGGGTGGTCATCGTGACGAGGAAAGCGGTGGCGTCCCGCACCGCGGCACGGTCATACGCCTGCCACTTCACCCAGACGTCCTGCACGATGTCCTCGGCATCGGCGACACTGCCGAGCATCCGGTACGCGATCCCGAACAGGCGCGGCCGCAGCTGGGCGAAGTCGTCCGCCACCGCATCCAGCCCGGTGTTCGGAACCAGCGGCCCGCTTCCGGTGCTACCCACGGCGCAGCCGGCGTCCGGCAGACATGACGCGACGTCCCGGACGCATCGCATCGAACGAAGCACTCAACGTCGACACGACACACCTCCTGGGACCGACCGGGACGGAACGCCACCCCATGATCTCCCTGTCGGTCCGGCCAGGGCACAGTGGCCGACTACATCACACCTCGTAGGAGCTAGGCCGTACGACGGCCTGCTCGCTGCGGAGCGAGCGTGACGAGCAGCGCCGGGTGATCGGTAGTGCCGCGCAGGTCGATCGTCCGCGAATTCTCGACGACGAACTCGGGTGTCACCACGACATGCTGCTGCCCACCGTCGTCGGCGACCGCGGAACCCGCCGGGAGGCAGGACGTGAGGTCTGCGCTGTCACCGGACCCGAGGTTCAGGTCACCGCCCAGCACCAGCGACGCCGCCCCGTCCCGTGCGCGCAGCGCCGCTATGACCGTGCCGAACAGGTACCTGCACTGGGCGACCGTGACCTCCCGCTCGGTGTAGGCCAGGTGTGTGGTGCAGACGGTGACGTCCGGAGTAGCCGCAACGTCCAGACACAGCCACGCCCGCTCCTCCGGGTCTTCCCGGTCCTGGGCCGGGTAGATCCCACTGCCTGCGGACGACCCGGGCACGACCGGCCACCGCGAGACCAGGCCGATGCCGTACTGCTGGCCGTTGCGACAGCGGTACGGATCTCCGGTTCGCCCGTCACGCGCCGCTTGGAACGCCGAGGCGACCTTGCCGCCGGGCAGCACATCGGCGAGCGCCCGCTCGAGGGACGACACGTCGTCCTGGCAGACCTCGTTCAGGGTGACCAGGTCGGGCGCCTCGGCGCGAATCACCGCGGCGGCCTCGGCCGTCGACCGGCCGGTGTAGCAGCCGGCGATGCCACTGCCGCACAGGTTCATCTGCAGCACCCGCACCGGCCCGGCCTGCACGCCGCCTGCCGGGTCCGGCGGACCGGACGGGGGCCCGACCGCGTTCGACCCGGTCGTCATCCCGGCGCATCCCACCAGACACGCGACCAGGCAGCCGACCGCAGCCGCCCGCAGCCCTCGGTACGACCTGTCGCGCATGCCCGTCTCCCCATCCCTGGCTCCCCGTCGCGCAGGGGCGTTCGACCCTACGGTCCCGGATCGGGCCGAGGCCACCGCAGGAGGACACGCGCGTCGCCGCCGGGCCTGGAGCACTGGTCATCTGCCCGTTGCTTCGCGCTTCCGCACACTCAAATGGCCCCTCTGATCTGCTCGGAAATGACCCACGATGGTGCGCCACACCGGAGCTAGCGTTGGTTCATGGCCGCTGTTGACATCAACACGCCACGGATGCCCCGCACGTGAACTACTGAAAGTGCGACCGAGCGGGTCTTCACCATCCAGAGATGACGAGAAAGCCAGGAGAAAAAATGGAGATCCCAACTGGGCGCGGTCAGACCGATCAGGGTTTGAGAATCTTCCTCGCCGGCGCGTCCGGCGTGATCGGACAGCGACTGATTCCCCTGCTGGTCCAGGCCGGGCACGTGGTCAACGGCATGACGCGCTCATCCGACAAAGCGGGAATGCTGCGCTATCTCGGCGCCGAACCGACCGTCTGCGATGTCTTCGATCGTGAGGCACTCATCCAGGCGGTTCGCGACTTCAACCCGGACGTCGTGCTGAACGAGCTGACCGATCTGCCGGATGACGTGACTCAGATCGGCGCGCTCGCAGACCTGAACGCTCGCATCCGAACGGAGGGAACCCAGAACCTGATCGAGGCCGCACGGCGCAGCGCGTCGCCGAAGATTCTGACTCAGAGCGTCGCCTGGCAACTGCCGGATGGGCCCGATGCGCAGGCTGTCGCCGAGCTGGAGCGCGCCGTTCTGGCCGAGGGCGGGGTCGTGCTGCGCTATGGACAGTTCTACGGGCCCGGCACCTACAACGAGCAGCAGATCCCCTCGGAGCCTCGGGTCGGCATCGACCGAGCTGCTGAACTGACGGTGGAGGCACTGGGCGAGCCGACCGGTGTCGTCGTCATCACCGACTGAGCGCACGACCGCAACCTTCGACGAGTTCTCCGACAGCCGATTGCTACATCAGCACCTGCCCGCCGGCCGCACTTCCCCAGACTCCGTCGCGATGATCCGGACTCTGCGGCGGAGGCGGTTCGGCGGGCTTCTCCATTCGAGCGGTCACCTGGGTGCAATCTTCGACGACGCACAGGAAAAGGGTCTTCTTGTCCAGGTAGGCGTTGTAGACGATCCAGGCAAGACAACGGACGCCATCGTGCCGTCCTGTGTCGATCAAGTCTGTGACACTGCCGCCAAGATATGCAAGTCTGTCAAAGATGACAGTGTCGCCAAGCATGGCGCTGTGACGCTCACCCCACCGGTGGCGTTTGCGTCACACTGAAGCCACAACGGCGCACATGGGCCGGGTATTGCCCGATCCCCTCCGTCTTCGAAGGAGCCCGTGATGAGCTCTGCCCGTCTTTGCCTACAAGGACGCCATACCCTTCTTCACCGAAGCCGGCGGCGACATCATCGCACCAACGCGGCATTCTGACCGCGGCCGCGCATCGTCCCACCAATCAGGGAAACTACGCGCTCTACCGTGCCCGCAGCTCAGGGGACCTGCGCACAGTGGGGTGCGGCTCGGTGCCGACAACATCGAGACGGCGAAATATGCACTCACAATATGTGCACGTGGCGATTTACACACCCGCCCAAGCGTCGGATGATGAAAGAGGTTCGAGGGGTACCTCAGTTCATCATCCGGCCACGAGATGACCAGGCCCACATACCGCGAGCTCAGGGCGCGGGCGAGAGCAATGCGCCGATCAGTGCGGCGGCCGTACCCCTGAGGCGCTCGGGGTCCTGGTAGACGCTTTCCACGATCACGTTCCCCCGGCTCATGGTGACCAGCACCCGCGCCGCCTCCGCCGGAGGGATGGTGAGTCGAGCTCGAGCGTCATCAGCGGAGAGCCGCTCGCGTATGAGCCGCTCCAGGTCGTCGAGCAGATCGCGAAGCACCGCGTTGATGCGTTCCCCGCCCGCTCGGGTGTCGATAGCCGTCTTGGTCGTCAAGCATCCGCGCGGCGGGACGCCCGTGGTCATCGACGTGAAGGTGAAGTCGAAGAAGTCGAGCAGGGCGCGCTCGATGCTCGGATTGGCGAGCAGGTGAGCTGCCTCGGCGAGGAGCTGCTTGGCGTAGTCCTCGAAGACGTGCAGGAACAGGGTTTCCTTGTCCTGGTAGGCGTTGTAGAGCGATCCACGCAGCACGCCGGAGGCCGTCGCGATGTCCTGCATGGAGGTTGCGCCGTAGCCCTTGGCCCAGAAGACCTCCAGGGCGCGGTCCAGGGTCGCCTTCTCGTCGAATTGTCGCCGCCCAGCCATGCGGAGAGCCTACCCCGTCTTTGACACCGCTGACAAAGTATGCGAGCTTGTCAAAGATGACAGTGCTGTCAAGCATGTCTCCACGGCGCTTGCTCGACCGGTAGCGCGCCTGGGTCGGGCGCTTCCCGACCCCTCAATCTCGAAGGAGCCTTCGTGAGCTCTCCCCCGCTTGACCTGCGAGGACGCCACACCCTACTCACGGGCGCCGGCAGCGGCATCGGCCGCGCCCTGGCCCTCGAACTGGCCTCACGTCACGGCACCCTGGTGTTGGCCGGCCGACGCCCCGAGCCGTTGGCAGAGACCGCGGCCCTGGTCGCGGAGCGCGGCGGCACCGCGCACACGATCACCACCGACCTCACCGCCGACGGAGAGCCCGAACGTGTCGTGGCCGAGACCGTCGCCGCGCTCGGCGGCCTCGACATTCTGATCAACAACGCTGGGAACGTACGGGCGTCGGCTCTCGAGGACATCGACGTGGCCGACATCCGCGCCATGATCGGGCTCAACCTGCTCGTTCCCATCCTCACGACACGGGCCGCGCTACCCCACCTGCGCGCCGCCGGTGCCCAGCACCGACACGCCGCCCTGGTCGGCATCGCCGCGGGCGCCGGCCTGCTCGGCACGCCTTTCTACGCCACCTACGCAGCCACCAAGGCCGGTCTCGCCCGATTCGACGAAGCAGTGCGCCGGGAGCTGTACGACAGTGGCGTTCACGTCGCCACGGTGTACCCCGGCCCGGCCGACACGCCCATGATGGCGACGACCCGAGCCGGCGCGGGCCTGGGCTATGCACTCCGCCCCGCCGACCAGTTGGCGGCGGAGATGGTGGCCGGCCTCGAGGAGCGCCGAATAGACATCAACACCCAACTCCCCGAACGCCGCGCCATGGAGGAGCTCAACGCGAGGGACCCGCTCGCCATCGATGCCGCCCTCGCACCGAAGCTCGCCGAACTCCGAGCCGCCGTCAGCACACACCGCAGCATCTGACCGGTCATGGATTTCCCCGAGATAACAGGCTTCCGGGTACGCCCGGTGGTCGTACCTCTCCGGCGGCCATTGCGCACAGCCTCCGGCACAATCCCGGCCAGCCCTCTGCTGTTGATCGAGATAGACACCGAAGGTCCAGTCACAGGACACTCCTACGTGTTCGCATATACCGAGACCGCCCTACCGCCGCTGGTTACTATCGCGGGCCGGCTCGCACGCGACCTGATCGGACAGTCCGCTTCGCCGGAAATGTGCCTCGAGAGACTCCGTAGCCGTTTCCGCCTGCTCGGCTTGCAGGGCCTGCTGGGCATGGCGGTTTCCGGGGTCGAGATGGCGTTGTGGGATGCGCTGGGCAAAAGATCCGGAGCCGGAGTCGTCAGCCTTCTCGGCGGAGAGCCGGTCGCCGTCCCGGCTTACGACAGTTTCGGCATGGTAGATCCCGCAACGGACGGAGAAGAATTGCGCCGTTCCGTCGAAGCCGGATTCCGTGGAGTAAAGATCAAGCTCGGCTATCCCGACGTCGAAGAAGATCTAAAAGTTGTTCGCTGGGTCCGGAAAGTCGTCGGCGCGAACACGGAACTGATGGTGGACTACAACCAGTCGCTCCGCGAGCAGGAGGCAGAGATACGCATCGAGCGGCTTCGTGAGTTCGACGTCGCATGGGTAGAAGAACCCGTCGCCGCCGAAGACCTTACCGGCCACGCCCGAGTTCGCCGGTCTGCCGGCGGCAGGTTGCAATCCGGAGAGAACTGGTGGTTTCCGAGCGGGTTCCAGACCGCATTGCACATGATAGCGAGCGATTTCGCGATGCTCGACGTGGTGAAGATCGGCGGTTTCACTGGCTGGATGGAGGCTGCGAGACTGGCCCAGGCTGCCTCCATTCCCGTGAGCAGCCACATGTTCATCGAGGCCAGTGCCCACGCGCTGGCCGTGACGCCCACGCGGCACTGGCTCGAATATCTGGATGTCGCCGGACCGATTCTGCGGAGCGCGCCCCGCCCTGTTGACGGAAACATCACGGCCGAAGGTCCCGGAATCGGAATGACCTGGGACTACGACGCTGCAAACAAGTTTGCGGCCTGACGAACCTGAAGGAGTTGCGCTGCCATGGCGGACATGTACCCCGAGGTCGCACACCATACCGTTCGACTGAACGGAATAAAGCAACACTACGTCATTACGGGCGATGGCCCACCAGTTTACCTCCTTCATGGCTTCCCGGAGACCTGGTTCGGCTGGCGAAAGCAGATACCGGCGCTGGCCCAGCACTATACGGTTGTTGCGCCCGACTTGCGAGGATACGGATTGTCGGACAAACCGGCGATCGGTTACGACAAGCGGACCATGGCGAACGACGTGGTCGCACTCATGGACCACCTCGGCCACCAGACCATCGCGTTGGTGGGGCACGACAGGGGCGCTCGCGTCTCTACTCGATTCGCGAAGGACCACCGTGACCGGGTGGACCGGCTGGCAATCCTTGACAACGTGCCGACCCGAGTGCTCGCAAGCACTTTCGATCTGGAGCGCGCCAAGGCGGGGTACTGGATTTTCCCGTTCATGGGGGTACTCGACCTCCCCGAGAAGCTGATCGGTGGCGGTAATGAGGAAGCATTCTTGACTCATCTCTTCCGCACCTGGTCATACAACCCGCAGATGTTGAGCGCCGACGAGGTCGAGGTGTATGTCAAAAACTATCAGCAACCCGGGACGCTGCGCGGATCGTTTGCTGATTATCGAGCGATGGCAGAGGACACGGCACAGGACATCGAAGACGCGGACGTCTTGATCGACTGTCCGGTCCTCACCATGTGGGGCGCTGAGTCCGACGTCGTCGGTAAAGCATATGACGTCGCGCAGGTGTGGCGCGGCATGGCGAAGGATGTGACAGCCATCCCGATTCCGGAATGTGGCCACCTCTGCCAGGAGGAGCGCCCCGATTTCGTCAACGCCGAGTTGCTCAAGTTCTTAGCGGGCTGGAACGGATCCTGACGTAGAGAAGAGAAGATACATGGTATCGATCAATGGATCGACCGTCCTCGTCACCGGCGGGCAACGCGGCCTGGGCAAAGCGTTCGTCGAGGCGGCGCTCGATCTGGGCGCGGTCAAGGTGTACGCAACCGCCCGCAGGCCGCGGCCCAGCGCAGACCCGCGGGTCGTACCGCTCCCCCTCGAAGTCACCGACCCGTCCTCGGTGACCGCACTCGCCGACCAGGCCCGCGATGTCTCCATCGTCATCAACAACGCCGGCGTGACACTGCGCAAGCCACTCATCAGCACGGCGATCGACGACATCAGGAATCATTTCGAGACCAACTTCTTCGGCGTGCTTCGCGTCACCCAGGCTCTCGCACCCACCCTCGCAGCCAACGGTGGCGGAGCACTGATCAACGTCCACTCCGTGTTGTCCTGGGCCGCCGGAGCGGGTGCGTACGGTGCGGGCAAGGCCGCGCTGTGGTCGGCGACGAACTCTTTTCGTGTCGACCTGGCTGCCCAAGGAACCCAGGTCGTCGGCGTCCACCTGGGGTACACCGCGACGGACCTGACCGCCGACCTCGACGTCGTGAAGAGCGATCCTCACGACGTGGCCCGCGAAGCACTGCTGGCGGTCGAGAACGGACAGACCGAGGTGCTGTCCGACGACGTGAGCCGACAGTTCAAAGCGGCACTCTCCGGCCCGGTCGAGGGACTCGAGTTCGCCCTCGTCGACGGCTACCTGGTGGCCAGACACCCGCAGACCAGCACAACCGTCTGAACAACCGGTCGTGGCCGGGTCGCCACGCCGTTCCCGGGTCCTCCGCGTCTCGTCTGACACGTTAGGAGATCACGTGCCCCGCCTTTACGTCAGCGGTATCGTGCCCGCCCCGGTCGAGGAGGTCTGGGCAAAGATCCGCGACTTCAACGAAATGCCCAGCTGGCACTCCAACGTCGAGAAGAGCTCCCTCGACACCGGGGTGTCCGGCGCCGAGGTGGGCGCCGTCCGCCGTCTCGTCCTGGCCGACGGGAGAGAGGCGCTCGAGCGGCTCGTCGCGCTCGACGACGGCGACCACACGTTTACCTACAAGTTGATAGGGAGCCCGTTCCCGGGGCTGCGGCGCTACGTCGCGACCTTGCGCCTCGCCCCAGTCACGGGTTCGAACCAAACCTTCCTCGAGTGGTGGTCAGAATACGACGCGGACGCGAACGACGAGACGAGTCTCGCGCAGACTTTCACTGGTGCCGTGTATGAGAGTGGGATCAAGGCATTGCAGGAGTACTTCACGGGCTGATGCGGCAGAGCCGCTCCCGGCATCGGCCGCTGGGCGCTGCGCAGGGGTAAAAGGGATAGTCCACAGGGCTTCGCGGGCTCAAGTAGTCAGTCTCAATCGTTCTGAGCGAAAGGGATGTCAGATCAATGTCGGGAATAAAGTTCTCCCTGCTGGATCTTGGTCGGATGGCCGTCGATGACGGATACTTCATTCGAGGGTGTAATGCTGCTGCGACGTCGAATCCGCATCCTCAATATGATCGCCGCAATGTTGCAATATTAGCGGCGGTGGTCGAACATCCCAAAGTTGGGCCGATTCTTTTCGACGCCGGATGTCGACAGAATGCCAGGGAAGAATGGCCCGAGCGCGCTTGGGACCTCTTTCCGATGACGCGATACGAGGAGGAGCATCACCTCGACCGCGCGCTCGAAGCTGCGGGCTACGGCGTCGACGAGATCAAGGCCGTTGTCATCAGTCATCTGCACCTGGACCATGCCGGAGGGCTTGAACATTTTCGAGGTACAAACGTTCCGATCTATGCTCACGAATTAGAGATCAAGGAACACTACTATGCCGTTGCAACCAAAGAGGCCGGAGCATACTTGCCAATCGACCTCAACTGGGAGCTGAACTGGCAACCCATCCACCGGGAGGAGACGGAGCTGCTCGACGGTGTCACTCTTCGGAATATGCCCGGGCACAGTCCCGGTTTGCTCACCATGCAGCTCGAGACTCGGAACTCCGGACACTTCGTGCTGACTTCTGATCATTACCACGTGCGAGACTTGTTCGAGCAGGACGGCCTGGTGCAGGGGTGGTTCGGCAATGACTTGTACGGGTGGTCCCGTTCTCATCGATGGATGAAGCAACTGCAGAAACGTTACGACGCAACGATGGTCTACGGCCATGACGTCTCCGTGTTCGAGCATCTGAAGGCTCAGGGTGGGCAGTTCGACTAGATATCGAGCCGCACCGCGGCGGCCCGGCGACCGGGCCGCCGCGGCGTGGAAGGGGTGTCAATTCCCGTTCTGTGCTATCGGGTGGCCGATGGAGGGCGAGCTGACCGGTGGACCGGTGGCCCACGTGTTCGGCTTGCACGCGCCGTCCCCCAGCGCGGGTGCGCTGCGAGTCCAGCCCGGTCGCTGACCTCAGTCCCAGGTCAGGAACCGGTAGTGCAGCCCGGTCGACGACTCCTGCCATGCTCCGACGGAGTCCGGCGAGCGGCCCACGTCCGGCGCGTGCGTGTCACCTTCGAAGATCTCTCGGATCTCGGTGACCACGATCCGGTCCGCGAACGGCAGCGCCGCCTGATACACCGCCGCGCCGCCGATCACCCACGCATCCCCGGACACCGCAGCGAGTGCCTGCTGCGGGTCGGGGAACGTCTCCACGCCCTCCTGCGGCGTGCGCGACAGCACAAGATTGCGCCTGCCCGGCAGCGGCCGGAACCGCGGCGGCAGCGACTCCCATGTACGGCGGCCCATGAGCACAGCCGCGCCGGCGGTCAGGGAGCGGAAGTTCTTCAGGTCCTCCGGGAGGTGCCATGGCAGCGTGCCGTCGCGGCCGATGACGCCGTTCACCGACTGTGCCCAGACGAGCCCGATCACACCGCCACCGGTGCCTTGATGCCGGGGTGAGGGTCGTACCCGTCGAGCGCGATGTGGTCGTAGGTGTAGTCGAACAGGCTGTCGGCCGGCTTCAGGCTCAGCGTGGGGAACGGCCGCGCCTGGCGTGCGAGCTGCGTGCGGACCTGGTCCTCGTGGTTGTCGTAGATGTGACAGTCGCCTCCGGTCCAGACGAAGTCACCGAGGCCGAGGCCCACCTGCTCGGCGACCATGTGCGTCAGCAGCGCGTAGCTCGCGACGTTGAACGGCACGCCGAGGAAGAGGTCCGCGCTGCGCTGGTACAGCTGGCAGGAGAGCTCGCCGTCGGCGACGTAGAACTGGAAGAACGCGTGGCACGGCGGCAGCGCCATCTGCGGGATGTCGGCGACGTTCCACGCGGACACGATGATCCGCCGAGAGTCGGGGTTGTCGCGCAGCGTGCGCAGCACCTCGCTGATCTGGTCGATGTGCCCGCCGTCCGGAGTCGGCCACGACCGCCACTGCACGCCGTAGACCGGGCCGAGATCACCGTCCGGCGCCGCCCACTCGTCCCAGATCGTGACGCCGTTCTCCCGCAGCCACGTCACGTTCGCGTCGCCGCGCAGGAACCACAGCAGCTCATACGCGATCGAGCGGAAGTGGACCTTCTTCGTCGTGATCAGCGGGAAGCCGCCGGACAGCCGGTAGCGCAACTGGTGACCGAAGACCGACCGCGTACCTGTGCCGGTGCGGTCCTCCTTGCGGGCGCCCGTGTCGAGCACGCGGCGGAGCAGGTCTTCGTACTGCGTGTCCGGCATGCCCGAGAGCCTAGGTAGCTGGTCCACCGGACTCGACACCTCCTTTGGCCGCGGCACTCCCCGTCCCGTTGACGACGATGCGGTCGCCCATGCACGAGATCGGTCGACGGGAGCCGGGCAGCGAGCCCCGGCTCCTGCGCCGGTGACGGCCCGCGATGGATCCGTTTCACACCGACGCGACGCACGAGGGGTGTGTCACACGCTCGCAGCATGTCTGGACGCGCCAGGTTAATTTGCGAGTGACCCCCGCAGAGCCACCCCTTCGGGATACCGAGCGTTGCACAAACGTTTGAGTGGCTTCACAAACGTTTGTGGCCGCCCCGCCGCCAGCGGATTGCAAAGGAGCGACATGGCAAGCACCTCAGGGGACTTCGGCATGCCGCCGGGCGCGTCGGTGCAGCCGTGGAGGCGCCCGGTCACCACGAAGACGATCACCTACGTCAGCGTCATCACATTCCTCGCCTGGGTGATGTCGGTATACGACTACACACTCTTCGGAACGCTCCTGCCCGTGCTGGCCAAGGAATTCGGCTGGTCCACGAGTGGGGCGACCGCTGTGAACACTTTCGCGACCATCGGTGTGTTTGTCGTTTCTCTGGTCGTCGGCCCGATTCTCGACAAGGTCGGCCGGAAGAAGGCGCTGGTCGTCCTGATGACCGGCGGCGCACTCGCCTCCGGACTCACCGGGCTCGTCGCCGGGGCGGTCAGCGTCGTGATCATCCGGTCCTTCACCGGGCTGTCGCTGTCCGAGGAGGTGGTCAACTCCGTCTACCTGAACGAGATGCTGAGGAAGGTCAGGAACCGGGGCTTCCTCTACAGCCTCGTTCAGTCCGGTTGGCCCGTGGGCGCGCTGCTGTCCGCGGGCATCACGGCGCTGCTCCTGCCGCTCGTCGGGTGGCGCTGGTCGTTCGTCGTCGCCGCCGTCCTGGCGGTCCCGATGATCCTGCTCGCGCTGCGGCTGCCCGAGTCGCCCACCTTCCAGGCGATGAAGGAGGTGAAGCGGTTACGGGAGACCGGTGACGAGGCGAGTGCCCGTGCCCTCGCCGAGGAGTACGACGTGCCCCAACTCCTGCAGGACACGACGCAAGGCGGTCTGCGCCAGGTCTTCGCTCCCGACCTGCGACGCCACACGATCAGCCTGGCGCTCGCATGGCTGACGAACTGGATGGGCATCCAGGTCTTCTCCGTGCTGGGCACCACTGTGCTCGTGGGCGCGAAGCAGGTCTCCTTCGAGAACGCGCTCATCGTGCTCGTCCTGTCCAACATCGCAGGGTTCGCCGGGTACCTCTTCCACGGGTGGGTCGGCGACCGGATCGGACGAAAGCTCACCATCGCACTCGGATGGACCGTGGGCGGTGTCATCAGCATCCTGATGCTGGTGCTTCCGACCGGCACCGGACTGACGATCACCCTGTACGCCCTCACGCTCTTCTTCCTCAACGGTCCGTACGCCGCGATGCTCTTCTACATGGGAGAGTCGTTCCCGGCGCACGTCCGTGGAACAGGGGCGAACGTGGCGCACGTGATGGCCCCGCTCGGCGGTATCGCCGGATCGGCCCTGCTCAGCATCCTGCTGGCGGACGGAATGTCCATGACCGTCGCCGCCCTCTCGGCCGGCTCGGTCTTCATGCTGATCTCCGGCGTGCTGATGATCGGCACCAAGACCACGAACCGCCGCGGCGATCGGGTCAGGGAACAGGTGGAGGCTGCTGCATGAACAGGGATGACGGGCTCGAGGGCAAGGTCGCCGTGATCTCGGGAGGCGCCAGCGGCATCGGCCGGGCCCTCGCGGTCGCCTACGCGCGGGCAGGCGCGCACACCGTCGTCGGGTTCTTTCCCGGAGACCCCCACGACGTCGGTGAGACGGTAGCCGCTGTGGAGCGGGAGAACGGGCGCTGCGAGGCGGTCGAGCTCGACGTCCGGTCGTTCGAGCAGACCGAGCGGATCGCCCAGGCCGCACTGGACACGTTCGGCCGGCTCGACATCGCCGTTGCCGCCGCAGGCATCCTGCGCCGTCAGCCCATCGCGGACATGACCGACTCGGCATGGGACGACATGCTGACCGTGGACCTGAGCGGCGTGATGCGGGTGTTCCGGTCCTGCGCAGCGAGGATGAACAGCGCCGGCGCCATGGTGGCGACCTCGTCCATCGCCGGCGGCGTCTACGGCTGGGAGGACCACAGCCACTACGCGGCGGCCAAGGCCGGCGTCCTCGGGCTCTGCCGCTCTCTCGCCGTCGAACTGGCACCACGGGGCATCCGGGTCAATGCGGTGATCCCTGGCCTCATCGAGAGCCCTCAGTCGCTCGACAGCGTGAACTCTCTCGGACCGGAAGGGTTGCGAGAGGCGGGAAAGATCATTCCTGCCGGCCGTGTGGGCACAGTGGACGAGGCAGCGCGCGCGATCCGGTTCCTCACGTCCGACGATGCCGCGTATGTCACCGGGCAGAGCCTGATCGTCGACGGCGGCCTCACCGTCCGCTGGCCGAGCTGAGGAGGTCCTCGAGTTGAGCAAGCTGAACGGCCAGGTGGCCGTCGTCACCGGGGCGTCGAGCGGGATCGGCGCGGCGATAGCGAGATCCTTCGCGAAGGAAGGGGCGACGCTGGCGCTGCTGGACATCGCACCGATCCCCACCGACCTCGCATCCGTGGACGCGGTGAGCACCCACACCGTGGACGTCACCGACTCCGACTCGGTGAAGGACGCGATGGCAGCCGTCGTCGATCGGCACGGCCGGTTGGACATCCTGGTTTGCGCGGCCGGCATTCTCGACGAGGTGCCGTTCCTGGAGCTGACGCCCGAGCGGTTCGACAAGACGCTCGCGGTCGACCTCAGAGGCGTGTTCCTGGCCGCGCGCTGGGCCGCTCCGTACATGGCTGAGGCAGGCAGGGGCCGCATCATCAACATCGCGTCCCAGCTGGGCATCAAGGGGGGCACCAACCTGGCGCACTACGTCGCCGCCAAGGCCGGCGTCATCGGTCTCACGAAGGCGCTCGCGCTGGAGCTCGCACCGCGCGGCGTCCTCGTCAACGCGATCGCCCCCGGGCCGATCGAGACCCCGCTCATCGACGGCCTGTCTCCCGAGTGGAAGGAGAACAAGGCCGCCGAGCTGCCGCTGGGCCGGTTCGGCAGACCCGAGGAGGTGGCGCCGACGGCGCTGTTGCTCGCGAGCTCTCCCGATGGCGATCTCTATGTCGGCCAGACGCTCGGGCCCAACAGCGGGGACGTGATGCCGTGAAGACCGGCACATTCCCATCGTGCACGGGGGGTTGAACGGCGGGAACGGTGGTCGGTACATCTGACGCGAAACTGTTCATCAATCCGTGAGGAAGATGCGCTGTGGCCAAGGAAATTTTCGTTGCGTTCGGAATCGATGTCGATGCCGTCGGTGGATGGCTGGGGTCCTACGGGGGCGAGGACTCGCCGGATGATATTTCGCGGGGGATGTTCGCCGGGGAGGTCGCCGTGCCCCGGCTGAACGACCTGCTCAAGGAGTACGACCTGCCGGCCACCTGGTTCTGGCCCGGCCACTCGATCGAGACGTTCCCTGAGCAGTTCGATCAGGTGGTCGCCTCCGGCCACGAGATCGGTGCGCACGGCTACAGCCACGAGAATCCGATCGCCATGACCCGCGCTCAGGAGTCGGACATCCTCGACTACTGCATCGAGTTGATCGAGAAGCGCGCCGGAAAGCGACCGACCGGCTATGTGGCCCCGTGGTGGGAGTTCTCCCCCGTCACCAACGAGCTGCTGCTCGAGCGCGGCATCAAGTACGACCACTCGTTGATGCACCGTGATTTCGAGCCCTACTACGTGCGCGTCGGCGACTCGTGGACGAAGATCGACTACTCCAAGAACGCCCGGGAGTGGATGAAGCCGCTCGTCCGGGGAACGGAGACCGACCTCGTCGAGATCCCCGCGAGCTGGTATCTGGACGACCTGCCGCCGATGATGTTCGTCAAGGCGAGCCCCAACAGCCACGGATTCGTGAGCCCGCGCCACGTCGAAGATCTGTGGCGAGACCAGTTCGACTGGGTGTACCGCAAGTTGGACTACGCGGTGTTCACGATGACGGTCCACCCGGACGTCTCGGGTCGGCCGCAGGTGCTGCTGATGCTCGAGCGCCTCATCAAACACATCAACACGCACGAAGGCGTCCGCTGGTCGACCTTCGACGCCATTGCGGAGGACTTCAAGCAGCGCAGGCCGCGGAAGTGATCCTCTGCCCGTCGGTGCGCGAGGCTCAGCGCCGCTGTCCTTCGAGTTGGGCGATGAGCGCGAGCACGACCGCGGGGCCGTCATCGGCACGGACCACGCGAGCCAGTTCGGTGGCGCGGTCGCGATAGGTCGATCGGTCGAGGCAGGCGCGCAGGGCGTCGGTCAGGGTGTCGGCGGTCAGCTCGTGCAGTGGCAGTGGGTGCGGCGCTACGCCGAGGCGGTGCAGCCTGGCCGCCCAGAAGGGCTGGTCCAGCAGCACCGGCACCGGGACCGCTGGTACTCCCGCGCGCAGCCCCGCCCCGGTGGTGCCTGCTCCGGCGTGGTGGACCACGGCAGCCATCCGGGGGAACAACCAGTCGTGTGGCATGTCCCCGACAAGCAGGATGTCGTCACCGACGGGTCCGAGCTCGGCCCAGCCGGACTGGACCACGGCGCGCACACCGGCACGTTTGACGGCGGCCGCGACGACGTCGTGGAGTCGCTCGTGGTTCGGGGTCATGCTGCCGAACCCGACGAACACCGGAGGGGGACCGGCCCGGAGAAAGTCGACCAGCAGCTCCGGGGGCTGCCATCGCGGCGATGTGGCCGGCCACCAGTATCCGGTCACGTGCGCTGTAGCGGGCCAGTCGGCGGGTCGGGCGACCACTGCCGGACTGAAGCCGTGGCAGATCGGCCAGTCATCCGGTGGGCTCGGCGCCTCCGCGGTGGCGGCAGGGAGATCGAGCCGGGCGCGCAGGCGCCGCAGGACGTCGGCGTAGAGGGAGCCGGTCCGGGCGAGCAGCTCACGGCCCGCGGCGATGTTGTCGGCGGGCGAGGGCTGCCCGGTGACGGGCCAACCGGGTGGCGGGAACTCCCTGGTGGGGACCCCTGGCGCGAGATAGACGCCGAGGCTCGGGATGCCGAAGGCTTCGGCGACGAGCCGGCTCAGCGGGGCCGGGCCGAAAGCGGTGAGCAGGACGTCGGTGCCGGTGGCGACGGCGGCTGTCACACCCTCGCCCAGCTCGTCGAGGAACGCGGCGAAGACCGATTGCGCGGCCTCCGGGGAGGGGGCGGCCGTGCGTGCGCGTACGAGCTCGAGCGGATCGCCGGGAAGGGCCCGATACTCCAGCCCGCACTCGCGCACGAGATCGGCGAATCGGTCGTGCGCGGCCAGCGCTACCTGGTGGCCTGCCTGCTGCAGCCGCCGGCCCAGGCCCGTGAACGGCGCGACATCACCTCGCGAACCCGCTGTCACGATCAGAACCCGCATCACGTCTCTCCGGTCGTACCGCTGCGCTTCTCGATAGCGGCCCCTACCCATTGATCGAGCGCGCCCGCGGAGTGCGAAGCCGGCCGATCAATCTAGTACTGCGCCCTAGCCGGCAGGCTGCAGCGGGCCGCCGGTCCTTGCCCGCCACACGATCGCCACCGCGCCCGCGACGGCCAGAGCAACGGCCGTCTGCACTATCGCTCCGACGTCCCCGTGGGCCGGCAGGAGCGCATCCGACGCGTTCCAGGCGGCGTGCACCAGCACCGCGGCCCAGACCCCGCCGCGCAGGTGCTCGGTCACGAACAGGATCGTGTAGCAGAGCGGGAACAGGCCGGCGAAGAACAGTGCGCCCTGCAGCGAGAACAGACCCTTGGCCTGCTGTCCCGTGCCGATCAGGAAGAACAGCGGCACGTGCCACAGCCCCCACACGATCGCCATGACGACCGCCGTGCGCACCCGCCCGTACCGCAGGCGCAGCCGCGGCTGCACGAACCCACGCCACCCGAACTCCTCCGCGAGCGGGCCCGACACGAGCGTGTACGCGAGCACCCCGAGCGGACTGCCGACACCGGCCGCGACGGACGCGACATGCAGCGGGATGGCGCCGAGGTCGTCGAGGCCCAGCACCACCGCCGCGACCACCGGCGGTGCGGCGCCGAGGACGATCGCGACGACCGGCCACACCCAACTCAGCCGGGTGCCCGACCGCCGCGGGCCACCGCGGCGCTCCCGCCGCATCAGCAGCCACATCGTCAGCGCGGCCAGCGACGGGCCGGCCGCGGCGAGGCCGAACACCAGCGCCGCAAGGCCCTCGTCGACGTCGGCCCCGAGCGCGCCCAGCACCGACCACGGCACCCACGAGAGCAGCAGGCACAGGGCGCCGAACTGCACGAGGCGGCGGACCGGCAGCGGCGGCGGACCGGCCCGCCTGGTCGGTAGCGGTGTCGATGTCGGGTGCCGTTCGAGGTGGCGGATCGGCAGAGTCGGCGATTCAGCCTGCCCGGTCGGTCGCGGTGTCGGCGCCGGACGCCGTTCCCGAATGTTCATGCCGCGCAGCGTGATCGATTCCCGGAGTACAGGAACTGGAGCAAGCCCCCGTCACCTGCCGATGTTTTCCCCACCCACGCCGGCGCGGCCGGGCCGGCGTCGCGCCGGAGTACTAGGGCCCGGTGGGGTGGTGGTTGACCGGCCCCCACAGCAGTTGACCTGCGTCCACCGTGATCACCGAGCCGGTGACCGCCGAGCCGTCGCTGTCGGAGGCCAACATCGCGTAGATCCCGCAGACGTCAGCCGGCTCGGGCGCGACCCCGGTCGGCAGCCGGCGGGCGACCTGGTCCGGCTCCTTGGAGATCGATCCGGTGAAGACGATCGAGCCACGATTTCGGATCAGCTCGTGGATCGCAGCGTGGACCATGAGAAGCGCGCCCTTGACGTTGACCGCGAAGACCTCTTCGTAGGCCCGGTCGAGTTGGTCGGTCGTCAGGTCGGTCAGCGCGACGTACTGGTCGTGCACACCGGCGTTGGACACCACCACGTCGAGCCGGCCGAAGCGGTCGACGGCCACCTCGACCGCCCGCCGGCAGTCACCGGGATCAGTCACGTCGCCCCGAACAGCGACCGCGCGGTCACCGAGCGGCTCGACGACCCGCTCGAGCCGCTCTCCGTCGCGCTCCACCGCGACCACCCGGGCGCCTTCGCCGACGAACCTGTGGACCACGCCGGCGCCGATCCGCGATCCGGCTCCGGTGACCAGGGCTACGCGGTCTCCCAGACGCGCAGATCCGGACATCATCAGCCGGCCTCGGGCACCAGACGCCGGCGTTGTCCCGAGTTGAGAGTCTCTCCCGCTCGGTGAACGGCATATGGGTCGTCGACGTAGTAGGCCTCGTTGATCGGCCAGCCCATCGCGGCGATGATGTGCAGAGGTTCGTCGCCGATGCTCTCGAACCCGTGCACCGCCGTGCTCGGCACGATCACCGTGTTGCCCGGTCCGAGCTCGACCGTCTCGCCGTCAACGGTGAACCGACCGCGCCCGCCGATGATGGTGATGTTCTCCTCGAAATAGTGCCAATGCAGAGGAGCCTTGTTTCCGGGTTCGAGGATCTGCTCGGCAACCCTGATCTGCCTCGCCCCGTTGGCCGCCGTCGCCCAGGCACGCGAACGGACGCCGGGACGCCACTCGTCCCATTCCGGTTTCTCGTGATCGGTCACGATCATCGTCGACCCCTTCTCCGGACTGAGCGTCCGACCCCTGCCAACTCTCACGATCCGCGCGTGAACGATTCCGGCCGCGGCGCCCCCCAGGCGCTGAACGCGTTGAACTCCCCTGCCTTGTGAACGACAGGATCGCGGCGTTCACCGATGATCCGCGGCATCTCCGCGGACAACTCGTAACGATTTCCTCCGGGGGTCCAGAAGTATGAATAGAGATTTCGTCCGACGCCGTGGCGACCCGGACCGGTCTCCACGGCATGAGCCGAGCTCGCGAGGATGTCGGCGGCGCGCTTCTGATGCTCCATGTCGTCCACGGTCCACGCCAGATGATGCAGCGAGGCGCCCGGCTGGCAGCGGATCAATCCGATGTCGTGGTGCACAGTCCCGACGCGTGTCCACGCCGCTTGCCACTCCTCGTCGGCGCTCACGAGGAAGTCGGAGATCGCGAAGCCCAAGCCCTCCGACAGCACGTGCGCCGTGGCGCGCGCATCGGCCCCGTTGCTTGAAGGCGATGGTGATGTGGTCGATGTCCGCCGGAGCGATGCCTCGACGCCGAGAGTCGGCGACGGAACCCGGGTTGCGATGGAGCGGTCGGTCCGGGCGAGGAACCAGCACCACCTCCTGCCGGGTGGGCAGCCGGCACACCAGGCTCGTGGGCTGGTCCGGCGCAGCGTCACTGCGGCGATGGGCGGCCACGTCGATCGCCGCGAGCCGCGATTCGATCTGCGCGAGTTCGTCCTCGGAGTCGACACCGAGAGCGAAGGACCGCACCCCTGTCCCACCTTCGGTCAGGACGAGCTGCGAATGCGGATCCCCGATGGCGCAGCTGAGATAGGCCTTTCCGTTGTCGCGAGCGACCTCGGTCAACCCCACGACCTCGACGTCGAACCCGAGGGCCTCATCCAGATCTGTCACGGACAGCTCGGCCCAGATCAGTTTCTGCAGGCTCATGCTCGCTCTCTTCTCACGACGACTACGGAAATTCGGCGCTGAACGCGAGATCCGGCTCCGGCCCGAACGGGGTCTCCAGCGCGTCCAGATAGGGGCCGATCGGCAGTCGGCTCAGTTTCTCGACGCTCGTCGGCGACAAGGTGCGGGTCCATCCCGTGCGGATCGAGGAGATCCGCAGGTGATCACCGTGCGGCCCGGGCACGACCTCGAGCCGCACACGCGCGAACTCATTGCCGATCAGCACCACCTCGGACGAGGGTTCCGTGTCCTCGTGATCCGTCGATCTCATGACGTCCTCCCTGGTTGTGACTCCGGCGAGTCCTCCACCCACGACGACACGCAACGGCCTCAGTCCTCCACGCGGATGGCGTGGGCCGGGCAACTCGACTCGGACCGGCGCACATCGTCGGCGAGTTCGGCGGGGATGTCCGCCACGCGCACGTACGCCTGCCCCGTGCTGTCGTCTATGTCGAAGACATCGGCTTCCAGCACACAGTTGCCGTAGCCCTGACACCGGTCCAGGTCGATATGTGCTCTCACCGCTCACTCCTCCTCACGTCGAATGGTGGCGTGTCCGTTTTTCGCGAACCGCTCCGTGCCTGTGTTCTCGGCCGTGTCCGTCGGCGGCTCGCCCAGTTGCTCACCGGGCAGCCAGGTCAGGACTTCGAGCATGACCGCATCGACGTGCCGGGTCTCGCCCGTCAACGCCGAGGTGATCTCGAGCCGTTGACCGTTGGCCGAGATGTCGCTGTCGAGATGCACGATCACCGCGCCGGTCTCGTCTCGCAATTCCATAAGCCCTCCCCGTGGCACGAGAACGTCACAGGAAAACATTCAAGTTCTCAGCGGAAAGACGGACCTTGTCGAGCACCACCGTTCGGTCGGCGATCTTCAACTGTTCGTCGACATCGACGAATCGGTCGATACGTTCCCCGTAGAACACGTTCTCCTGACTCTCGTGGCAGGTGCGGAAGACGAGGATGTTGCTGATGGCCACGACCACGGAGTCGGCGCTGTCGATGTCGAGCAGTTGCACGAAGTAGCGCAGCCGAGACGGTGGGACCTCGGTCCAGGCCCGGGAGCTCGCGAGCTTCTTCGCCCGCAGCTCCATGGTCGTCCGGTCATCGTCGTAGTAGGCGAGCTCCCCGTCGAGGGCGACCATGTCCGCGCGTGCATCGGTGCTTCTCACGATCGGGGCTCGATACCGGAACTTCGGCGCGAAGAACGACAGCCATTCGAGGTAGTCCGCTTCCTGCAGCAGTCGGATCTCGCGACGGTAGATACGCTCGACCGTCGGCCAGAGCTCGTCGACATCAGGCGATTTCGTCATGTCACCGCTCCATCAGCTGACGCCAACGTCGATAGAAGGACCGTTGGTTCGCCTCGGTGAGGAAGGCCTCGCCCATCACGCCCGGCAAAGCGACCCCGGTTCGGTCCTTCACCGGTACCTCGTGGCCCCGCCCCATCGTGTAGTCGAACGAATGACGCTGAGCGATCACCCCACGAGTGGCCTCGCTGATCGAGGTCCAGATCTCACCGTCGTCCTGCTCGAACATCCCACTAGGGCCGAACGACAGGATGTACTGGCGCATGGCCGCGTTCTTCAGTTCCGCGGACAGCGCGCTGTCCACCAGGCACCAGGAGTTGACGTCGACCCGGCGCGGGCCACCCGGTTGCCACACGCGCAGCGTCGTGAACCGCATGCTGTCCAAGAAAGAGAGGTTCGGAAAGATCGTGCCGACACCCACCGGAACGAACTCCGCCAGTCCGGGGTCCTTCTGCACGATCCGCGCCTGCATCTTCCGGACGTACTCGGTGTACTCCGTGACCGCAGCCGTGCCCTGCAGAGCACCCCCCTTCTCCCGCGTGAAACCGTGGCCCTCGTCGACGTGGATGGTGTGCCCGTACTCGGTCACGCGATTGCGCAGTCCCACCTCGACACCCGAGGCATGGGTCGACGGCAAGTGGTACTCATCGCCCGAGAAGTTCTCCGCCGGGATCTTCCAGTTCGTCTCGATGGTCCACTTGTGAACCCCTCCGATCACCTCGAAGCCGGCTTCCGACCGACCCAGCAGGAGATCCAGGTACGGCATGAAGTCGCCCAGATACTCTGCGAGCGTCGGCGCCTGCGGATCCCAGGTGGCGAAGATCAAGCCGTGCACCGTGTCGAGCTGGGCGACCTCGACGAGTCTGATCGAGGCACGATCGAGCTCACCCAGATAGGCCGTCTTGAGGCGGGGCAGACCGATCAGATTGCCGTCGAGGTCATAGGTCCAACCGTGGTACGGACACCGCAAGGCCTGCGAGTTGCCGTGATCGGCGCGACAGACCTTCGCGCCGCGATGGCGGCAGCTGTTGAGGAAGGCGCGGATCCGTCCTGCGGAGCTCCGCGCAACGACGACCTCGTCCTCGCCCATCCGAGCGGAGATGTAGTCCCCGGGATTGCGCAGCTGGCTTTCATGGCCAAGGAAGAGCCAACACTTCGCGAAGATCTTCTCCAGCTCCGCCCGATACACACCTTCGTCATGGAAAGCGCTGATCCCGACCTCGGCGCCACCGTCGCGGACGAGAGATTCGGGCGCAATCCGTTGCTGCACCTCCGGCGTGCTTGTCATGCCTTACCTCCTTCATGACCGTCGAACACATGCCAATGTCGTTGGAGCGCCGCGTCGACCGCGGCGGGTTTGTCCTGGTTCAGCAGGTGGCCCCCGCCCGGCACGAGCACGAGCTCGGCCCCGGATATGCCCTCCGCCAACACGCGACTCTCGACCGGTCCGGTGATGAGATCGCGATCGCCGCACAGCACGATCGTCGGCGCGCGGACCGCCCCGAGTTGAGGACGGTGATCGGTGTCGGCCATGGTGTGGATCGCCGCCGCCAAACCGGCAAGCCGGACCGATGCAGCCGCGGTTTCGACGATGCGGCGCCGCAACTCCGGTGGCGCCTCGGGCGAGACCTGCCGGTCGACCCGAGCCTGCGCCCACGCGCGGACCCCATCGCGCCGAAGTGAGTCGATCCGCTCGACGAACTCCTCATGTAGTGCCTCGTTGTTCCGACGGCCGTACGTCGAGGCAACCAGTGCGAGCGTACGAACGCGCTGGGGGTGACGCAGGGCCAACCGCGTCGCGACGACACCACCCCACGAGACCCCGACCACATGTGCGTCGTGTCGCCCATGTGCGTCGAGCAAGGCCGCCGCCGCGTCCGCGTAGTCGTCGAGTGGCGCGGGGATCGGAGGATCGCTGGATCTTCCGTAACCGAAGGCGTCCCATGCGATCAGTTGGAACGTGGCGCTGAGGGCGTCGAACTGAGCCCAGAACGATGCGCTGGCGGTTCCCACGCCGTGGAGCAGCAGGACTGCTGGTCCGTGACCGCCGGTGCGGGCGGCGATCTGAGTGGCGCCTCGAATGCTGTGCACCGTGAGCCCCGGTAGGGGAGTCGACATAACCACCATCACGACCTCTGGCGACTCGGCTCGATCACGATCCGGACCTGTTTCCCTAAGAGGAAATCTAGTATACCACTGTGGTGTTTCATGCTACTTGTCATCAATATCCCGATTTTCACCGGTTCAATCGCGTGGAATATGTCCAATATCCCCATGTCCGGACTCCGCGACGGCGAGACATGAAACGCCCTCCCGAGAAAACATCGAATGACCTCAGTTGACCCCGCCCGGCCCCGGTGAAACCGGCGTTTCCTGCTCAGCGAGGAGACATTTCCTGCTCACAGTGCAATCGGTTCGGCGCCATCCCGGACCGGCGTCGGAATGTCCGTTCGAACGTCCGGAGGTCGAGGAGCCCGACAGCAGCCGCGACAGGGCGTCGTCCCGATCCACGCGAACACGGCGCAAGGTGCAGTTGGTTAGTATGCTGATCTAGTGTCTCATCTAGCTCCACGCAGGTACGCGGGTATCTCACATGTATGACGACAGCCAGGACGGCGAGACCTCTCTCGGGCGCCAGGCCTACCAAGCGCTACGGCGAGCGCTGCGCGACCGCGCGATCACCCCGAGGCGCTTCTACTCGGAAACCGAGTTCGCGGAGCTCCTCGGCGTGTCACGGACGCCCGTCCGGGAGGCGCTCAAGGCACTGGAGCGCGATGGAGTCGTGATCGCAGCCCGCCGGCGCGGGTACCGGATCCGCGAGTTCACCGACGCGGAGATCGACGAGATCGTCGCCCTACGCGAGCAGCTCGAAGTGCTGGTGGTGCGCACACTCGCGACCAACCACACTCCAGCTGATCTCGCTCCACTCGCCGACACCCTTCGGCGCCAGGACGAGGACACCGCCGGTAAGCACATGTTCGCCCTCGATGAGGAGTTCCATCTGTCGGCAGCGGAGCTTGCCGGACTCCATCGCACCCGGACGATGCTGGAGGGTCTGCGCAGCGTCACCGCCGCAGCCACGGCCGGCGTCGTTATTCCGTACGAAGCAACGGCGCAGAGGATCGCCGAGCACCACCAGATCTTCACCGCGATCTCCGAGGGCGATCCCGACAAGGCCGCACAGTTGATGTGCGCACACATCCGCGCCTCGGATCAAAGGTTCCGCCAGGCAATCCGGGAAGCCGCCGCTGCCGGCCCGATGATCAAACCGCTCAGCCGGGACAGGCCCTCCTCAGCCCTGGGGTGACCGGGCCACCCTCCCACGACCTCACCGCTGACGGACGGACCGCCGTGTTCCGTGACGACGGCCACGACTTGGCCGACTAGTACAGCCGAAAAGTATACTAGTCAGGTGGACTTAGGGATTGCCGATCGCGTCGCTGTCGTCACCGCCGCCTCGCGAGGACTCGGCAGGGCCACGGCCGTTGCGCTGGCTGCCGAGGGAGTGCGCCTTGTCGTGAACGCGCGTTCGGCCGAGCAACTGGAGCGGCTGCGCGACGACGTCGAGGTAGAGGTTGAGATCGTGGCCGGGGACGTGAACGACGACCGTCTTCCGAGCCTGCTCGTGAACCGTGCACTCGACCGATTCGGCCGCCTCGACATCGTCGTGGCGAACAACGCCGGCCCCAAGCCGGGCGGAGCGTTCGACCTCACCGACCAGCAGATTCTCGACGCGATGACGGCCAACGCACTCTCTGCCATCCGGCTGGTGCGTGCCGCTCGACCGATCCTCGTCCAGCAGCAGTGGGGACGCGTGTGCCTGATCGCCTCGGGCTCGGCTCGCCAGCCGATGGAAAACCTCGCTTTGTCCAACACCGCCCGCCCGGCGCTGTGGGGATGGGCCAAGACCGCGGCGAACGAACTCGTGGCATCGGGGGTGACGCTCAATCTCGTCTGCCCGGGTGCGCATGCGACCGACCGCGCGGTGGAGCTCGGCGCCCAGGATCGATCATATATCGGCGATCCGGCAGATTTCGGGAGAATCGTAGCTTTTCTTTGCTCTCAGCACACTTCCTTCATGACCGGCACGGCCAACGTGATCGACGGAGGACGTATTCAAGGCCTGTGAAGCGGGGATTCAGGGCCGGCCCGTGACACACCCTGACCGCCGGCGACGAAAGGAAGGAACATTGCTCGCGATGGTGCTGCGGGACGTCACACCCAGCTCGGTGCCGAGCGGGGACGGCCCTGATGACGTGCTGCTCGAGATGATGCGGATGCATGCCCGCGAACACCTGGCCGACCCGCACCTGCGCGTCGAGGAGCTTGCACGGCGCCACCACGTATCGGTCCGCTACGCCTACAGCCTGTTCGCGCGGATCGGCACCACGCCCGGCGCATACCTCCGCGAACAGCGGCTACTCGCGGCACAGACGATGTTGTCCGACCCGAGATGCGCCCGGCTCGGGATGCCGGAGATCGCTGCTGCGACGGGGTTCCGTAACCTCAGGACGTTCGAACGGGCGTTCCGGCGGCAGTACGGAATGACACCTGGCAGCTGGCGCTGTGAGCACTGCCACCCCGGATCAACTGCCGCAACCCTGAAGCAGGAAATGCCTGCACGCTGAGCAGAAAATGCCGTCCACGCTGAGGGTCCGATGCAGTCAACTGAGTTGACTCGACGGTTCTCGGAAGGACGTTCATGCCCGACCACCGGATGTGCCCGATTCGCCCGCATTCCACGGATGACCTGCGGGAGCGGAAGCAGACTCGATGACATTTCAGCTGGGGGTCTACAGCTTCGGCAACACGCCGTTGTCGGACGGCGAAGGCCTCGGCCCGACCTCGCAAGCAATTCGTGATCTGCTCGAGAACATCAGGTTGGCCGAACAGGTCGGGCTGGATTTCTTCGGCGTGGGCGAGCATCACCGCCACATCATGCCGATCTCCTCGCCCGCCTCCGTCATCAACGCAGCGGCCGCCGTGACCACGCGCATCGGACTGGGCAGCACTGTGATCGTGCTGGCCACCGACGACCCCGTGAGGGTCTATCAACAGCACGCCACGGCGGCGGCCTTGGCCCCGGGCCGTGTCGAGATCACCGCAGGCCGCGGATCGGGGACCGATTCATATCCGTTGTACGGCTACCCGCTGGAGGACCGCGACTCACTGTTTGCGGCCAAACTCGACCTGCTGCTGTCGGTCAATGCAGCAGAGAGGGTCACCTGGGACGGGCCGCACCGAGCACAACCGCTGCGCGACGCGCTGGTGGTGCCCCGCGCAGATCCGCCGATGAAGATCTGGCTCGGTTCCGGTGGCAGCCCAGAATCCTCCATACGTGCCGGTGACCTCGGACTGCCGATCGCGTACGGCATTCTCAACGGCACCGCCGAGCACTGGGCCCGCGTCGCCACGGCCTACCGCGAGGCCGGCCGCCGCGCCGGCCACGACCCGGCGCGCCTCGAGGTCTCCGTCGCGGCGCACGGCTTCGTGTCCGACGACGGCCGCGCCGCCAAGGAGAACTTCTACCGGTATGAGAGCTCGGTGCTGAGGACCGTCGGCCGGGCGGTACCCGACCGAGCCTACTTCGACGCCAACTACGCCCCCAGCGGCATGACCATGGTCGGTGAGCCGAGTGAAATCGCCGACCGGCTCATCGCCTTTCAGCAAGAACTCGGCCACAGCCGACAGATCATACAAATGGACCTCGGCGGGATCCCCCACCGGGAGGTACTTCGCTCCATCGAACTGCTGGGCACCTCGGTCGCCCCGAAAGTACGGGCAGAACTAGGATGAGCGTGAACAAAGATGCCGATCACTTCATTCGAATCGTGTACGAGCAGGCGGCCGTACCACTGTTTATATTTGCTTTTCGATTCACCCGGGATCGCACCATGTCCGAGGATGTCGTACAGGAGGTGCTTGTGCGTGCCTGGCGGCGGGCCGGTCATCTCGAACCCGGGTCCGACGCGCTGCGGGCGTGGTTGTACGCCACGGCCCGCAACTATTTGATCGACATCTGGCGAGCACGCTCCAAGGAGCCGGCGACCGTGCCCCACGAGCAGGTGCCGAACGCGGCGTATGTCGCGGACGACGTCGACCGGGCCTTGCAGCGCCGAGCACTCGCCGATGCGCTCGACAAGCTCACACCCAAGCATCGCGACGTGTTGATAGAGAGGTATTTCAAAAGCCGCTCGGTTGCCGAGACGGCTCAAGAACTCGGCGTCTCTCCCGGTACCGTTAAATCACGGACGCACCACGCCTTTCGCGCACTCCAGGAACTCATAAGCGAGGTTGAAATTGCGACAGGCTGAAATCGACTCCCGCAAGGGCGGCCGGCTGCGCCGACACCGGAACAGCAACACCGGGCCCCTGCCTCGTTTCACGCCGGCGTACGCCCCCGCGCTCGGGCGTGCACCGATGCATGCCCTCGTCCGGCTTCCCGACTGTGCCACCGAGACGACCGGGCCGATCACTGGTTTCGGCCCGACCAGCGACTCCGAGCACGTCCTGATCCATCAACACGCCGGCACTCCGATCGGGGAGCGCATCGTGGTCAGCGGCCGGGTGCTGGACACCAGCGGTCGCCCGATCACCCGTAACCTGGTGGAGATCTGGCAGGCCAACTCGGCCGGGCGCTACGCCGCCCCCGCCGACCACTACGACGGCCCGCTCGACCCCAATTTCACCGGCACCGGGCGCTGCCTCACCGACACCGACGGGTGGTACCGCTTCACCACGATCATGCCCGGCAGCCACCGCTCGGATCACCGATGCGACGCCTGGCGCCCGCCCCACATCCACTTCTCCGTCATGGGCACCACCTTCAACCAACGCCTGATCACCCAGATGTACTTCCCCGGCGACCCGCTCCTCCGCGAAGACCCCATCGTGCAAGCCGCCCCCGAACCACAGCGATCCCACCTCATCAGCCGACTCGACCACGCCATCGGCGAAAACGGCTGGGCCCGCGGCTACCGCTTCGACATCGTCCTGCCCGACGTCCCACACCCGCTCCCCGCACACCGTCCACACACAGCACCCGTGTCCGACACCTGGCAGACGCCACCGCAAACCATCGGCCCCTTCTTCGCCCCTGCACTCCTTCGATCGCACTGGCACAACGCCGCCCACGACAACGACCCCATCGCCATCGAACTCACCGGCACCGTCTACGACGGCGCCGGCAAACCCGTCCCCCACACCCTGATCGAAACCTGGCAACCCGACCCCCGGGGAAACAGCAACGGCCAGTTCACCCGCACCAGCACCGGATCCACGGGCCACTACCGGCTGCGCACCGCACGACCCCGCACGAACGCCGCCACCGACGCGGCACCACACATCGCACTGTCACTGTTCACATCCGGACTCAACGACCGCGTCATCACCCGCGTCTACCTCGCCGACGACCCCTCCGGCAACGCCACCGACCCCGTGCTCGCCGCTCTCCCCGCCGACCGCCGTCGCACACTGCTCGCCCATCCCGAACGCACCGACCTGACCACCCGCTACCGGTTCGACATCGCCCTGCAGGGCAACGAGGAGACCGTCTTCTTCCGCGTCTGACCCGCGGGAGAAACCGCCCGACAGAAAAGCCGCTGTCAGGCGAGTTCGGCCGCTGCTGCCGCCTGGATTCAGTCAGGAGTGTCGCCGGCCAGCCGCCAGGCGGTGGACAGCAAGGCCCGGCAGGGTGCGGACACATCCCGCTGGACGACCGTGGCGAGCGAGATCGTGAGCACCTGGGCACCGCTTCGTACGGGCATCGCGCTCACACCCGACATGCGGTCGAGCACCCCCGAGGGCACGATCGCCACGGCCAGCCCGTAGCGGACGAAGTCGAGCACGGTCGCGACATCCGCGACCTCGAAATCGACCCTGCGTTCGAGACCGGCCGCCCGGAAGGCGCGGTCGTTGAAGATGCGGATGCCCCACGTTGGTGGGGTCTCGGCGAACGGCTCGTCGGCGGTCGCGGCGAGGTCGACGCAGGTCCGGCCCGCGAGGTGATGGTCGAGCGGGGTGACCACCAGCATCGTGTCCTGCGCCAGGGGAACGAGCGACAGGTCAGGGAAGACGTCGGGGTCCACAGCGAGGAACGCCAGGTCCAGCTGCCCCTTGTGCAGAGCCGCTGCGTGGCTGGTGCTGTCGCCGCGGTGCAGCTCGATCTCGACGTGCGGGTGCTGCGTGCGGAACTCCGCGATGAGCCGCGGCACGCTGAAATCACGGTGCCACTGCAGGATCCCCAGCCGCACCGTGCCGCGCAGCCCACCATGCGCCTGGTCGATCACGTTGCGGGCGGCCGCGGCCGCGGCCAGTGTGCGCCGTGCCTCGGGCAATAACAGCCGCCCTGCCGAGGTGAGCTGGACGCGGTGCGTGGTCCGGTCGAACAGCCGCACGTCCAGCTCGCGCTCGAGTGTGCGCACCGTCGCCGAGACCGCGGACTGCACCACGTGCATACGCCTCGCGGCGGCGGTGAAACTGCCCTCCTCTGCGACGGCGGTGAACGCCGCGAGTTGCCGGAGCTCCATCACCCCTTGTTAGCACGTTCTTCGATGGCTGCTAGCTGGGATCTGTGTTTCTCATCGATGACGTAACGGCTGACAATGGAGGCGACGCTCGCCTCGAACCCATTCAGGGTGCATTCGACCGATTCGTCCCGAGGATTCCCGCAACAACGACCCTTGCAAAGGATGACCATGCTCACCACTTCCACGTTCATCGAACGGCACGGCCTCTACGCGCCCGACCAGGTGGAGGCGGCCGCTCGGTCGAGGAAGCTGGTCGAGCAGCACGGCATCGACGTCGTTCGGCTCGTCTGGCCCGACCAGTACGGCCTGCTGCGCGGAAAGGTGCTGACGCGTGCGGCGTACTTCGCCGCACTCGAGGCCGGCAACGAGATCACGATGGCGCCGTTCATCTTGGATTCGGCCAACACCATCGTGTTGAACCCGTTCACCCCGGACGGGGGTTTGGAGATCAACGGTTTCGGCGGCAGTCCGAATGTCACCGCCGTGCCCGATCCGGGGAGCTTCACCGTTTTGCCATGGGCGCCGCGGACCGCGGTCGTCTTCGCGGACCTGTACCAGACCAATGGCGTGGCATTCCCCCTCGCACCGCGGACGATCCTCAAACAGACTCTGAGCCGCCTGGCGGAACGCAATCTCACGATCGTCGCCGGGATCGAGATCGAGTGGTACCTGACCCGTGTGGTCGACGATCTGCTCGGCAAGGGCTCGCTGGGTGGCCCCGGCATCCCCGCGGACCCACCCGTGGTGGCACCGGTGGCGCGGGGCTACAACTACCTCCTCGTCGACCACCTCGACGAGATCGACGATGCGCTCGCCCCGATCCGGGACGCGATCACGGCCATGGGACTCCCACTGCGCACCTTCGATGACGAGTGGGCGCCGGGCCAGGTGGAGACCACCTTCGACGTCCTCGAGGGTCTCGCCGTGGCCGACACGGCGAGTCTTTTCAAGATGGCGACCAAGCAGATCGCCAAGCGCAACGGCTACCTGGCCTCGTTCATGTGCACGCCGGCCATCGCCGGCTTCTACGCCAGCGGCTGGCATCTCCACACGTCCATCGCCGACGCCACCACCGGTCAGAACCTGATGGTTCCCGAGCCGGGGCAAGCACTGTCCACGCTCGGGCAGCACTACGTGGGAGGGACGCTGGCGCACGGTCGGGCAGCGTCGGTGTTCACCACGCCGACGATCAACGGGTACCGCCGCCGACGCCCCTACTCGCTGGCGCCGGACCGGCTGACGTGGGCGAAGGACAACCGTGCCGCCATGATGCGCGTGATCAGCGCACCCGGCGACCAGGCGTCGCACGTGGAGAACCGGGTCGGCGAGGCAGCGGCCAACCCGTACCTGTACCTCGCCGCCCAAGCCGCGGCCGGGCTCGACGGAATCGTCGGCGAGATCTCGCCGGGGCCGATCAGCGAGGATCCCTACGCGGAGGACGTTGCCCGCCTGCCGACCACGCTGAGCGAGGCGCTCGACGTGCTGGCCGCCGACGACTTCTACCGCAAGGAGTTCGGCAGCGTCTTTATCGACTACCTGGTCACCATGAAGCGCAGCGAGGTCAGCCGCTACGAGGCGTGGCTGGTCGAGAACCCTGACCCGGAGACCTACGTCAACGGCGTCACCGACTGGGAGCACCGCGAGTACTTCGAGCTGTTCTGATCGGCGGCTCGCGTCAGGCGTTCGCGGGCAGCGCTCCGGCGTGAGTTCCCAGCGCCCGGCCAGTGGGGTGCCGGCGAACGGGATCAAGAAGTTGATCGGCACGGAGTCGGGGTCGAGTTCGCGCAGTGCGTAGGCGAGGTCGAGCACGTCGTCATCCGACTCCCCCATCCCGAAGATCGCCCCGGCTGGTGTTGAGGTTGTGGCTGTACGCGTGTGCACCCGCCGCCCGCAGCCGGTCGGCCTGCCCGAGAGCAGCCCGAGGCACACGCACACCTCGGCGTCGGGCTGGTCGGCCTTGATCGCGTCGATCGTGCGCTCGATGCGGGCGACGTCGCGCTCGCCCGGCCCGCGGCCGCTCGTGACCAGGCACACGCGCTTGGCGCCGGCACGCACAGCGCGGTCGGCGATGCCCGCCGCGTCGTGCGGGTCGACCCAGGAGTACTTGAGGATCTCCGCCTCCGAGCCCAGCCGCTGCGAGCAGTAGCTGTAGTGCCGTCGGCACTGCGCCCGCGCACGGCCCTTCCAAGCGGTCAGCTCAGCCAGGCGCCGGTTCTCGGGGCGCGTGCTCGAGCCCTCAGCGCGGAGACATTTCCTGCCCCAGGCGCGCGGGAGCGGATCCGGAGCGGCAGTGCTCACAGCGCCAGCCGGTCGGCGTCATTCCGTATTGCCGACGGAAGGCGCGCTCGAACGTCCTGAGGTTGACGAACCCGACGGCAGCTGCGATGTCCGACGTCCCGAGCCAGGCGCACCTCGGGTCGGACAACATCACCTGTGCCGCGAGTAGCCGCTGTTCGCGAAGGTACGCACCGGGCGTCGTCCCGATCCGCGCGAACAGGATGTAGGCGTAGCGGACCGACACATGGTGGCGCCGAGCCAGCTCCTCGACCCGCAGGCGCGGATCGGCCAGGTGCTCGCGCACATGCATCCGCATCATCTCGAGCAACACCTCATCAGGACCGTCCCCGCCCGGCACCGAGGGCGTGACGTCCCGCAACACCATTGCGAGCAGATCGATCGCGGCTCGCCCGGCGTCCAGCCGCTGCTCCACCGAGAGATCGTCGGCCACCTCGAACAGACGACCGAGGTAGCCGGACAACATCTGCATGGCCGGGTCTGCTGGGTCGACGCTGCGCGCACACGCCTCGGAGATCTCAGCCGTGCGGAGCGGGAGCAACTCCCGGGAGAACTGCAGGTTCATGCATTGGCTCTCCCCCGACGAGAGCAGTTCCCACGGGCTGGCCCCCTCGTACAGCACACCAGTACCGGACGCCAGCTCGGCGAAGCGGTCGTGCTGATGGACGTGGCCCCGACCGGCTCCATACACGCAGAAGCGCAGCAGGTGGCCGCCCGATGATCTCGCGGCCAACCGTGGGGTCCGGGTTGTCCGCAACGACCCTCCGGAGTTCGTCCGCGAGAGTGTGACGGCCTCACCCAGCCCTTGTAGTGCCAACCGCCCGCGGTAGTCGGGACGCATCTGCATGATCACCGGCATCTCGCGGGCGACGCCTTCCAGATCCTCACCGGAGAACTCCTGGACATGCACAGCTCCGAGGCTAACTCCGGCCATCCGCCCAGGTGGGGGTGCCTGAGTACCTGTCAGTGCGTCGAGTCCTCGAACACCACGTCACCCGGCGGGCGGGGTGCTCGGCGCCAACCAGATGCCGGCGATCGCATCGATCAACCCGGTGGCGGCGTCGCGCCAGGTGGCGCGGGGGGTCGAGGTGCCGTCGGCGAGTGCGCGTTCGCGCTCGGCGGTCATGTGCACCATGAGCTGGCGCACCATGTCACCGCGTTCGGTCCGCACCTCGAGGTGCAGCGCGGGCAGACACCCGTTGAGCCCGTCGAGGGCCTCGACGAGCGACGGAGACGTCAGCGCCTCCTTGGCCATGATCTCCCGAAGTGCGGGGTCGGTCATCACTTGTGCGCTGAACCGCGCGAACCAGGTGGGGCTGCCGAGCGCGTCGAGGTGTTCGGTCATCGGTCGCACGATGCACGCGACCCAGTCGCGGACCTCGCTGGAACCGGCGGTCTCGGCCACCATCGCCGCTCGGATCCGATCTATGTCCGCGGTGTGTGCACGGACGATCGTCCGTACGAGATCGAACTTGCTGCCGAAGTGGTAGCCGACCGCCGCGGTGTTGCCCTGGCCCGCGGCCTCGCCGATCTGCCGGTTGGACACCGCGTACACCCCGTGCTCGGCGAAGAGCCGCTCCGCGGTGACCAGGATGATCTCCCGTGTCGCGCTCGCGCGGTCCGCCCCCGCCGATCTCCAGGTCACGATCAGCACCCCACCGGCAGCTCACGGAGTCCGCCGGCCATCGGAGAGCACAGAACCTGCTCACCTGCCTGGTGCCGCACTACGCGCCTCCTCGAGATCGATCGTCCGGGACGCGACCCAGTCAACCGCGCCTGTTAGTGTAAATCAACCGGGTGATTTAAGCCGCTCCGTCACGTCTGCGCAGTCCCACGAGGGAGACGCATGTCCGCTGTCCATCAGGCTTCCGCCGATCCGTCGCACGCAGATCGGCACCGGGCCCAGACCGTCGCCCAACCTCGGCCCAACGCCGTGGTGGCTGTGCTGGCCTTCGGCGGGATCGTGGTCGCACTGATGCAGACCGTGATCATCCCGCTGGTCCCGCAGCTCCCCACGCTCCTGCACGCTTCGGCGTCCGAGGCCGTCTGGGCGGTCACCGCGACCCTGCTCGCCGGCGCAGTGGCCACGCCGACCATCGGGCGACTGGGCGACATGTACGGCAAGAGGCGGCTGCTCCTCGTCAGTCTGGTCCTCTTGGTCATCGGGTCGGTCGTCTGCGCGCTCAGCGACACCCTCGTGCCGATGGTCGTCGGGCGGACCTTGCAAGGTCTGGCAGCCGGTGTGATCCCGCTCGGGATCAGCATCATGCGCGACGAGCTTCCCGCGGAACGGCTCGGCTCCGCCACGGCCATGATGAGCGCCTCCCTCGGGGTGGGTGGCGCACTCGGGCTGCCCGCGGCCGCGTTCCTGGCCGAACGCACCGACTGGCACGTCCTGTTCTGGACCGCCGCCGGCCTCGGCGCGCTCGTCGCCGTGCTCGTGGTGACCGTTGTGCCCGAGTCCCCCGTCCGTGGCGGCGGGCGATTCGACTTCCTGGGAGCCGTCGGACTCTCGGCGGTACTGGTGGTTCTGCTGCTGGTGATCTCCAGCGGCTCGAACTGGGGATGGGGCAGCGGCCTGACCCTGGGCCTGCTTGCGGCGTCCGTTGTCGTACTGGCGTTCTGGGGCCGATGGGAGCTACGGACACCGCGACCGCTGGTGGACCTGCGCACCACTGCACGTCCCCAGGTCCTGCTCACCAACATCGCCTCGGCGGTGTTCGGGTTCGCGATGTTCGCGATGTCATTGGTGCTGCCACAGCTGATCCAGCTGCCCGAGAGCTCGGGCTTCGGGCTGGGGCAGAGCATGCTCGCCGTCGGCCTGATCATGGCGCCGAACGGGCTGGTCATGATGGCGATGGCTCCCGTCTCCGCTCGCATCTCCCGCACCCGGGGGCCGAAGGTCACGCTGATGTGGGGTGCCTTCGTCGTGGCCGCCGGCTACGCGCTGGCCATCGTGCTCATGTCGGAGATCTGGCAACTCGTCGTCGTCTCCAGCATCATCGGCGCCGGCGTCGGCCTCGCCTACGGGGCGATGCCCGCCCTCGTCATGGGCGCCGTTCCCGTGTCGGAGACCGCCGCCGCCAACAGCCTCAACACGCTCATGCGCTCCATCGGCACCTCGGTCTCCAGCGCGGTCGCCGGGGTCGTGCTCGCACAGATCACCATCACGATCGGGGGCGCCACCTTCCCCTCGCAGGACGCGTTCCGCGTCGTCCTGGCGGTCGGCTCCGGCGCTGCGCTCCTCGCGCTCGTCATCACCGCTTTCATCCCGGGACGGCAGCGCAGCCTGCCCCTACAGACCGTGGCTGCCCCCACCGCACCGGACCCGACGGGGCCGATGGCCGGACACGAGACAGCGGCCCGGGCGTCTGTCGAGCGGGCCCTGGGCGAGCTGACCCGAGTCGTCACGGGCTCGGTCGACGGGACCACCGGGCCCACTCCCGCTCTGGTGACCGTCACCGCACACACCATCGACGGCAGTGTCGTGAGCAGCACCGTTGCCGACGCGCACGGCCGCTACCGGCTCGACGCCCTACCCGTGCAACCACTGACCCTCGTCACCGTCGAGCACCCGGCGATCCACGAGGCCGTGACTGTCGCAGCGGGCTCAACCCAGCAGCACGACATCGCCCTGCCGGTTCTGCAGCGGCACTAGGAAGGACATCCCGTGACGGACCAGCACGATGTCTTCGCCGGGCCCCTAGCCACCGACGAAGCACCCTCGGCATCGCTCACCGGCCGAGTCCACAGTGCAACGAGACCGCTGTCCGGCGTGACTCTCACACTGACCGACAGCGTCGGTAGCCAGATCTCCCGGGTGACCAGCGGTGACGATGGCCGGTTCCGGTTCGACAGCCTCCGACCCGGCCACTACATCCTGATCGCCCGCCGACCTGGTTACGAACCGCACGCCGTCTCGGTGACCGCGACAATCTTCGACCGGGCCGGCTCCGTGCTGATCGATGTCGAGCTCAAGACGATCAGGAGCATCACCGGGATCGTTCACGACCCGCAAACCGGCCACCCCGTTCCGGCCGCCGCAGTGCTCGCGCTCGATCCTGCCGGCGAGGTCATCGCCAGCACCATGTCCGACCCCGACGGTCGCTACCGCCTCGACGGCATCGCCACGACGACCGTCACGATCGCGGTCGCGACTCCCGGAGCCGACCCCGTCGCCCGCGTGATCGAACTCGGAGCCGCGACAGGTTCCGACCATGTCGTCGACCTGCCCGTCCACACCCTCGGCATTCTCACCGGCACCGTCACAGCGGCCGGGCAGGCCGTCCCCGGGATCACGCTCTCCCTGCACGATCAGCACGGACGCAAGGTCGACACGACCGTGACCGATGACTACGGCGCGTACCGCTTCGACAACGTCCCGGCCGGCCGGTACACCATCCGCAGCGCCACCAGCCTTCCGCACGCGGCTGCGATAGGAGCGCACGACGCGGTCAGTGACGTGACACTTGCGGCCCGCAGAGACGATTCGTGGTGATCGGTGCCCGTCCAGGCGTCGAATTACTCATCCGCCCACGATTCGGCTGTGAGCGGGTCGTAGAGTTCCTCGATCTCGTCGCGGTACCACTCAGCGATCACCGTGCGTTTCAGCTTCAACGTCGGCGTGAGCTGACCTGCCTCGCTGGTCCATTCCTCCGGTAGCAGAGCCCAGTTCTTGACCTGCTCGACACGCGAGAGGGCAGCGTTACCCGCGCCGATGCACCGGGCCACCTCCAGCCGCACCCGTCCATCGGCCACCGCGTCGGCGATCGAACGAACCCTGATATCCCGCGCTGCACACCACTGCGCCCAGCCGGGATCGAGTGTGACGAGGGCTACCAGGCAGGGCTTGTCATCACCGTGCACGTAGACGGACCCGACCAGGTCGGAGCCTGACGACAACGCGCCCTCCACGCCGGCGGGCGAGATCGTCTTCCCGGACGCGGTGTTGATGAGCTCCTTCTTACGGCCGGTGATGCGCAGGTATCCGTCGTCGTCCAGGGCGCCGATGTCGCCGGTGTGCAGCCAGCCCGCCGCGTCGATCGCCTCCGCCGTCGCCTCCGGTTGGTTCAGATAGCCAGGGGTGATGTTGGGGCCTCTCGCCAGCACTTCGCCATCCGGGGCGATCCACAGGTCGACGCCCGGCAGCGCGCGCCCCACGCTGCCCAGCCGCGGCGCGTCCAGCGGACTGTGCGCGAGCATCGCGCAGGTCTCGGTCATCCCGTAGACCTCGATGATGGTGATTCCCATCCCGGCGAAGAACGCCACCACCTCGGCCGGCAGCGACGCCGCACCGCTGACCGCGAGCTCCACCCGATCCAGACCGAGCCCCGCGCGCAGCCGCCGGTAGACGACTCGCTCCATGAGCGGACACCGGAGGCGGGTCCACCAGCGTGCGCTCTTGCCGGTCAACCGTGCGGTGCCCACCTCGCGAGCAACCGAGATCGCCGAGTTGACGAGCAGACGCCGGAAGCGACTCTTCTGATTCGCCGCTCGTTCCCGGATGGCGCCGTACATTCTTTCCCAGACCCTCGGCACCCCGAGGAACAGGTTGGGCCGGGTTGCCGGGAGTATCTGAGGCAACTTCGCGGAATCCCGAACGTAAGTGACCGTGATCGCCCGGGCCAAAGCTTGGTAGTGCGAGAACAATCGTTCCGCCACATGAGCCAACGGCAGGTAGGACACCGTCGACCACCCGATCGGAACCGGACCGCCGAGATGTTCGACGAGCTGCCTGTTCACCTGCTCCATGACCCACAGCGCCGCGGTATGGGTGATGACCGTGCCCTTGGGAAACCCCGTCGTACCCGAGGTGTAGACGATGGTGAGCGGGTCGCTCGGGTGCATCTGGTAGCTGGCGTAGTCGATCTCGGGCCCGCGTTGGCCAAGCTGCTCGGAGGCCACGGCCACCCACTGCTCGAACCGCTCCACGCCCAGCGGCGGCACGACATCCGGATCCAGGTCGAGCACGAGGAGGTACCTCAGCCTGGGCAGTTGCTCCTGGATAGCCAGCCACAAGGGCAGCCGGACGGCATCGACGACCACCACCGACGCCGCCGAGTCCGCCGCAACCCAGGCAAGCTGCTCAGCGGCCAAGCTGTTGTAGTAGCTGCAGGGAATGGCGCCCGCCATCACCGCGCCGACATCAGCGAGCACGTGCTCTGCCCGGTTGACCATGTGCAGGCCGACCACGTCGCCGCGGCCCACCCCCAGGTCCAGCAGCACCAACGCAATCGCCCGGGCCTGCGCCCGATACTCGGACCAGCTCAACCGGATCTCGCCGTCCACCAGGGCGAGGGCATCGGGGTGCTCGATCGCGTTGCAGTCCACCAGGTCCAACAGGGTGAGTCGTTGGTGCCGGTTACCCACTACCGCCAGACCTCCTTGTCCGAACGGGTGACCATGACGTGCGGGCAGTATTGGCCAGTCACCCGATCGAGGCAACCGGCCTGCCCGAGCTGTCTGAAATGCCTGAAACTTTCGCCACGGTTGCCGATGCCCTCACGGCGTCGCCCTGGCCGAGGCGCCGGGCGTCCGCTCGGTCTGGCCGAGCCGCTCCTCGTTGCCGAGACCTACCGCGGATCAGCGGCCGGCATGGTTCGGGAAAATATCAGCACTGCTTTTCCGAGGAGATCTTGTCGTCAAAGGGCTGGCTGAGCTGCGCCACGGTGACGCCCGCGGGAACTTTGACCTCCGACGCCTGGAAGTTGGCATCGGTCCAGAAACACACATCCTTGCCCGTATTATTGGTAATAGATGTGATCTTGTCATTGAGGTCCACGGTGGAAAAATCGGAGAAGCTTCCCTCCAAATCGGTGAACTCGCCACCGAAATTCGCCCCTTCATAGACCGTGAGCTCGTTGGGCCTTCCCTCGACGGGAGCGGAGCCGGCGCCGCCCGACGACTGCCCGCCGGCCGACTGCCGACCTGACGACTGCCCACGTGACGACTGCCCGGATGCGGCATTACCGCCCGTCGGACTCACGGTCGACCAGTTGTTCGCGACACCCTGACCGTTGATCTGGCCAGGCTGCTGGTCCTGCCAGTAGTAGTACATCGGCGACCCGTTGATGGTCACCTGGTAGGTGCCGTCGGACCGCTGGACGTAACCGACGCTGGAGGCGTTGACTCCGGCCGTGTAGATCTTCGCGGAAGACCCGACCACCAGCGGCGGAAAGGTCGCCGCACAGTTGCCGTTGCAGGTGGACTGCGGCGGGTTCGTACTGTCCGCGGCGGAGCGATACAGGGTCATGCCGGCGCTGTCGGTGACGTAGGTGCCGATCTGGGGGTTGTTGACCGCCTGCAGTTGAATGCTGGGAGCCGCGCTGTGATTGGTGGGTAGTGCCAGCGTGCCGGTCGTCGGGCCCCCGAAGACCTGCACCTGCCCCATCGAGTTCGCGATCGGAGGCGGGCTGCTGCCGACCACCTGCCCGAGCGCGCCCACCTGCGGGACCGGCAAGGCCGGAGCGGCGGCCTGGAAGCTGCAGGCGGTGAGCGCGGCGAGGCTCGCTAGGGCGACAGCCCCGTACCGAACCGCGCGGATGACCTTCTTCATGTGGATCCCCCGGTCTGCGGGCCGGACATCCCGACCCGATCTTCGCACCACACGGATCGACAGCAGGCGCGGTTCGACGAATGCAACAATCCGCATATGCCGATGTCGGACCGGGCCGCGCTTCACACCGTGGACATACCTGGGGGCACCTCACATCCATTTCTCGTTCATCAAGCCGTGCTTTCAACCTGCTGTTGACGCACCTCGCCGGGGACTACGCGACGACGCATGGCACGGACGGAAGGGGTCGCGGAGCAGACGGCCACACGGCGAGGCTCGAGGAGATCACCGAGCAGGCCGAGCTGACCGCCGGCGCCGTCTACTCACTGTTCAGCAGCAAGAACGGCCTGCTGATCGCGATGGTCACCGACTACCTCGGCCCCCACTGCGAAGGCATGCAAGAGACCGTCCCCGCGCAGGCCTCGACCTCGTCGAAGCGGTCGACACCTTCGCCCGCCACTACCGCCGCTTGTGCGACGACCGCGACTCACTGCGCCACCCGTCGTTCGAGATCAGCCTGCAGGACCTGGCACTACGAGAACCCGAACTGCGGGCGAAGCTCGCCGAAGCCATCCGGACGCACGAGGAACGACTGACCGCATTGTTCACCGGTAGATCCCACAACGAGGCCCCGGTGACCCCACGGCAGGCGCAGCGCTTGGCCGTGGCGCTCAGAGGACTGCTCGTCGGTCTCAGCCAGGGCGTCATCCTCGGCCTGACCGGGTCGGTCTCCGAGCAGTACTTCGCCGCCGCTGCCCGCGCCCTGATCACCCCGGAAGTGCTCGGTCCGCCTTGATCTTCCTCGGCGACGGCGGCGGAGGGACCCGTGGCGCATGTCCGATTCCTTCAAGATCTGGCTGGATCTGCCGGGTTACGTTGGGCCGATCATCTGAGGAGGAATGTTGAGAATCGGAATCGGGCTTCCCGCGGCCGTGCCTGGGACGGATGCCACGTCGATCGGACGATGGGCGGCCGAAAGCGAGGAGCGTGGCTTTCGGTCGTTGGGCGTGATCGACCGACTGGTATATGACAATCTGGACCCGCTGGTGGCGCTGGCCGCCGCGGCGGCCCGTACCGAACACATCGAACTGCTGACCACCGTGCTCAATGCCGGTTATCGTCGCAACCCGATCGTCTTGGCCAAGCAGATCGACTCCGTTGAACGGCTTTCCGCAGGGCGGCTGACCGTAGGACTCGGCATGGGCGGCTGGGCCGAGGACTACGCAGCCAGCGACGTCGCGATGACGAAACGGGGCGTCGCGTTCGAAGCCACCCTGGCGGCGATGCGAGACGTTTGGAACGGCAAGGTGGATGGGGCCTCCGGACCGATCCCTGCCCTGCCACCGGGGCGCCCGGAGGTCCTGCTCGCCGGAGTCGTGCCCGCCGGCTTCGCCCGTGCCGCCGCGCTGGCCGACGGCTGGGTGGCTCCGTCTTTCGGGCTGGACATCCTGGAAGAGGGCGTCGACGCCGTCCGCCGGGAATGGACCCGAGCCGGACGCCCCGGACGACCGCGGGTAATCGTCGAGCGTTACTTCTGCCCGGGGACCGGCGCGGCGGAGACCGCCGAAGCGTACGTGGCGCACTACTACGGGGCCGAATATCTTCCCCGGGTTCGCCCCGACGTCATCACCGACATCAACCATCTGCGTGAGGAGATCGGTCGCCTCACCCAGGCCGGAGCCGACGACCTGTTGCTGTTCCCGTGTTCGGGGGCGCCCGAGCAGATCGGCCTGCTGGCCGACGACCTCGACGCGACAGGCTGGCAACAGAGAAGAGGGCTCAATGACCTCGATTGAAGGTTCGGATCTCACCGCGCTCGTGAACGTCGGCCGTTCCGTAGCCGGTCACTTCGAACGCATCGGCATCACCAGGATCGCGCAGCTGGTGGACCAGGATCCGGTCGAGCTGTACGAGCGGATGTCAGCCGCCTCCGGCGAGCGACTCGACCCGTGCCTGCTCGACACCGTCATGTCCGCTGTGGACCAGGCCGAAGGGCGGCCGGGCCGCCCGTGGTGGCACTACACCCCGCAGCGCAAACGGCTGCAGGCGCAACGAGACCGCTGACATGCTCGACGGGTTGCGGGAGGCGCTGCGCTCGGAGGGCCGCTGACTACGGTTCGGGCCCAGCGCCCCGCCTGCAGAGTTCCTACACCGACTGGGGCAGTCCGGTTACATCAAGCGCCTGCGCTGAGCGTCGCCGCTGATCAAGCGACCGGTACCGGCCGATCCGAGACTCGACGAACGCCAGGTCCTGATGGCGGTCCTCGACCACGACACCACCTTCACTACGCAGCGGCCCGGGCTGGCGGTCCTCGCGGACCAGGGCACCCGGGGTGCAGTACTGCAGGGTCCGTCCTACCGCAACCGCGGGTCCCGCCCGGGCGAGCAGCCAATCAACCGGTCCGCCTACTGATCGAGTCGGTCACCGACACCCCCACAGGCCGGCTCGACCTCGAGTTGTACGGCGGGTGCGGCATCGACGGCATCGGCGCCCGCATCGCCCAACGACTCCTCGCTCTCACTGCCGCGATCTGGCACGACTCCGCCGCGGCCGGCCTGTCACCCGCCCCGGATCGCCTAACGGCGCTGACCAAGTTCGGACTGACAGGTCTGCGGGTTGGCAACCCGGCCTCCCGGCTCCGACCGCATCGAACGGCCTGGCGCGGCGCCGGAATTGTCGGTGCCCGCGACTAGACTCGAACGCATGTTCGATAATGACAGTGGTGGTGCTGTGGAGACTGCGGACCAGACGCAGACCACCCCGCTGTCGTGGTCGGGGTACGCCCCCGACGGAACCATGACCATGCTCCTGGCCCAAGCCGAACCGACCGTGGATCGGTTCGAGGTGCTGGAGCGGATCGGGGGCTGGGAGAAGATCATCGCCTGGGCGCAGGCACGGCAGTACGAGGAGATCGCCCGGTTCGTCGCCACCGCCGAGGCAGGCCCGCCTGCGGGCATGAACCAGGTGCAGGCGGTCGAGTCCGCTCAGGCCGAGGTGGCGTTGATGCTGCGGCTCTCGCCCGGTGGGGTGGCGTGGCGGGTGGGTGAGGCCCGACAGGTGGTGGAGGAGTTCCCCGCCACGTTCGCGGCACTGCACGCCGGGGTGATCACGCTGACCAAGGCGCGGATCATCACCGAGGGCTGCGCGGATCTGGACGCGGCGGCTGCCGGGGTGGTGGAGCGGAAGGTGTTGCCGCGGGCACCGGAGCAGACCAACGGCCAACTGCGTGCCGCGGTCCGCCGGGCGGTGCTGCGGGTGGATGGCGAGGCGGCGGTGCGGCGGCGGGAACGCAAGCGACGTGAACGCGGGGTGGTGCTCTACCCCGAACGCGACGGCATGGCGACCTTGTCGGCGACGTTGCCCGCTGCGGAGGCGGTGGGCACGTTCGCGGTGTTGGATCAGCACGCCCGCGGCTGCGGGAGCAGGGATGAGCGGCCGATGGCGGCGCGGCGGGCGGATGCGTTGGTGGATCTGGTGTTGCGCGAGACCGGGTTCTGCAGCAACGCCAGCCAACAAGCCGCCGAGACGAACGCCGCCGCCGGTGAATCGGCCGAACCCGTGAACGACGGCGCCCCGACCTTCGGATCGGGGGCGCTGGTGCCAGGAACAGAACGGCTCCCCGGGGTAGCACCCCCGGGTGGAGTGCCCGCGGTCACCAACAAGGTCTCGGTACAGATCCGGGTCACCGTCCCGCTCGACACCCTGCGCGGAGTCAGCAACGAACCCGGCGAACTCACCGGCTACGGCCCCATCCCCGCCGAACAAGCACGAGAACTCGCCGCCGGCCCCGACAGCGTCTGGCGGCGACTGGTCACCGACCCCCTCAGCGGCGCCCTGCTCGACTACGGCACCACCCGCTACCGACCACCACCACACCTGGCCGAACACCTCATCGCACGGCACCAGTACTGCCAACACCCCGGCTGCCGCGTCCCCGCACACCTGTGCGACCTCGACCACAACCAGCCCTACAACCCCACCAACGACCAAGGCCCCACCTCAGCGGCCAACCTCGGGCCCAAATGCCGGCCACACCACCGGTTGAAGGGCTACCCCGGATGGAGCGTCACCCAGTACGTCGACGGATCGATCATCTGGACCACACCCAGCGGACACACCTACCGGGTCGACCCACCACCACTCACCGAACCCCGCACCACCACCACGGCAACCGACGACGAACCACCACCGTTCTGAGCGCAGCGTGAACGCCCGGCCTCCCCGTGGCCATCGGGTCGCTAGTAGGCGGTCGCGCCGGCGGTGGGGTGGGCTCCGCTGACGATCGGCGCGGTGATGGATGTGTTGATCTGCTCGAACGCCGTGCGCACCCGGTCAAGGTTCGCACCGGCCGCCAGGAGCAGGCTCAGCAGGATGCGGGCCTTCGGGCCGTCGAGGAAGCCCGCCGGGATGAGCGGGCGGGAGAGCAGGTCTCGCTCCGAGCCGGGAAAGCTGTAGGTCTCCCGGAGTATCTCACCACTGCCGGTGCGCGAGGCCAGCACGACCGGCAGCCGTGAGGCCAGGTCCGCCAGCACCGGGACGACGTGTGAAGGAACGTGGCCGCCGCCGAGTGCCTCGATCACGAGGCCGGCGTATCCGAGCGTCTCCACCTGCGCGATGAGCCTGGAGTCGTCGCCGAGAGCGGACGTCAGGAGGGCGACGGGCGGCACCTCCTGCTCGTTCACCCCCGTCGGGATCCCTTCGAGTGTGGGTGCGCGGAAGGCGATTCGCGGCCGGCCCTCGGTCATCCATCCGAGTCGACCGACGGTCGGCGAGTGGAACGTGGCCGGGCTCGAGGTGTGCGTCTTGCGCACGAACCGTGCGGCGTGGATCTCGTCGTTGAGAACGACGAGGGTGCCCAGGCCGGCGGCTTCCGGGGCCGCCGCCACCTGCACGGCCGCGAGCAGGTTGGCGGGTCCGTCGGGCCCGGCGAGGGTGGGGTTGCGCATCGCACCCGTGACGACGACAGGACGGTGATCACGCACGAGCAGGTCGAGCGCGAACGAGGTCTCCTCGATCGTGTCCGTGCCCTGGGTGACGACGGCACCGCTCGCTCCGGCCTCGAAGCAGCCGGTGATCTGCGCGGCGAGCGCGACGATGTCCTGCAAGGTCAGGTCGGAGGAGGCGACCTGACGGAACGAGACGGTCTCCAGCTCGGCGACCTTCTGCAGCTGTGGGACGGCCTCGACGAGATCGCGGGCGCCGAGCCGGGGCGTCACCCCGCCGGCCGTCTCACCAGCCGTGTTGGTCGATGCGATGGTGCCGCCGAGGGAGAAGACCACCACCCGTGGCAGGCCTGCATCGTGATTCACATGTCACCTCACCTTTCACCTGATGGCGAGAAAAGCGTGGAAGGAACGCTCCAGCAGTTCGGCGTCGAGACCGTGGGCGATGAGCACGAGCCTGCTGCCCGGCGGAACCGGACCGGTGAGGTGCTCCGGGCGGTGGACGACGTGTTGCACCCCGTTGAGCGCAACCGGCCCGGCGCCGCGGACGTCGAGGACGCCTTTGACCCTGAGCACCGCCGGACCGTGCCGGTGCAGCAGGAGGCTCAGCCAGATGGCGAAAGCCTGCCAGTCGAGGGGCTCGTCGGTCGCCAGCTCCAGCGTGGAGACGGCACTGGTGTGCGCCGCGTCCGCGAAGCCCCCGGCAAGCCGGACCGACGGCGTGGAGGCGGGCGCACCGGTCGGCGCCTCGGTGCGCAGCAGCTCACCGGCGGCCGTGACGCTGACCGTCGTGGAGGGGATGATCCGACGCAGGCTGCGGACCAGGTCCTCGACATGCTCGGGTTCGACCAGGTCTGCCTTGGTGACCACCACGTCATCGGCCGCGAGCAACTGCCGCAGCGCGACCTCATGGTTCTCGATGCTGTCCAGACCGGTGAGGGCGTCGACCGTGACGCAGATCCGTGCCAGGGCGTAGTGATGCTTCAGGACCGGATCGTTCGCGATGGTGAACGCGATCGGCCCGGGATCGGAGAGCCCGCTGGTCTCGATCACCACGTGGTCGCGGCGCGGCGCTCGGCCGCTCTGCTCGGCGTCGAGCAGGCCGGCGAGGGCCTGGGCAAGGTCGTCACGACGGGTGCAGCAGGCGCAACCGCCGGACACCACGACCGGCCGGTCCCCGTCGACGCTCAGTAGGACGTCGTCGACGATCGTCTCGCCGAAGTCGTTGAGGATCACCGCGGGCGCGTGATCACCGGCTCGGTCCAGCTCGCGGCGCAACAGTGTGGTCTTGCCCGACCCGAGGAAGCCGCTGAGCAGGGTGACCGAGCGCCGACCCTGTCCGGCCGGGGTGGGCTCGGTGGTGGGCAGGCTGAGCAGCGTCATGCCGGATCGTCCGGGGCGAGGGCAGCCAGGAGGTGGGGATCGAGCACGTCGATCGTGCGTGACGACAGGCGTTCGGCGGCCTGCCAGACGGCGGGCAGCGCGGCGGCCACCTCCGCCGACCCCTTGCGGTCGGCGATCACGCGGTGTGCTCCCTTGCCCGGGTCCGACACAGTGAGGCCGTACGGGGCCAGCACCGCGGAGAGGATGCGCGTGCGCCTGTATCGCGGGCGGCCCGGCATGTCTGCCGTCTCACCGACGGACACTCCGTCCGTCCAGTGGTCCTCGGGAGCCAGCTCGTAGCACAGCACGCACATCGCAGATCAATGATCCTTCGGGTTTGCGGTTGGTCGCACGCGGGGTCCGGCGGGGGCGGGACGGCTCGGGGCCTGCCGGCCCACCCCCGCCCGCCGATCAGGAACCCGGCATGAACGGGCTGCCGTTCGGGCCCGGGTAGGCATAACGCTTGCGGAAGTCGTTCGCCGCATCCTCCATGGTGACCCAGCTGACGCCTTCGTGGCCGTTGATGTACTCGATCAACCGCTCGAGCATCAACAGCACCTGGGGGCGACCGGATACGTCGGGGTGGATGGTGAAGGCGAAGACGCCGTAGTCCTGCTCGCGGTACACCCAGTCGAACTGGTCCTTCCACCAGGCCTCGACGTCCCGCGGGTTCACCCAGCCTGCGCTGTTCGGGGCCCCCTTGATGAACATCATCGGAGGCAGGTCGTCCATGTACCAGTTGGCGCCGATCTCGACGAGGTCGATCACCTCACCGCGCTGCAGCGGCTTCATCCAGGTGCTGGCCTCCTGCGAGTAGTCGATCTTGGTCCAGGAGTCGCCGATCCGTGCGTAGAACGGCACGAAGTCGTGCAGACCCTGCCCGTGGTCGTAGGTGAAGCCGTACTTCTGCAGCAGCGCCGTGGTGATGTTCGACATCTCCCACCACGGCGGCACGTAGCCGCGCGGGGCCTTGCCACTGACCTTCTCGATGAGCTCGACGGTGTAGGCGAGGACGTCCTCCTCCTGCTTGGGCGTCATCGCGATCGGGTTCTCGTGGGAATAGCCGTGCGCGCCGATCTCGTGGCCGGCATCGACGATCATCTTCACCGAGTCCGGGAACGTCTCGATCGAGTGGCCGGGGATGAACCACGTGGCCGGCAGGTCGTACTTCTTGAAGAGCTTCAGCACCCGCGGGGTGGCGATCTCACCGGAGAACATTCCCCGCTGGATGTCCGACGGCGAGTCCTCACCACCGTAGGAACCCAACCACCCTCCGACGGCGTCGATGTCGACGCCGAACACGCACTTGATGTCCTTGGGCATGTTCATCTCCTTGTAGTGGACGAACCGCTGAGGTGAACCACGGCCTCCTCGGCGGTGAGGGGATCGGCGTATTTCGCCGTCATGTCGAACAGGTTCGCCTCGTGCGGGCCTGCCGACCGGTCTGCGCAGCAGTCCGTGACGACGAAGGTGGGGAAGCCGTGCTGCACGGAGTCCACGACCGAGGCGCGGACGCACCCCGATGTGGTCGCGCCGAGCACGAGCACGCTGTCGACCCGGTTCGCGACGAGAAGCGCGTGCAGCGGCGTGCCGAAGAAGGCCGACGCGCCGGTCTTGGCGATCACCGGCTCGCCGGCGAGCCTGCCCAGGCGCGGATCGATCTCGACCCAGGGTGAGCCGACGGTCAGCTCACCGAGGGACGGCACCTTGCGCAGCCAGGTTGTCGTGGCACGCGCGCTCTCGTCGTAGGCGATGGTCGTGAAGGCCACGAACACTCCGCGCTCCCGGGCGACGTCGAGCACTTCCCGCGTGCGTTCGACCTCGGCTGTGGTGTCCGACCCGAGCGGACACTCCGGGTCGGTGAACCCGCGGCAGAAGTCGACGACCACGATCGCCGGCCGCTCCCCCAACTCGAAGCGGCCCGTGAACCCCGCGCTCCGGTAGGTGTCGCGGGTGGCATCGTCGGCTGCATCGAAGGTGCTCATGGCATCACGTCCCCGGAGTTCGGCCCGAGCGTCTGACCCACGTAGCGGATCATGAACTGGATCCCGCCGTCATCTCCCGCCGGTCCATGTCGAGCAGGGTGGCGCCGAGGACCTGCACACCGGTGACGATGTGCTCGAGCTCGGACCACTCGTCCGGGCAGTGGCTCCGACCGCCACGCGAGGGCACGAAGATCATCCCCATCGGGCACAGACGGGCCATGTGCACAGCATCGTGCGTCGCCCCGCTGGGCACCGGCTCCCACGCGATTCCGAGCGCATCCGCTGCTGCGGACACGACCTCGTGCACCTCACCGCTCGCCGGGACAGGGGCGTTGTCGGTGGACCACTCGACGTCGACGTCGACCCCGTAGCCCGCTGCCCTGGCCCGGATCTCCTCGGCCAACCGGCGGGTGGCAGCGGACAGCCACGTGGTGTCCACGCTGCGGATCTCGGCGTGCATCCGCACCGCTCCGGGGACCACGTTGGGTGATCCGGGCTCGGAGACGAGCCGGGAGGTGGTGGCGACACCGTGCACGGGTGCGCCGCAGCCCTCCCGCCGGACGGCCAGCACCGCTTCCGCTGCCGCGACCAGCGCGTCCCGCCGGTCGCCCATCGGCATCGTCCCCGCGTGGTCCGGCCTGCCGTCGAACCTGGCCAGCAGCCGCTCGATCCCCGCAATCGCGGTGACCACTCCGATCGGCGTGCCGCGCTCCTCCAGCAGCGGACCCTGCTCGATGTGCAACTCGACGTACCCGTGCAGCGGCCGGGAGCGGGCCCAACCGGCGCCGGGGACACCTGCGGGGTCGAGACCGAACGCCGCGTAGCGGTCGCCGAGTCGCATTCCCTCGTGGTCACGGCGATCGAGGTCGGCCGCGGTCAGCTCACCGGCGAGCGCTCGGCTGCCCAGGCAGCTCAGGCCGAAGTCGTTGGACTCCTCCCCGAGGAAGTCCACGACCAGCAGGTCCCGCTCCAGCACGACGTCATGCTCCGTCAGCTGCCGCACCAGTTCCAGGGCGCCGAGCACGCCGACGGCTCCGTCGAACCGGCCGCCCGACTCCACGGTGTCGGTGTGCGAACCGGTGATCAGGCTCGGCGCCCCGGGGCGTCGTCCGTGCCGCACCCCGACGACGTTGCCCGCCCCGTCGGTGTGGACCTCCAGCCCGGCGTCGACCATCCGGGACCTGATCCACTCCCGCGATGCCCGGTAGGGCTCGGAGAACACCGTCCTGGTCCATCCGCCGCTCTCCGGGTTGCGGATTCTCGCCAGCTCGGTGAGATCGTGCTCGAGCCGCGACGGCTGGGGGGTCAGCGACTCCGGCGTCGACGCCATTCTCAGCTCCTCCTTCCGCACGGGAGACCGGCCGCGGCCATGGGACCCGTTGTCGTGGGCCCCGCCGTCACAGGGTCGAGCGCGCCAGGAAGCGGCCGCGACCCCCCGCCCCGACGTACTTCCCACTCCGAACGACCTCGTCGCCACGCGAGTAGACCGCCTCGATGGCGCCGGGGAGCGTCCATCCCTCGTAGGGCGTGTAGTCCATGCGCTGGTTCTGGGTCTGCGCCGAGATGGTCGTGGTGCCGTTCGGGTCGAGCACCACGATGTCGGCGTCGGCCCCGCTGACGATCGCGCCCTTCGTCGGGAAAAGGCCGAACTGGCGGGCCGGTGCGGTGGCGGTCAGGTCGACGAACTTCTCCAGCGAGATCTGGTTCTTACGGACGCCTTCGGCGTACATGACGATCATCCGGTGCTCGACGCCCGGGCCGCCGTTGGGAATCGCGCGGAAGTCGGCCTCGCCCAGCCTGCGCTTCTCCTCGAAACAGAACGGGCAGTGGTCGGAACTGACGACGCCGAGGGTGCCGGCGCGCAGCCCGCGCCAGAGCGCGGCGCGGTGTTCCTCGGTGCGCAGCGGTGGCGTCAGCACCACCTTCGCTGCCTCGAAGCCGGGCGCGTCGTAAAGCGAGCGGTCCAGCGTCAGGTAGTGCGTGCAGGTCTCCCCGGCGACCGCCCGGTCCTGGGATCGCGCCTCGGCAACGGCCTCGACCGCGCCCTCGGTCGACAGGTGCACGAAGTAGATCGGCGAGTCGGCCATGCGCGCGATCTGGATCGCCCGGTGCACGGCCTCGATCTCCGTGGACGGCGGACGGGAGATCTCGTGCGATCCCGGGCCGGTCTTTCCCGCCGCCACCAGGTCGGCGGCGAGGCGGTCGATCACGTCGCCGTTCTCCGCGTGGACACACACCTGCCCGCCGATCCGGCCCGACTCGCGCAGCACGTTGAACAGCGCGCCGTCGTGCAGCATGAGTGTGCCGCGATAAGCCATGAAGACCTTGAAGCTGGTGACGCCGGTCTGCATGATCTCGGTGAACTCGTCCACGGCGCCGTCATAGAGATCGGTGACGCACATGTGGAACCCGTAGTCGATGGCGGCGCGCCCCTGCGCCTTCGCCCGGTGCTTGTCCAGCGATTCAAGGAGCTTCTCCCCCGGCCCCTGCATCGCGAAATCCACCAGAGTGGTGGTGCCGCCGCACGCCGCGGCCCTGGTGCCGGTCTCGAAGTCGTCGGACGTGGTGGTGCCCATCATCGGCGAGTCGAGGTGGGTGTGCACGTCCACGCCACCTGGCAACAGGAGCCGTCCGGAACAGTCGACCCGCTCCACGTTGTCGATCGGGAGGCCGGAAAGATTGCCGATCGCCTCGATCTTGCCGTTGTGCACCAGCACGTCCGCATCGACCGAACCGCCGCTGTTGACGACGCGGCCGCCGGTCAGCATCAGGTATGTCATTGCCAGGCCTCCTCAGAGGGGGTCAGGTGAGCCCAGGGCGAAGCCGCCTCCAGCGCACCGGCCACCGCGAACAGGTCGACCTCCCGGAGCGTCTTCGCGACGATCTGGAGGCCTACCGGCATCCCGGAGCGCGTGAATCCACACGGCACCGAGCCCGCGGGGTTTCCGGTGAGGTTGAAGGGATAGGTGTAATAGACCCACGACACGATGTTGCGATCCGCGAGATCCGGCGGAACGTTCACGCCGGCCGCCAGTTCCGCAACGGGGAGAGTGGGGGTGATGAGCACGTCGTACGGCTCGAGGAAGCGTCTGAACTGCTCCCTGAGATCGAATCGCTTGAAGTGCTTGAGGAAATAGTCTTCCACGGTCTGACTGTAGAGCACGTCCCCCAGAACCGCCGCCACTGCTGGATCCAGCAGTTCGGGTGTGTTGTCCAATGCGGACTTCAGCCTCGCGCCCACTCCGCCGTAGAACTCCGCGTTCCAGAGCTCGATCGGATCCTCACCGAATACGCATTCAACCGTTTCGACGTGACAGCCCGCTTCCTCCAGCCGCCCGACCGCCGAGGTCGTGAGCTGTCGAACCTCGTCGTCCAGGGGCGCGTACCCCAGAGTCGGGCTCCAGGCGACCCGCAGGTCCGCAACCCCTCGCCCGCAGGCTCCGACGAAGTCGGGTACGGGCTGCGCGACGCTTGCGGGGTCCCGAGCATCGAACCCCGACAGCACCTGCAACAGGTGGGCGGCGTCACGAACGGTTCTCGCGATCGCTCCCACGTGGCCGAGGGAGGGCGTGGCACTGGCCGGGAAGACCGGCACCCGTCCGTACTGGGCCTTGATGCCCACCAGGCCGCAGAGCGCCGCCGGGATCCGGCAGGACCCGCCACCGTCGGTCCCCAGCGCCACCGGGGTCACACCGGCCGCCACGCCGGCGGCGGCTCCTGCACTGGATCCGCCTGTCGATCTGCCGGTGTTCCAGGGATTGCGGGTGATGCCGGTCAACGGGCTGTCCCCGCCACCAGCCTTGCAACCGAACTCCGTGGTGGTCGTCTTGCCCAGAATGCACGCGCCCGCCGCCCTCACCCGGCTGACCGAAGGCGCGTCCGCTGGGGCCACGTTGTCGGCCATGACCCTCGAGCCGAAGGTCGTGCGAACGTCGGCGACGTCGATCAGGTCCTTCACCGAGATCGGCACCCCGAGAAGCGGCCCGGCAACAGCGCCTCTGCTCACTTCCGCGTCCGCCTTGCGGGCGGCGTCCAGCGCCAGCTCCGGGGTCCTCGTGACGAACGCGTTGAGGGTCGGCTCCACGGAGTCCAGTCGGTCGAGGGCTGCGCTGACCACCTCCACGGCGGATGCCTGCTTGCTCGACACGAGGTGGCTGATCTCCAGCGCCGTCATGTACGCAAAGTCCGTGGCCATCAGCGGATCGCTACTCCTCGAGGATCGCGAACGCGCGGGTCGGGCCCCCGGTGCCGTTCGCCAGGGCGAGCGGCACTCCGTAGAACATGAACTCCCCCTTCCCCACCAGCTCTTCGAGATTCACCAGCCACTCGTAGTGAGTGATGCCCCGGTCCCGGCAGACACGGTGGTTGTAGAAGTAGTTGTGGTTCGGCGCGTCGGTGGAGGGTCCTTCGACGCCGTGCACCTTCGAGCCCCGGTCCGCGAGCCAGTGCGTTGCCGCCGTGCTGATGCCGGGATTGCTCGTCACCACCTCCGGCCTGGGGTAGTGCCGCTTGTGCAGGCCGGTGTTGAGAAGAACGATGTGGCCCTCAACCCTGACGCCGGACGCTGCTTCCGCCCGCTCCATGTCCTCGACCTCGATCATTCCCAGATCGGGAATATGCGTGAGGTCGAAACACACGGCCTTGCCGAAGAACATCTCGAGCGGCATCTCGCCGATCTTCATGCCGTCGGGTTTGACGTGGAAGAACGAGTCGACGTGGGTGCCGATGTGGTCGAGTGTCCCGATGTAGGACGTCGCCATCGACATCGGGTCATCGGGAACTCCGAGGCCGAGCTCGACGGAGTCCTCGTGGCGGATATGTGGCACATGGACCGGCCGCTGGAAGAACTTGTGGCTCGGCATGTTGTCGTCTATGGGAAGGGATAAGTCGATCACACGTTGAGTCATCGATACGAGCTCCTGGGAGGGGGGTGGAAGGGCATCTCAGTCACGCCGCACCTGGTGAGGCGAGACGTTGCGCGCGCCGAGGATGATGATTCCCGAGGCGAAGATCGGCAGGCATCCCCAGATGAAAGCGGCTTGGTCCCAGCTGTGGCCGCTGGCGAGCGCAAAGGTGATCAGCAGGCCACCGATCACGGCGCCGACCTGACCTGCTGCGTTGATGATCGACCCGCCCGTCGCGCGGGTGTGCACGGGGAAGCTCTCGCCGTTGAAGAACAGCAGCGCCGAGTAGGGGCCGATCAGGAAGAACAGACCGGCGCTGTACAGGGCGATGATCAGGCCGTAGCTGCCGTCCGGAGCCAGCAACATGCCGCTGAAGGACAGGCCCGAGAAGATCCAGCCGATCGCGATGGTGTTGCGGCGCCCGATCCGGTCACCCAGCCAGCCGTGGAAGAGGTAGCCGGCGAACGCGGTGGCGTTGGAGATGATGAGGATTGCCAGCGCGTTGTCGAAGCTGATGTTCTTGCCGCTCTCAGCAGTGAGCAGCGATGTGCCGAGGATGGAGAACGTCAGGACGCCGAGCCAGCTGAGCAGGAAGGCGGAGCCGATCACGAGTGTCGACCGCAGCGCCTCGCCCGTGAATGCCGAGGTCAGCGGCGCCGAGCGGTTGGTCAGATCGATGCCGGCCGCATCCGCGAGCGCGACGGCCTCCTCGCTCCGACCCTCGTCCATGAGCTTCTCGGCCTCGTGGCGGACGGCGAACTGCGGGCTCTCCTTGAGGTAGCGGGCGGCCCACACCATGAAGATGGCGGGGAACACCGCGACGATGAAGCAGAGTGCCCAGCCGCCGACGGGGAACAGCAGGTAGATCGACAAGGCCGCCAGTACGGAACCGACGGGCCAGCCGGACTGGACCAGCGAGTAGATCAGGCCGCGGCGACGCGCCCTGGCCGGGTCGGAGTACACGTGGGCGAACATCTCGTTCAGGTACGTGGCGTTGATCGCCTGCTCGGCGTAGCCCAGACCGGCGACGGACCGCACGAGGATGAGCAGCACGATGCCGATGCCGGCCACGGCGCCGACCACCCAGCCGGCAACAGCGGTCATCGCCGACGCCAGCGCGGCACCGATGACCGCGATGATGATGCCCTTGCGGCGGCCCAGTTTGTCGACGAGCGGGCCGACGCCGAAGGCGACCAGTGCGGTGCCGATGGTCACCCAGGTGTTGATCCCCGTCGACTGGGAGGAACTCCAACCGTGATCTTCGGCGAGCTTCGGGAGAAGGTTGCCGAACAACACGAAATCATAAACGGCAAAGGTCCAAGCGAAGAAACAGACCCACGTTGCGATCCGCACGTCCCGTTCGGTGACGCGAGGCACCTGCGATACCCTTTGTGCTGAAGCATCCATTGCTTCGACTCCGTTTCGAACAGTACGCACCCGGATCCGTGGACGTCATGGAGGTGCGCGACTACCCAGCGGTGCTGCCGGCGGGCAGACCGAAGTGCACGTGCGATTCGTGAGCCGGCAGCGTTGTGCCGCACGGCTCACAGACCTCTTGATCAGTGGATGTGCAACGGGCGGGAAGCGGTTCGTTGCGTCGTCAGGCCGGGGACCGCCTCGGGGACGCCCGGGACCCGACGGCCCTCATCGGCTCAGCGGTCGGCCGTGGACACTCATCTCTGGAAAGAGATCGTCGTCACCTCCGGGGGAGCGTGTACATGTCTCGGGGGACTCAGGCGAAGTCCACCGGAAGCGGGTCGCCTCGGCCCACCCGGTCGACGATGAGCGAGTAGTGCTCCGGCCGCCGGTGCGCGTCGAAGTCGAACACGCTCTGCCGGTACGGCTCGGAGTAATCCAGGTCCACAGTGGCCATCACCACTTCGTCGCCCTCGGTACGCGCCTTTGCGAGGATCTCACCGGAAGGCGCGGCGATCGCGGATCCACCGATCATGTGGCATCCGTCCTCACTTCCCGATTTGCCGGCGGCGGCCACCCACACGGCGTTCTGGTAGGCGCCGGCGCGGAGCGACAGCAGATGCGTTTCCATCTTGGCGTGCGGTTCCTCCTGCCACCCCGGCACCTCGATCGGGGTGTTGTAGCCCAGCACCACCACGTCGGCGCCTTGCAGAGCCAGCACGCGGTAGACCTCCGGCCATCGACGGTCGTTGCACAGACATATCCCGAAGCGGACACCGTCCACCTCGAACACGCCGAACCCGAGGTCGCCCACCTCGAAGTACCGCTTCTCGAGGTGCTGGACGGGGACATCCTCGAGTTTGTCCGCATGGCCGGGCAGGTGGATCTTGCGGTACTTGCCGACGATGCCGCCCATGGAATCCACAAGGATTGCAGTGTTGAAATGTTGTCCGTCGGGGGTGAGCTCGGCGTAGCCCAGGTAGAACCCGATCCGCAACTCCGCTGCGCGGTCGAAGAGCGGCTTGACCTCGGCGCTGGGCATTTCGGTCTCGAAGTACTGGTCCATGACCGCGATGTCGTCGGCCCAGTAGCGGGGGAAGAACGTCGTCAAAGTCAGCTCGGGGAAAACTACGAACGATGCGCCCTTATGGTGGGACTGCTCCAGCAACCGGATGAGCCGCTGTACTGCCGTCGCCCGGCCCTCGGAAGGCTGTATGCCTCCAACCTGGGCCACCGCAAGATCGAACTTTCTGTCCACGGTTTCCTCCAGGACGCAAACGTTCGCTCTAACGTTTGCGTAACGTATGTCGCGGGATTGCCGTCGTCAAGGGACCTGCGCGGGTCGAGCACTCTTGGCGCCGATCTCGGGGCGACGCGGCGGATCGGCGTCGGTCCGACCCGGTGACGTACCCACCGTCGAAGCGCGGGGGTACAGGGTCGGCTGCAGCAAGCGGGACCGCACCTGGCGGCCGCGCAGCAGCGAGAGCAGCACCCGCATGCTGAGTGCGCCCATGTCGAACAGAGGCGAGTGCACGGACGTCAGCGGTGTCGGCAACTCGGAAGCCACGTCCAGGTCGTTGAAGCCCACGACGGCGACATCTCGGGGGGCTTCCAAGCCCCGGTCGCGCATCGCGCCCATCACACCGACCGCCGCGAAGTCGCTCGCGGCGAAGATGGCGGTGGGTGGACGGGGCAACGACAACAAGTGATCCCCCGCCTCGCGGCCCGAGCGCACGTCGAAGCCCGAGGGGATCACATAGTCGTCCGGCGGCGGATACCCCGCCGCCGCGTAGGCCCGCCGGAACCCGAGCGTCCGCTCCGCCCCGGTGCTGGCGTGCGGGTCTCCCGCCACGATCCCGATGCGCCGGTGGCCGAGTGAGAGCAGGTGCTCGGCAGCCAGGCGACCGCCCTTCAGGTCATCGGTGCTGACGGAGATCTCCCGGGGCATTCGGCGTGCCACCAGCACGTAGGGCACGCCGCACCCCTGCAGCTCGGAAATGAGATTGGAGTCCGTCCGCGAGTCGCCCACGATTATCCCCTCGACCTGGCGCGACAGCATGAGGTCCAAACGTGAACGCTGCAGGTCCGGGCGGTCTCGGGTATTGACCACCACCGTGTTGTAGCCGGCGTCTATCGCCGTTTGGTCGATGCCGTCGTAGATGGTCGCCAGGACCACGTCGGTCAACCGCGGCACCATTACGCCGATCATCTTGGTGCGTCCCGTGCGCAAGGACAGGGCCGCGGCGTTGCGCCTGTACCCCTGCTCACCTGCCAACTGCCGCACGCGAGTGACCGTCTCGGCGCTCACTCCGACCGGGTTCTCGCTCAGCGCGCGGGACACCGTGGAGACGTGCACGCCCAGCTGTTCGGCCAGCAGAGCCAGTGTGACGGTCCCGCGAGGAGCGGGAGACTTGCGGCTCGGCATACGTTGAATTCTGCCGCAGCCGACGCCTCCTGCGCTCGGGAGGTACACGGTCGGTACAACCAGATCGTCAGCCGACACGGGATGCGCGACCCCGACCGATCCACGGACTCATTTCCGACGGAATGGCCGACTTGCTTCGAGTTCGAGGCTTTCGTCGTCTTCAGAAAGCATCCGATCAACGCGATGGCAAGAATGCTGAACTTTGGTACCGTCGCAGCCAATATCTTTTGTCGAAGCGAGTAGGACAGGGTGGAACCATGACATCCACGGCTTACGTCCCGCGTGTCCACTTGGTGGGCAGTATTCCGCTGGAGAATTCGGAAGCGGCACTCCGGACGGCAGCGACGCTCGGCAGCGGAATCGCCCGCATCCCCGATGGCGAGACCGGAGAACGCTCCAACTGGATCCGCTGGCAGCACAGCGTCTTCACCCGAAACACACAATTCTCGGAAACCCGCTCACATCGCCCTCAGTACAGCGCACGCAACTTTCTGACCGTCGCCCCAGGGGTCGCTCCGGACGACGTCGCGATCGGACCGCTGGGCTACGCCAAAGCAGCCGTGGACAGCTACCAAGTTTTCGTGCAGCTGCGCTCGGAGGGGATCATTCCCGCTGCCACCCGCTTCCAAGTCGGCCTGCCCACCCCGGTCGGCGTTGTCATCAACTTCTTCGAACCGGCCGCTCGACCGCTCATCGAGGGCCCGTACCAGACTGCCCTGCGCGCCGAGCTCGAGACCATTCTGGCCGCCATTCCCGGCCCCGACCTCGCCATACAATGGGAGGTCGTATGGGAGTTCGCCATGATCGAGGGTTGGCTTTCAGAAGCTGAATGGTGGGGCGCCGACACCTTCGCCGACATCATCGACAGGCTGGTCAGCCTGGGCAATGCGATACCCCCTGAAGTCGAGCTCGGATTTCACCTCTGCTATGGCGACGCCAACCACAAGCACTTCATGGAGCCCACCGACACCCGGGCGATGCGAGATGTCGCCAACGCCGTCCGGCAGGCAGTGCATCGAAAAGTGGATTGGGTGCATATGCCGGTTCCCCGAGGCCGCGCCGACGTCGACTACTTCGCCCCATTGTCAGAACTGGACCTCGACGACGACACCGAGCTCTATCTCGGCCTCATACACCTCACCGACGGGGTTCCAGGAGCCAACCGGCGCATCGCATCTGCACGATCCGCAGTCAGCGGGTTCGGCCTGGCGACGGAATGTGGATTCGGCCGCCGGCCACCCGAGTCCATCCGACAACTCCTCGCCATACACCGCGATCTACTCACCGCTGCGCACGATTAGATCGGCAGGCCACGCCGTCGGTCCGGTCGACACATTTTATTTCATGGACCACTGCGAGTTCGCAATGCGGGCTGCGCACAGCAACGCCGCGCACCGCTGCTACTCGACACTCAGTGGTTCCGCAGCGCCGAGATCAGGTCCTTCTTCGACATGCTCGACCGCCCGGGGATGCCGACCTTCTTCGCCCGGTCGTACAGCTCGGACTTGCTCATGTCGTCGTAGCTCGACGACCGCCCGCCACGCTTGGAGACGGTCTTGCGCCCCTCAGCGGCCGATGCGTTCGCTATCCGAGCTGCCTTCTCCTTGGACGCACCTTTGTCCCGCACCTTCTGATACCGCTTCTCGTCCTTGATACTCGGGTTCGGCACCGCGACCTCCTCGATCCACACACGATCCGGCCCAGCCGGCTCGCCAAGGGGCATGCCCCGCACACCCCCCGCGAAACACGCTCCGCTCCCCGGGACACCCGCGTGCGCTCTCGGGTCCGCGTTCCGGCCTGCCGTTCGGGGTACGCCAGTCGGGACGGAGTCGGCCGACGGTGCGTCGCGGACAGGGAGGACGTCACGATGGTGGCGCGGACGGTGACGAGGAAGCTGATCGACGAGCACCTGGTCTCGGGCGAGCCGATCGCGGGCGAAGAGATCGCCCTGCACATCGACCAGACCCTCACCCAGGACGCCACGGGCACCGTGGTCATGCAGGAACTCGAAGCCATCGGCCTGGACCGCGCCCAGACCGACGTCAGCGTCCAATACGTTGACCACAACCTTCTGCAGGCCGACGAACGTAACGCCGAAGATCACGAGTTCCTGCGGTCGGCCGCCCGCCGTTACGGATTGTGGTTCTCCAAGCCGGGCAACGGCGTCTCCCATCCCACGCACATGCAGCGGTTCGGCGTGCCCGGGGCGACGATGGCCGGGTCTGACTCGCACACCTGCGCGGCCGGATCCTTGGGAATGCTCGCCATCGGCGTCGGCGGCCTCGAGGTGGCGCTGGCGATCGCCGGCGAACCCCTCTATGTACGGATGCCCGAGGTCTGGGGAGTGCGGCTGGACGGTCGGCTTCCGGACTGGGTATCGGCGAAGGACGTCGTGCTCGAAATGCTGCGACGCCACGGCGTCGACGGTGGCTTCGGCCGGGTGATCGAGTACCACGGCCCGGGGTTGGCCGGCCTCTCCGCGATGGACCGCCACGTCATCGCGAACATGGGGGCCGAACTGGGTGCGACGACCACCGTGTTCCCCTCCGACGCCGCTGTGGCCGACTTCCTGCGTTCCGAGGACAGGCAGGACGCCTTTCGCGAGATCACTGCGGACCCAGGAGCTTCCTACGACGTCACGGACGAGATCGATCTCTCCGAGCTGGAGCCGTTGATCGCTCGTCCGTCGTCGCCGGGCAACGTCGTGCCGGTGCGGGAGTGCGCAGGTGAGCCGGTCGGTCAGGTCGTCGTCGGCTCGTCCGCCAACCCGGGTCTGCGGGACTTCGCCGTAGTCGCGGCAATGGTCGACGGCCGCCAGACGTGCGACTCCGTCAGCTTCGACGTCAACCCGTCGTCGCGGCAGATCTTCGAGGACATGACCCGGATGGGAGCAACGTTCCAGCTCATCGCCGCGGGCGCACGGATCCACCAGACGGGCTGCCTGGGCTGCATCGGAATGGGGCAGGCACCGGCGGTCGGGCACAACTCGCTGCGCACCTTCCCCCGCAACTTCCCGGGCCGATCGGGCACGGCCGAGGACGCGGTGTGGCTCTGCTCCCCCGAGACCGCGGCCGCCTCCGCACTGACCGGCGTCATCACCGACCCCCGTGACTTCGCTCGCGACAACGATCTGCCGTATCCGGCTCCGCAACTGCCCGCCGAGGCGTCGGTCAACACCGCGATGCTCGTGGCGCCGTTACCGGCCGAGGACGCGGCGGAGATCGAGTTGGTCAAGGGGAGCAACATCTCCTCCCTGCCAGATCTGTCCCCGCTCCCGGACGCACTCGACCTCCCGGTCCTGCTCGCGATGGGCGACAACGTCTCGACCGACGAGATCTCGCCCGCCGGAGCGCGGGCTCTGCCCTACCGCTCCAACATCCCGAAACTTGCCGAGTTCACGTTCACCCGTATCGACGAGAACTACCCGGCTCGAGCCGCGGAAGCCGGCGCCCATGCCGTGGTGGCCGGGAAGAACTACGGACAAGGGTCCTCGCGTGAACACGCCGCGATCACCCGGCGGTACCTCGGTCTCGCGATCGTGATCGCCAGGTCCTACGCCCGCATCCACTGGCAGAACCTGGTGAACTTCGGCGTACTGCCACTGACCTTCGCCGATCCTGCCGATCACGACCGGATCCAGCCCGGCGACGTCCTGCACCTCGCGGATCTGCACTCGACCCTGGCCACCTCGAAAGAGCTCACCGTCACCTGCGGCAACAACGACAGAGCGTTCACCGTCACGCACCAGCTGTCTCCGCGACAGATCGACACGATCCTGGCCGGCGGACGGATCCCGCAGCTCGCCGAACAGCAACGGTCCGGATAACCGACCTTGAGAGGAAGGAATGCGTATTCCTCGCTGATTAGATCGCGCCGCCGGCGGGAAGGTTGTCGCATGAGCGTCAGGTCCTGGATCGGTAGATGGCCGGTGTACCGGCAGGCCACGGGGACGGACCGCCTGGGTCGGGGCAGTGCCGCCCGGTCGTCGCGGACGGATCTGAAGCGTGCCCGCACGAGCCAGGCCGACCAGGTGACGAAGTCGATCTGCCCGTTCTGCGCGGTGGGCTGCGGGCAGCGGGTCTTCGTCAAGGACGGCGAGATCATCCAGGTCGAGGGGGATCCGGACTCGCCGATCAGCCGCGGCCGCCTCTGCCCGCGCGGGTCCTCGACGCTCTCTCTGGTGACCTCACCCAGCCGGGTCACGAAGGTCCGTTACCGGCGTCCTCACGGCACCGAGTGGGAAGACCTCGACCTCGACACCGCCGTGGACATGATCGCCGATCGGGTGCTCGAGACCAGGGCGCGTACCTGGGAGGACGTCGACGAGAACGGGCAGCACCTACGCAGGACCATGGGGATAGCGAGCCTCGGAGGGGCAACCCTCGACAACGAGGAGAACTACCTCATGAAGAAGCTGTACACGGCCATGGGCGCGATACAGATCGAGAACCAGGCCCGTATTTGACACAGCTCCACCGTCCCCGGTCTGGGGACCAGCTTCGGTCGCGGCGGCGCGACGATGTTCCAGCAGGATCTGGCCAATTCCGATTGCATCATCATCCAGGGCTCGAACATGGCGGAGGCGCACCCCGTCGGGTTCCAGTGGGTGATGGAGGCCAAGCGGCGCGGGGCCACGGTGATCCACGTCGACCCCCGGTTCACGCGGACCTCGGCGGTGGCCGACCTGCACGTGCCGATCCGGGCGGGCAGCGACATCGCCTTCCTCGGCGGCCTGATCAACTACGTGCTTCAGAACGAGGCGTACTTCGCCGAGTACGTCACGGCGTACACGAACGCGCCCACGATCCTGCGTCAGGACTTCGCCGACACCGAGGAGCTCGACGGCCTCTTCTCCGGTTACGACCCGGAGTCGAGCAGCTACGACACCGAGACCTGGCAGTACGAGGGCACGGAAGTCACGGCGGCGGCCGGCGAGCACGACCCGTACGCGACCGACGAGCCCGCTGGCGACGACGAGACACACGCGAGCTCGGACGAGCGGATGCAGGAGTCGAGCGGGGCCGAGGAGGCGGGCTCGGGTGGTGCCTCCTACCGTCCGCAACCGACGCAGGACCCCACCTTGCAGCACCCGCGCTGCGTCTTCCAGGTGCTCAAACGCCACTTCGCGCGCTACACGCCGGAGATGGTGGAGCAGGTCTGCGGAATCCCACCGGAGACGTTCGAGCGGGTGGCCGTCGAGCTGGTGCGCAACTCCGGGCGGGAACGCACCAGCGCGTTCGCCTACGCCGTCGGCTGGACCCATCACACCGTGGGTGTGCAGTACATCCGCACCGCGTCCATCCTGCAGCTGTTGCTCGGCAACGTCGGCCGGCCAGGTGCGGGAATCCTCGCCCTGCGCGGTCACGCATCGATCCAGGGCTCCACCGACATCCCGACCCTCTACAACATCCTGCCCGGGTACATCCCGATGCCACACGCCCACGAGGAAGAGGACCTCGCGAGCTTCCTGCGGGCCGACGTGGGGCAGAAGGGGTTCTGGGGCAACATCGACGCCTACACGGTGAGCCTGCTCAAGGCCTGGTGGGGCGACGCCGCCACCGAGGAGAACGACTACTGCTTCGGGTACCTGCCCCGCCTCACCGGCGACCACAGCAACTTCCAGACCGTCGTCGATCAGATCGACGGCAAGGTGCCCGGCTACTTCGTCATCGGCGAGAACCCCGCTGTCGGCACCGCCAACTCCCGGCAGCAGCGGATGGGCCTGGCGAACCTCGAGTGGCTGGTCGTACGAGACATCAACATGGTGGAGACGGCCACCTTCTGGCAGGACGGCCCGGAGATCGAGACCGGCGAGATGCGCACGGCCGACATCGGTACCGAGGTGTTCTTCCTGCCCGCGGCCACCCACACCGAGAAGGACGGCAGCTTCACGAACACGCAGCGGCTGCTGCAGTGGCACCACAAGGCGATCGACCCACCCGACGACGCCCGCAGCGACCTGTGGTTCTACTACCACCTCGGCCGGAGGATCCGGGAGAAGCTCGCCGGCTCCACCGACCCGCGGGACCGCCCGCTGCTCGACCTGACGTGGGACTACCCCACCGAAGGCCCGTACGACGATCCGAGCGCCGAGTCGATCCTGCGCGAGATCAGCGGCACCGGGCCGGACGACAAGGCCGTCTCGGGCTACACCGCCCTCAAGGCCGACGGATCCACGCGCTGCGGATGCTGGATCTACAGCGGCGTCTACGCCGACGAGGTCAACCAAGCCGCGCGCCGCACCCCGGGCCAGGAGCAGACCTGGGTCGCCCCGGAGTGGGGATGGGCGTGGCCGATGAACCGGCGCACGCTCTACAACCGGGCCTCCGCCGACCCGGACGGCAACCCGTGGAGCGAGCGCAAGGCCTACATCCGCTGGGATCCCGACGAGGGCATGTGGGTCGGTCCCGACGTGCCCGACTTCGAGGCGACCAAGCCGCCGGACTACCGGCCGCCCGACGGGGCGCGGGCGCAGGACGCCCTCGCGGGCAACGAGCCGTTCATCATGCAGTCCGACGGCCGTGCCTGGCTGCACGTGCCGGCCGGGCTCGTCGACGGCCCGCTGCCCGCGCACTACGAGCCCCAGGAGTCGCCGGTGCGCAACGCGCTCTACGGGCAGCAGAACAACCCCGCCCGGCAGCGCTACGACCGTCCGGAGAACCGCTACCACCCGGATCCGGGAGAGCCCGGCGCCGACGTGTTCCCGTTCGTGTTCACCACGTTCCGGATCACCGAGCACCACACGGCAGGCGGGATGAGCCGCTGGACGCCCTACCTGAACGAACTGCAGCCCGCCATGTTCCTCGAGGTCTCCCCCGAGCTCGCCGGCGAGCGCGGTCTGGAGCACGGCGGATGGGCCACGGTGGTCACCGCGCGATCGGCTATCGAGGGCAAGGTGCTGGTCACCGAGCGGGCGAAACCGCTGCGCCTGGGTGGCGGGCGCACCGTGCACCAGATCGGCATCCCGTGGCACTGGGGGCCGAACGGGCTGTCGACCGGCGACGCGGCCAACGAGCTGCTGTCCGTCTCGCTGGACCCCAACGTCCACATCATGGAGACCAAGGCCGCTACCTGCGACATCCGGCCGGGCCGGCGGCCGCGCGGGCCGCAGCTCGTCGAGTTCCTGACCGAGTACCGGCGCCGTGCCGGCCTGGAGGACACCGCATGACCAACCGCCTCTCTGGACCGCTGCCCGACCCGTCCGCCGATGCCGGCTACCCGGCCGACCACCCGGAGCGGGTCGGGTTCTTCACCGACACCAGCGTCTGCATCGGCTGTAAGGCATGCGAGGTGGCCTGCAAGGAGTGGAACGCCCTGCCGTCCGAGGAAGCCGGCGTTCCCGGTGACCTCACAGGGATGAGCTACGACAACACGGGCGGGCTCGGCGCGAGCACCTGGCGGCACGTCGCGTTCGTCGAGCAGACGGTGCCGGCACAGCGTTCGGCCACGGTCGATCTCGGCATGCCGGCCACGGGGCTTCCCGACGCGGCCAACGACGGGCGTGGGGACGCCACCGAGGTCCGCTGGCTGATGTCGTCGGACGTCTGCAAGCACTGCACGCACGCCGCGTGCCTCGACGTCTGCCCGACCGGCGCGCTGATCCGCACCGAGTACGGCACCGTCGTCGTGCAGAACGACGTCTGCAACGGCTGCGGCTACTGCATCCCGGCCTGCCCGTACGGGGTGATCGACCAGCGGCCCGGTGACGGCGGCGCGTTCAAGTGCACGATGTGCCACGACCGGCTCGGTGCGGGCCTGATGCCCGCCTGCGCCACGGCCTGCCCCACCGAGTCCATCCAGTTCGGGCCCCTCGACGAGCTGCGTACCCGTGCCGCGGAGCGGGTGGACGCGCTGCACGCCGCAGGCGTCACCGATGCCCGCCTGTACGGACACGACCCGAACGACGGCGTCGGCGGTGACGGGGCGTTCTTCCTGCTCCTCGACGAGCCCGAGGTGTACGGGCTCCCGCCGGACCCCGTGGTCACCACCCGCGACCTGCCCTCGATGTGGCGCCACGCGGGTGCGGCGGCGGCCGCGGTCGCGGGCGTCGTGGTGGCGGCATTCCTGGGAGCGCGGCGATGAGCCGCCGTCGCCCGGTCGACGGGACGACGAGCTGGACCGGGGACCGGGTCGGCGGCTGGGCCCCGTACGGCACCCGCGACGACCGGGCAGGCGCCACCGCGCCTGGTGGAGCCGGACCGGGAGGTGCGGGACCCGACCGGCCCACGGCCGAGGCTCCCCGGAATCGGCCGGGCCGGCGCCGCGGCGAGCAGCTGATGGTGCCCGAGGCCGACTTCCGCTCCTACTACGACCGGGCGATCATCAAACCCCCGGTCTGGAAGGTCCCCGACGTCCCGACCTACCTCTACCTCGGCGGTGTGGCGGGCGTGTCGGCCGTGATGGCTGCCCTTGCCGATGCCAGTGGACGCCCTCTCCTGCGCCGCGTCGGGCGCCTGGCGGCGGCGTTCGGGGCCACGGTCAGCGTCGGCGCGCTGGTGCACGACCTCGGCAGGCCCACCCGCTTCCTGAACATGCTGCGAGTGTTCAAACCGACCTCACCGCTCTCGGTCGGTTCGTGGATCCTGGCCCCGTTCGGGACGCTGGCAGGTGCCACCGCCGCATCCGAGCTCACCGGCGTCGCCCCCGGGCTTGCGCGCCTCACCGGGGCCGGGGCCGGCGTCCTCGGCCCTGCCCTCACGACCTACACGGCCGTGCTGCTCGCCGACACCGCCGTACCCGCGTGGCACGAGGCCTACCGGGAGCTGCCGTTCGTCTTCGCCGGAAGCGCCCTGGCCAGCGGAGGTGCCGTCGGGATGCTGGCCGGGGGCGAGGCGGGCCCGGCCCGCAGGATTGCCGTGACCGGCGCAGTCATCGAACTGGGCGCGACAGCCGCGCTGGAACGGCGGGTCGGGCCGGTGGCCCGCGCCTACCGCACAGGGCGTGCAGGCACCGTACTGAGAATGGCCCGCGCCGCCACGCTCGCCGGCACCATCGGCACCGTGCTCGCTGGTCGCTTGCGCCGTCGGCAACGACTCGTGTCGCTGGTGTCCGCGGCCTTGCTCAACGCCGGGTCGGCTGCCACCCGCTACGGGATCTTCGAAGGCGGGATGGCATCCGCACGAGACCCCGAGTACACGGTTGTTCCACAACGGCAGCGGCTGACCGACGCGCAGGGTGCCGCCACGACGAGGGACGACCCGGCGCCCCGCTGAGAGTTCTGCGAGGCCGTCCGTCGGCGGGCCGGCCCGCGGGCGCTCGTTGGGCGACAGAGCCATGACCGGCCGGTCTCATGATCGTCAATGTGGGACCGGGAACGGTGCTGGACACGGGTATGCGGCCCACAACGGTGATCATCCTCGCGGGCGGTCCGCGGCCGGCGCGGTTCGTCGACGTACAGCAGGGCTTCGGCCGCCGAACGCGATCGTGGCGGGGTCGGTGATCACGTAACCGCACATGCACGCAGAATTCTGCGTCGCGCGGAGTACAGGCGCGCCGTCCGTATCATCGGCGCTGTCCATTATATATGCAATCCGCGAGATGCTCGGCGGTGTATTCTGCGATAGATCGATTGCACCGCCGGGATCGCCGCAATACGCAATGCGGACAGCGTGGTTGGGACCGCCAAGATCGTCCACTCGGCGTGGAGTAACGGGATTCTTCGGACCGAATTCCCTCATGGGCAGTTTGGGCATAGGCCAGGGCATTCGTCAGGTCGGGGACATCGTTCGCGGTCTGCTGGGAACTAGCCCGGCGTGATACAGGATGTGAGGACATGGATCTCGAGTTTCGACTTGGTGAGCCACACGATCTGTCGGCCCTCGCGGATATGGAGGCGGCCGAGGACACCGCTCGCTATCTGACGGTCACCGGCATCGCGTGGCACGAGAAGGCGTTCGACGATCCCGACCAGGAGCACACCGTGGCCGAAGTCGATGGCGTTCCCGTCGGCTATGCCCTGCTCGCGGGCCTTGCGGGCCCGGAAGAGCCGGATCGCGCGATCGAGATCCGACGGATGGTCCTACGCCCCGAGTGGCGCGGCGCCGGCCGCGGCCGGGCCGTGTTGCAGGCGGCGGTCACCCGGGCCGACAAGGTACACAAGGCCGGCCGGGTCTGGTTGCGCGTGAAGCCGCAGAACGCCCGCGGGCGAAAGCTGTTCCTCTCCGAAGGCTTCGTGGAAGACCACGTGGAGAACAACGTTTTCCGTGAGCCGGACGGCTCGTACTCGGACCTCATCGTCATGACCCAGACGTTCGGGCCCGCTTGACCGACAGTCCTTGGTGCCCGCCGCGGCCCATCCGGGACAGAGTCCGGCCCGTCCGGCGGTCCTACCGGTAGCTCTGCGGGGAACGGTGGAACTGCTTTGCCTGCGCGGGATCGTGGCCGAACAGCAGCGTGGCGCTCTCCTCCTGGGCGATGCGCTGGAGCTTGGCGGCGGACTCGGCGGCAGCCTCGGGGTCGGCCTGGCCGCCCCACGACGCGTGATCGAGGTTGTCCTGGGTGTAGACGGCGTCACCGCAGACGACCATGTTTCCGGTCTCCGGCAGTCGGACCATGACCGACTCGTGCGCCGGGGCGTGGCCAGGAGTCAGCAGGACCTCGATGCCGGGGAACAGCTCCATCTCGCCGTCGAGCAGCTCGTACTTCAATTTCGGCAGGTTCCAGTACTGGTTGGGGAACCTGCCGTTGTCCTTGGCGAAGTCGTAGTGCTCGCGCTGGACGAAGAACGTGGCCCGTTGGAACAGGTCGTTGTTGCCGGCGTGGTCGAAGTGCAGGTGCGTGTTGATGACGTAGTCGATGTCGGTGGGCCGAACGTCGAGCTCGGCGAGCCGCACCTCGATGTTGTCCTCGGGCTGCATCTCCGGAACCAGGACGTCAGCCACCTCGGTGCCCCGCCACGTCGCCAGCGGGTCGGTGATGTGGAGGCGACTCATACCCGTGTCGATCAGCAGGTTCTTTCCGTCGTCGAGCTTGATCAGGTACGAGGGAACCGGCAGCTTGACGAGGTTGCCATCGCTCACCCCGGGCGCGACCACCTCGTAAGGGCAGTTACAGGTGCCCAAGGGGATGATGTACATCTCCACGCGAGTTCACTCCTCCAAGGCTGCTGACCAGCCAGTGCACGGACGGACGCGTCACCGCGCCCCGATCGGCGAGGACGACGCCCAAGGATCTTGCGGGACAGGGCCATGATCCCAGTCTGTTAGCCCCGGCGCTGTATGACCTGCCGACAGTAGGCCGACAGAGCAGGCACCAGCCTGCCCCGCCCGCCCGGCGATAATCATCGTTTGGACCGCACACACCTGGTGGCCACCGCGCACACGTCCTGCCATGTGTGCGGCGGCCACGAGGTATGTGCCCTGAGAGTTCAGCCTGTGGGGGTCGGGGGTGCCGCGCGCGGAGCCGGCGGCTGTCCGGGGTGGACGCAGTCCTCGACCGGCCTGCAGCCCGGCCTACGCCGAGCGCTGCGGACACCACGTTCTGCCATGTGCCGGCGCACCGCCACCACAGCCAGCAGCGACCGCAGCACCCCGGGCCGTGTGCCGCCCGGCAGCCGGTTCCGACTTGCTGATCATGGACAGCTATCGGTCCGGCCGCCCAGCAATACGGGCGGCCCGCCCGCCGCGATGATCATTGTTTGGGGCCGCGCAACCGGGTCCAGCACGGCTATCGACCCCGATCTGTCGATCATGGCCGGCACCGAGGCCGTCTCCCGCCGAGCGCCGGCCCGCCGGGGACGGTGATCGTCACTTGGGGGCGCACAACCGTGCGTCGCCCGGCTGCCGGTCCCGAATTGCTGATCATGGACGCTATCGATCCGGCCCGCCCAACAAGGCGTAAGCCGCCTCGCCCGCCGCCGAGGATGATCATTGTTTTGGGCCGTTCGTCCGTGTCCAGCACGGCTGTCGCTCCCGATCTGCCGATCATGGTCGGCACGGGGGCCGTCTCCCGCCGAGCACCGGCCCGCCAGGAGCGTTGATCGTCATTCGGGGCCGCGCAACCGTGTGCCGTCCGGTTGTGGGTCCCGAACCGCTGATCTCGGTCGGGTACAGAGCCTGGCCACCCATCAATCGGGCCGTACGTTCGCCCCGGCAGGTTCTGGGGTACGTCCGGGAATGGCCCAGCACCCGGATCCGCTGGACGTCCTCGGCGAGGATGAACGCGCTGGCTTGCCCCGCCGCGAGCCGGACTTCGTGGAGCCCATGCTCGCCCTCCTCACCCACGACCACTTCTCCGACCCGGAGTGGTTCTACGAACGCAAGCTCGACGGCGAACGGATGCTCGTCGTGCGTGACGGCCGGGGCACCAAGCTGTACTCCCGCACCCGTCACCCGTTGGAAGGCACGTATCCGGAGGTGACGGACGCGCTGGACGCATCGGCGCCGGAGAAGTTCGTGGCCGACGGCGAGGTGGTGGCGTTCGACGGAGACGAGACCAGCTTCTCGCGGCTGCAGGCGCGGCTCGGCATCACCGACCCCGACCGGGCGCGGGCCACCGGGGTGGCCGTGATCTTCTACCTCTTCGACGTGCTGGGGGTCGGCGGGTACGACGTGACGGCGCTTCCGCTGCGCTCGCGCAAGCAGGTGCTCCAGGCGGCTGTCGACTTCGCCGACCCGCTCCGGTTCAGCACCCATCGCAACACCGACGGCGAGGAGTACCTGCGGCAAGCGTGCGAGCGGCGCTGGGAGGGGCTGATCGCCAAGCGCGCGGACTCCCCGTACCGGCCCGGGGCGCGCTCCGGCGACTGGCTCAAGTTCAAGTGCGTGCGCGGGCAGGAGTTCGTGGTGGGCGGGTACACGGACCCGGCGGGCTCCCGTATCGGGTTCGGGGCCTTGCTGGTCGGCTACCACGACGGTGACGGCGCGCTTCGATACGCGGGAAGGGTCGGCACGGGTTTCGACCATCATGTGCTGGTGAGCCTGCGGGCGCGGTTCGACGAGATGGGGACGGCCGCTTCGCCCTTCGCGGACCAGGTACGCGAGCGCGGGACGCACTGGCTGAGACCCGAACTGGTGGCGCAGATCGGGTTCACCGAGTGGACGCGCGACGGGAGGCTGCGCCATCCCCGCTACCTCGGGCTCCGTGACGACAAAGCGGCCTCTGACGTGGTGCGTGAGGAGCCGCCCCGATGACGACGCAGCAGGAGATCTCCCGGCCGGACAAGGTGTTCTTCCCCGACCCGGGCTACACCAAGGCCGACCTCGCCGAGTACTACGAGTACGTCGCGGAGTGGATGCTGCCCCACCTCGCGGGGCGGCCGCTCGTGCTGCACCGCTTCCCGGACGGGATCGGGAGGTCGGGCTTCTACCAGAAGCAGGCGCCGGACCACCTCCCCGATTTCGTGGCAACCACGACGGTCGCGTCCGGTAACGAGCGCGGAAGCGTCCGTCACCTGATGGTCGGTGACGTCGACACCCTGCGGTACCTCGCCGACCAGGCCTGCCTCGAGCTGCACCGCTGGCTCTCGCGCGCCGACCGGATCGACGAACCCGACCTGCTGGTGATGGACATCGATCCGCCGGAAGGCGTAGATCTCGCGGTGCTCCGCCGCACGGTGCGTGCCACCACCGAGTTGCTGGAGGACCTCGGCCTCGCGACCTATCTCATGGCGACCGGTGGGAGCGGATACCACGTCGTCTCGCCGCTGGACCGCTCGGCGAGCTTCGACGACGTCCGTGAGCTGGTCAGGGGCGTGGCCGCGCGGCTCGCCGCCGACGCACCCGACGAGCTCACAACGGAGCAGCGCATCGCGGCCCGGCGGGGCCGGATCTTCCTCGACACCAACCGCAACGCCTACGGCCAGACCGCCGTCAGCCCGTACTCGCCACGGGCCCGGCCCGGTGCCCCGGTCGCCACCCCCATCGAGATGACGGAGCTCGGAAAGGTCGCCCCAGGCGGTTACGACCTGCGCAGCGTCCGGCGGCGGCTCGCGCAGAAGGGCGACCCGTGGGCGCGGATCCACGACGACGCCCGGTCCGCGGTGGACGCCAAGAGGCGGCTCGACGAGCGAGCCTGAGACCGACACGCGGTGTCAGCGGTCCCGCGCGGGCCGAGCGGGTGGGAGCCGTTCCTGCAACGGGCGATGAGCACGTTCCGGCTCAACCGGCGTCTGCGTCACCTCGGTCGCGATCCACGGCGCCGACGGCCGGGGAACGGCGCTCCAGAGCGTGGCGATCGAGGAACCCGAGCACGACCCGCTCGGCCTCGTCGGAGAACTCCTCCCAGTAGCCGTGCCGCGCGCCGTCGATGATGTGGACGGTCGAGCCCGGGATCCGCTCGGCGAGCAGGTACGCGTTCTGCGGAACGTTGGTCGGGTCGTCGCTCCCATGGATGATCAGGGTCGGCGCGGTGATCGAGGGCAGCCGGTCCCACGCGTCATGTGCCTGACTGGCCTCGTAGTGCCGGGCCTGCGTGAGCGGCGGGGTGCCCACCCGCCAGTCCTGGCACACGCCGGGCCGCTCGGAACGGCCCTCGAGCCATGCCGGGGTGAACATCATCGCGTCCAGGCCCGCCTTGTCGTCCGGCCTGGCCAGCAGCGCGTTCGCCCAGTCAGGGCGTGGCACGCCATGCTTGTCACCAGGGGTTGTGGCGCCCAGCACGAGCGCACCCACCCGATCGGGATGATCGATCGCGACCCACTGTGCCACTCGCCCACCCATGGAGAAGCCGTACACGTGCGCCCTGGGCACGTCGAAGGCATCGAGAACGGCCACGGCATCCGCGGCGAACCCCGGTGTGGAGTAACCGTCTTCCGGCGACTCGCTGCGTCCCGTCCCCCGGTAGTCGAACACAAGCACCCGGTGCCGCTCGGCGAGCCGGTCGATCACCGCTCCCCACATGAGGTGGCTCGACGACTGGCCTGCCAGCAGGAGCAGCGGATCGCCCGACCCGCGCTCCTCGGCGTAGAGGCCCGCCCCGTCGCGCGTCCTTACCAGCACCGTCCACTCCTTCGTCCGGTCCGTGATCATCGTCCGGCGGAACAGTACGTCCGCGGAGTCGAGATTAGGGTCATGGACGTGCCGCCACCCTCGGTCCCGCTGCAGAAACTCGGGTTCCTCACCATCGGCTCGTTCGACGGCGCCGACCCCCGCGGGGGCCACGAGAGCACCCTCAGGGTCATCGAACTGGGGGAACAGCTCGGATTCGACGGGGCCTGGCTGCGTCACCGGCACCTGCAGTACGGCATCTCCTCCCCCGTCGCCGTCATGGCCGCGGCCACCCAGCGCACCAGCCGCATCGAGTTGGGAACGGCCGTCATCCCGTTGGGCTGGGAGAACCCGCTGCGACTGGCCGAGGATCTCGCCACCGTCGACATCCTGTCCGGCGGCCGGATCAACCCCGGCGTGTCCGTGGGACCGCCCATGCGTTTCGCCGAGGTCCGCGAAGCGCTCTACCCCGACACCGCCGACGTCGAGGACTTCACCTACGAGCGTGTGAAGCGCCTGGTCGGGCTGATCCGCGGCGAGCCTGCCAGCAGCTTCCAGGGCACCGTCGGCATCGAGGAGTTCTCCGACCACGTGCAGCCCCACGCCCCTGGTCTCGCCGACCGCATCTGGTACGGCGCCGCCAGCCCCGGCTCCGCCCGGTGGGCAGGCGGACAGGGCCTCTCGCTGCTCACCAGCAGCGTGCTCAAGGCCGCGGGACCCGACGACACCACCGACTTCGCCACCCTGCAGCACGCCCAGATCCAGACCTTCCGTGCCGAGCACCCCGACGGCGCGAACGCCCGCGTCTCCCAGGGTCTCGTCGTCATCCCCACCGACACCGCCACGCCCGAGCAGCGAGCGAAGTACGCGGCCTACGTCGAGGCCCGCACCCCACGCACCGCCAGGCCGCAGGGTCCGGCCAACATGCTCTTCGCCCCCGACATCCTGGGCACCTCCGAGCAGGTCGCCGAGGCGCTCTACGCCCATGCCGGCTTCCGCGACGTCAACGAGGTGGTCTTCGCTCTGCCGTTCGGTTTCGATCACGCCGACTACGTCCAGATCCTCACCGACATGGCCACCTCGTTGGGCCCGACCCTGGGCTGGTCCCCCCGGAAGTGACCAGCGACGCAATGAGTTGAAATCAAACAATGATTGTCACCTGGCGACACCATCTGCGGCGACCGTAAATTCGGAGCATGATCGCAGAGTTGTGGAGGTCCGTTGACGACTACTTCAGCACACTACTGCTCGACCCCGATCCGGTGCTCGATGCCGCGCTCGAGGCAAACAGGGCCGGTGCACTTCCATCGATCGATGTCTCCCCGCAACAGGGCAAACTGCTGCATTTACTAGCCTGTTCGATCGGGGCCCGCCGGATCCTGGAAGTCGGCACCCTGGGCGGCTACTCGACCATCTGGCTGGCCCGCGCCCTCCCGCCGGACGGGCGGCTCATCACTTGTGAGATCGACCCGCACCGCGCCGAGGTGGCCACATCCAACATCGCGATGGCCGGACTCGCCGACGTCGTCGACCTGCGCGTCGGCGCGGCCGACCATACGCTCAGCATTCTCGACGCAGCTGTGGACGGGCCGTTCGACCTCACATTCATCGATGCCGACAAGGGTTCGGGCACGGAGTACTTCGAGCACGCCCTGCGGCTCTCGCGGCCTGGAAGCCTGATCATTGTGGACAACGTGGTCCGCGGCGGCCGCGTGGTCGACAACGAGACCACGGAGCCCACCGCGGTGGGTAGCCGCCGACTTGCCGAGGCCGTGGCCCGGGAGAAGCGGGTGAGCGCAACCGTGATCCAGACGGTGGGTGCGAAGGGATACGACGGTTTTCTGCTCGCGCGGGTCGAGTAGAGGTGGCCGATCCGGTCGATCCATTCGCCGAGTGAGTCCGTACGCGCTTTGGCATCGCGGTCGCCGTCCCGACCGCACCCTCGACGAGCTGCGCAGGCAACTCGACGTTGTCCGGCAAGGAGCTGCTCCGGCGCCGGCTCACAGCGAGGCAGGGCCGGCGTGGCGGTTCCGCCGCCCGCGCCGACCAAGCGACCACGGACGCGGGGCCAGATTCGCCGTCTCCGAGGAAGATCACCGAACCGGCAGCGGGAACCGTGGCATCGACCGCTACCGGCCCCGAACCGACGATCATCATCGAACCGCGCTGGGCTGCCGGTGGGTGGCAACGCCGACCACCGGGGCAAGATCGCCATTTCGGCCCCGGGAACGGCAGCATCTGCCGCTGCCGGCACCCAACCGACGATCATGACCCGCGCGCCGGACCCGCACAGCCACAGGAACCCGTCCCCATCCGGGATGAGCGCCGACCGGACGCGGGAACCGCGCCACCCCACCGCTGCCTAGCCGAAAAAACGATCATCGGGAGCCCAGGGCGCTGGACTCGAGCGAGCACGCCGGCTTCTGGGGGAAGATCGTCGGCCGGGACCCAGGAACGGCATCATCTACCGCTGCCCGCACCCAAACGTCGATCACCGAACCGCGCCGAATGCCGGATGCGAGCGCAACGCCGACCACTGGGGCAAGATCGTCATTCTGGACCCGGGAACGGCACTATCTCCCGCAGCCAGCACCCAACCGTCGATCATGACGCCAGGAAGGCAGGGCCAGACGAGCCCGCCGGATCTCCGGAGATCGCCGAACCGGCACGCGGCGCCGCGTCACCCACCGCTGCCGGGGCGAACCGCCGAACGGCACCGGGTTCCCAGTGCCGCAACTACGCCGGCGTCCGACCGGAAGATCGCCAGTCTGGTACCGGGAACCGCATCATCTGCCGCCGCCCGTTCCCAACCGTCGATCATGAGCCGGACTGAAGAGCCAGAGCTTGTCACCTCCCGGCGCAACCGCCCAGCCAGATCGTGGCCATGGCGTCAGTTACCCCGTCTGAGCAGCTGTCGTAGACATCAAGCGTAGACATCGGTCGTAGCCTTGGGGCATGGACGCGTACCGGCCGCCCCACGGCCAGGGAGGAGTCCAGGCGTCTGCTTGGTACGAGCCTGGTGTTCGTCTGGATGGTGGTCGCCGCAATCAAAGGTCTGGGTTCTTGCGGCCGTCCGCCCCTCCCCGAGCTCAGATCACTGCTCCTACTGGCTGAGGAACGCCCAATGACGAGCAAGCCGCTCCCCCGGCGCCGCGACGCAGCTGCCAGTCGCGAACGACTGTTGCGCGCTGCGGCTGAGATTTTCGCGAATCGTGGGTTCGAGCAGAGCACTGCCCGTGACATCGGTGAACGCGCCGGGGTCGATCCGACGATGATTGCGCGGTACTTCGGCGGGAAGGCACAGCTCTACATCGCCGTCCTCCAGGCGGAGGACAGCTCCGACACACCGGCCGATATTCGCGACCGCAGCCGACTGGCAGGCCTTCTCGACCGCTTCGGACGTCAAGGCCCCGGTCCGATCCTTCAAGCTGCCGTACGCCCGTACGACGACCCGGCAGCCCAGGCCGCCGCCGCTGCCGCACTCGAGAACCGCCTCATTGATCCACTGCGTCAACGGCTTGCTCGTGAGGGCGAAGAGCATCCTGATCTCTTGGCCGAACTGCTGGTCGCGGCGTTCATCGGTGTTGTCATCAGTCGCCATGCCGGAACCTTCGAGCACCTTGCCCAAGCCACGACCGCCGACGTCCTCTCACTCCTCGACGGTCTGCTCGGGGCTAGCTGATTCGAGGCCGGATCTTCGCCGACGGCCGGATCACGGCCATCTGCTCCACGCTCCGACGGCGAACGCCCCGCCGGACCCACCTCTGCCACAGACCGAGCAGGCCAGCCGCCGGGCTCGCGGATAGCGGGAGGTGATCATCGCCCACGGGCGGTCACCGCGGCGCCTCGGTCGGACCGGCGCCGATCCCCACCAGCCGAGCAGGAAAGCCACCTCACTCGCGGAACTGCCGCCGTCTGCGATCTCCAGTCCACGCTGCACCGTATTGGCGTCGGCGCACCGTCACCGCGCGAGAGTCGCCGTCCGGAGTCCTCGGTCGCAGCGTCACGCCCGCTGCTCGACCTCCGCCCGCAACGCCGGGAAGTCCGGCGCGAACGACTGAGCACTCTGCAGTACGCGGACGAGCGCGCCGGTGCTTCCGGCGTCGGACCAGACGCAGACCGAGACCGGCACGCCGTTGAGGGTGCCGTCGCCGCATCGGGCGAGTCCACCCAGCGGCCCGGGATCGGCCTCGATGTAGCTGTCGACGCTGAGCTCCTCGCTCACGCCGGAGATGAACTGGCTCAGCCGGCTCTGTGGTGTGCCGCTGGTCGAGGCCACGGCTGTGACGATGACGATGTCCTGGGTCGCGGCGTTGCCGTAGATCCCCTGCGCGGTGGCCGTCACCTCCGGCACCCCCGAATCGTCGGCGCTTTCATCACCGCCCGCGGTGCCGATACGCGGTCTGTCCCCCAGCGTGTCCGGGGCCACCACGGTGATCGTCGCAGCGGAGTCGGGAACTGCCGGGCCAGAGGCCCCGGCCGCTGTCGCTCCCGACCCTGCATCCGGCTGTCCGGACTGCGACTTGGCCCGCAGCGCTGTCGAACCACCGAACACGCCGGTGACCTTGTCGGGGGCCACGGCGTAGGCCCCACCGACCGCTGCGGCGCCCAACGCCACCACCACGGCGGCGATCAAGCCGACCCGGAGCCAGGGCTTGCGGGACGCGTGGACCCGTGCACCGTCTGCGCCGGTCACCACCGGAAACTGCGCTGGGCTCGCGGGCCTGGAGTACGGGATGGGGTAGGGCTTCGTGTGTGGATCGACCGGTTGCGACATCGCTGACTCCATCTCGGCGCGGACTACATGATCGTCACGCGTCTTACGAGAATCCGGTTCAGCGCCGCGTCGACGCCGGCCCGATCCGTCCGGCCTCATCAAGGGCGCCTGGCCGCCGGGTGCGCTGTCATCGAGGCGAGCGGAGGAGGTGGCCGCGGTTCAGCGGCGCCTCCCGTAGCGTCTTTCGAGCATGAGAGCGGCCAGTCCGGCTGCGATCATCGGAACTCCCATCGCGCAGATCACCGTGCTCGGCGACCACTTCGCCGTCAGCGCCGCGCCGACCACGATCGGTCCGAGGATGCCGCCGACCCTCCCGACCCCCAAGCGCCCAGCCCACCCCCGTGGAGCGGATCGACGCTGGATAGAACACGGTTGTCAGAGCGATCAAGCTGTTCATCCCGCCGACGATGCAGGCCCCGGTGAGCAGGGCGGCCGCAAGCAGGACCCACAGCGGCGCCCTGAGGGCGAGCCCGGTGAGCGCCACGAAGAGGAAGCCGCCCATTTGCTGAGCAGCGACAGTCGCGTACGCGCCGATACGGCCCATGGCCGGGCCGGTGACGACGGTCGCCGCCAGGCCGCCGATGACGATGAGTGTGGTGACGGTGACGACCACCGCATTGTCGAAGTGCAGTCCGGTCATGATCGTCGGCAGCCAGCTCTGCAGCGAGTAGAACTCAGCAATGTTGACGCCGAAGATGATCCAGAGCAGGACGGTACCCAACATACGGTTTTCCGTGAAAACGGTGGCCAGGGCGGTTCGCTTCGCCGCGTCCTCCGCTTCCACCGCGAATGCCGGGACATCGCCGGCCGGCAACGAGCGATCCATCCTGCGTAGGACACGCAGAACGCGCCGCGCATCGGCACCACGCCGGATCATGAACACCGGCGACTCCGGCAGGAACCGCAACAGCAGCACCACCAGCACGAGTGGGGCGAGCCCGCCCGCCCAGAACATCGATCTCCAGCCATACGCCGGTAGCAGCCAGCCGGACGCCACACCGGCGAAAGCGATGCCGACCACGAAGCCGGAGTAGATCACCAGCACGAACGTGGCGCGAAGCCGTTTCGGACTGAACTCCCCGGCCAGCGCCACGCAGCTCGGGCCCGCCGCACCCAGTGCCAGGCCGGTGCAGAACCGCAGCACGATCAGCTCGGTCACGTCACCCGCCCACGCCGCGCCGAGCGTGCACCCGGCGAACCCCATGGTTGCGCCGATGATCATGCGCTTGTGTCCGAGACGATCGGACAGCGGAGAGATCAGGAGATAGCCGACCATCAGTCCGACAAGCGCCGAGGAGAAGATCGGACCGAGGAGCTGAACGGAAAGGCTCCACTCGTGCGCGATCATCGGGGCCGTATAGCTGATGGCCTGGGTGTCGAACCCATCGAGGAGCATGACGAGGCCACACAGGCTGATCACGCCGTACTGGAAGGGACTGACACACCGTTCGTCGATGAAACCGGGCAGGCGCAGTGCTGACGGGCTCAGTGACATCCTCATTCCGCTCCGGGGCGCAGGCGACCCCCTCGGTAAATGATCAGGATCAGGTCGGCCATAGGACTGAATCGCGCCGCGGGCCGGGTATCTACCCTGGCCACGGAGGGTCACAATTGTTCGTTATTGACGAACGGGAACAATCGAATGTTCTGAGGCCCGTGCCGGACCTGCGGTTTCCCCAGAGCATCGGTGATGCCTCGCGAGGACAGTCGGAGCGCTCTTACATGCGTCATCGGCTGTGCACCGTCGCGGGGAACGACGACGGAAAGGGCGGCGATCACGTCGCCGCTCGGTGAGTACACCGGAGTCCCGACACCCAGCGCGTCGGGCGTGATGTATCCGTCGCAGACGACGTAGCCGCGAGTGCGGATATTGGCGAGTATTCGCCGCAGCTCGGCCGGATCGGTCGGGGTGTTGGGCGTATAAGCGCGCATCGGTGCCGACAGGAAAGAATCCTGCATGTGGAGACTGGCGTGCGCCAGCAGGACCAGTCCGCCCGTGGTCGCGTGCAGCGGTTGCCTGTCGCCGACCTGGGTGACATTGGTTACCGCGCTTCGGGTGGACAACCGCTCGATCACGAGCGCGTCGCAGCCCTCGAGAACGTAGAGCTGCGTGTGTTGGCGGGTGGCTGCATGCAGATCCTCCATGAATGGCATCGCAGCCTCGCGCAGGCCGAGCGCACGGGGCGCCCTGGACGCGATCTCCCAAAGTCGGACGCCGACATGGAGCCGGCGATCGCTGCCGCGCTCCAGCAACCCCATCTCGAGCAACTCGGCGACAATACGATAAACGGTCGGCACCGGGAGCCCTGAACGTTTCGAGATGCGGCTGACAGTGAGCGCAGAGTTGTCCTGATCGAAAGTCTCGAGCACAGCCAACACCCGCGCGAGCGCGGACCGCCCGGCTGACTTATGGGCCATCGCCATCCTTTCCGCTCTGCGCGAGATCGCGTGGGCGATCCCGTGAGACCGATGGTGCAATCGCGGATGTCTTCCGCAGCGTCCGCGCCTCTGCGGGTAGCAGCGTACGGGTCAGAACGCACCGGACAATGGAGTGATCCAGCGGATCTCTCGCGCAGCGGGCTTCGCACACCCGGCGGATCCTTACGAAAGTTCGCGAGATCCACTGGACAGTGCGCGTGGCCAGTACTAGCGTTGTCGAGAATGACAGTCGCGACGCGCTCAGGCCAACAGCGATTTCGATGAACGAGAAATTTTTCGACGGCCATGGTTCCGGTCGAATGCCGGTGCATCCGGCAGGTTCGATGGGGATGAGTCGCGCGATAACGCCGACAAACCGGCTTTGGCTGGTTGCCGTCGGGCCTTCCGCCTGGCCGACGTGCGGACGCAGCGACGGCTCGTGTAGCGATTTTGCGAAGATGGTGCCGTAGGGGCGTGTACGGGCTCGGAGAGTGGTCCCGTTTCGGTGCGATCCGGCGCAACGCGGTGTATGAGGGGACCCGCGGCATTGAGCACGAAAGTCGGGCGCAACGTCGCAGACCTGGGCCAGGGAGCGGTTCCGGTTCGCGGTGATCACGGCGAAGCGGTGGAGCGGCCGCTGCCGACCAGCCAATCCTGACGGAAATCGATCATTCCGGCCGCCTGCCGCACAGTCCATGACAGGGCGATCGGCTCCGGCCCGGATCGGCTTCTGCTGCACATCGGCTCGGCAGCGAGCTCCGCGGCGGCCGTCGCCGGTCGAGGTGGCGCCGCGATGGTGTGAGCCACTCCTCGACAGTGACACGCCATGACCTGCATCACCCCTGTCCCTCGCGTTAGCCATCAGCCGTAGACATCGAGTGTAGACTTCGTACGTCGCCTACGGGTCGGCATCGCCGGGACAGGGGCTGACTGGGTCGGGCTCAGGCTCGGTGCTTGGGGCAGATGGTCGCGCTGTAGATGACGCGGCGGCCGCCGTGGACGGTGGTGCGCCCCTCCTCCTCGAGCCCGAGTTTGGCGGCGACCCGCTGCGAGGGGATGTTGGCGGGGTCGATGATCGCGATGAGGCGTCGCAGGCCGAGGACGTCGCGGGCGAAGTCGCGGCAGGCTGTGGCCGCCTCCGTGGCGTAGCCGTTGCCCTGCAGGCCGACGCGGATGTGATAGCCGACCTCGATCTCCTCCGCGCCGTCCACTCGCTGAGGTGTGAGCCCGCAATCGCCGGCGAACTCGCCGGTGGCGCGGACGAGTACCACCCACAGCCCGAATCCGCGCCTGCGGTAGAGCTGCTGATTCCCATCGATCCATGCCTGCGCTTCGTCGCGGCGCTTCGGCGCGGGGTAGTAGCGCATCACCTCTGGATCACCGCGCAGTGCGGCCATGTCGCCGAGATCGGCGCTGGTCATTTCCCGGAGGATGAGCCGAGGAGTGGTCAGCACGGTGCGCGGGTTGTCCCCGCCCTGGTGCGGTGCAGAGCTCATGCAGAAGATCATCAACATGCAGTCACCCGACGTCGATCGGCCACGCTCGTGAGTGCACCAGCCAGCGCACCGGGGATACCCCCACCACGTTCCGCGCCCGCACACGCGGCAGCCTCGGCTGACCGGCGGTCACACGGCCGTCGAAGATTGTCCTCGGCGGATCAGCCGGGAGGAAAACCCTACGTGAGCTGGGGTGTTGTGGCTCCGGACGGTGGGGCTCGCTCTATCGCTCCCGGAGATTCGAGCGCGCATGGTTCACCTATCCCCGCCGCGGGCCGCCTGCAACGCAGAGGAAGACAGTGACCAGCGCATCCGACGTCCTCATCCGCGAATCGTCGCCTTCGGACGAGCCTGCGATGGTGAGCTCACGCGACTGCACGGTGATCGCAGTGCTGCTCGTCTCGACGTTCGTCGTCATCCTGAACGAGACGATCATGAGCGTGGCCCTGCCGGTGCTCCTGACGCACCTGCACGTGGACGCGAGCGTGGGCCAGTGGCTCACCGCAGGCTTCCTGCTCACGATGTCGGTGGTCATCCCGATCACCGGTTTCCTCATCCGGCGCGTGCCTACGCGGTTGTTGTACGGCATCGCGATGACGCTGTTCAGCGCAGGCACCCTCATCGCCGCGCTGGCGCCGGACTTCCCCGTCCTGCTCATCGCGCGTGTCGTGCAGGCCAGCGGCACCGCGATCATGTTTCCGCTGCTGACGACCATCGTCATGACGGTCGTGCCGCCGGCGCGCCGAGGCACCGTGATGGGCCACATCTCGATCGTCGTCTCGGTCGCAACGGCCGTCGGACCGACCGTCTCCGGCGTTGTGCTGAGCCTGTTCGGCTGGCGGTTCATGTTCTGGCTGGTGCTCCCGATCGCGATCAGCGCCCTGGTGCTGGGCCTGCGCCGGGTCTTCGACATCGGCGAGCGCAGCCGCGCACCGATCGACGTGCCATCGGTCGTTCTCTCGGCCCTCGGCTTCGGCGGTCTCGTGTACGGGCTGAGCATCATCGGTGGATCGTCGGGAAGTACATCGTCTGTCGTCGCGTGGATGTCGTTCGCCGTCGGCGTCGCCTGCCTGGCGATCTTCGTCGCCCGGCAGCTGGTGCTCCAGCGCACCGACCGCGCGCTGCTCGACCTGCGCACGTTCCGGTCGCGGACGTTCACGATCGCCACGGCGATGATGATGCTGGTGATGGCGATCTTCCTGGGCACCGTCGTCTTGCTGCCGATCTACCTACAGAACGTCCTGATGCTCGCGCCGCTGTCCACCGGCCTGCTGCTGCTCCCGGGAGGCCTGCTCATGGGCGTGCTCGGACCGGTGGTGGGTCGCCTGTACGACCGCTTCGGTGCACGAGCGCTCGTCATGCCCGGCGCCGTTGCGATCAGTGGCGCCCTCTGGACAACCACGATGTTCAGCCCCGAGAGCCCGATCATGGTGGTGGTGGGCTTCCACCTGCTGCTCTACGTCGGACTGGCGTTCGTCACCACACCGCTCTTCACCGTCGGACTCGGCGCGGTGTCCCCAGACCTGTACTCCTACGGGAGCGCCATCTTCGGCACCACCCAGCAGCTCGCGGGCGCGACAGGGGTGGCCCTGCTGGTCAGCGTTCTCGACCGGCAGTCGGCGGACCTCGCCGCCGGGGGCGCATCTGTCGTCGCGCAGACGGCGGGCGGGGTGCACGGCGCGTTCGTCGTCGCCGCCTGTCTGTCACTGATCGTGGTCGCCTGCGCCTTCTTCGTGCCAAGGCGCGCAGCGAACGCCGGGCCGGCACAGGAACGATCTGTCCCGTGCTCCGAGCCCGTCCGCTCGGGCGATCCCGCACTGCGGCGGCCCCGTCGGACCGGGGCAGCTCTAGCCTGCCCGCTCGCGGCTGCTGCGGTCCGTGCGGTGACCGATCTCCGGACGTTCCTTCACCCCGGCCGGGACGTACAGCACGCGTGCCGGTGACCGGCCCACCGGGACCGGACGCACGTGTCGTCAGCGTCGCTGCTGATATCCCGAAGCCGGCCCTGCGGTCTCACCGGCCGTGGGGCGTCGGCGATTCAGGCCGTCGGACGTCGCGGGGCACCGCGCACGGTGCACCAGAACGCACTCAGCTCCCGCGGATCTGAGGCCTGTCGCATCCGCGTGGATGTCTGCTCGCCGAATCGTCCACGCAGCGCGCGGGCGGCCGCACGCTCCGCTCCGCGAATGAGCTCACCGGCGTGGACGGGGACCCGCGAGCACAACACGGCGATGAAACCGAAGCGCCGCTGCCCGCTCCGGACCTTCTTCCGCCACGCCGGCAACCACAGGATCTCGGCACTCATGGGCGGTTCGCTGTCACCGCATACCGCGCGGATAAGCGCGGCCTCGAGGACATGTGGATCTGTCTCAGCGGGAGCCTTCACGCGAACGACGGCCATCACCGGATTCCCTGCCCCCGCATACAGGGTCTTGGCCTGCCGCGACTGTTGCTTGCCCATCAGTCTCCCGAAGATCAGGTGAGCGTCGATGCTCAGCGCTCCTACGATGGCACACGAAGGTGAGAGACAGGCCCACACACCTCGAACCCGACACATCGTCAGGCGACGGTGCTGGTCGGCCCCGGCGAGAGACTCAGCCGGTATCGCCCGTGTCGCTGTGAGCTGCCCCGACCGGCTTGGACTCCGGTGAGCCGCGCTGGCGCAGGTATACGGCCAGCACGGCCATCGAGCCGACAGCCAGCATCTCCGACTGCCAGTTCTGCGTGGTCCGGTTCCAGAAATCCGGCTCACCGAGGTAGCCGAGCCAGCTCACGGGGTCCTGGCGGCCACGGAGTTCCTCGACGTTGTACGCCGCCCAGCCGGCCACGGACTGGGCACCCCACGACAGCAGGAAGATACCGCCCATCACGAGGCCGAGGGAGCGGGAGAACACCGGAACGCGCCAGTCGCCCGCGCGTGCCCAGCGTGGCGAGTCGGCCGTGGTGTGACGGCCGACGAGCTGGTCCTTGTCCGACTCCGTTCCGGCCTCGTCCACCGGCTTCGATTCGGACGATCCCCGCTGCACGAGCCACACAGTGGCGAAGATGTAGAGGAAGAACTGCAGGTACTCCGACTGCCAGTTCTCCGCGACGTCCACGGCGAACGACGAGGATGTGAGGTACTGCCCGAGCGAGACGGGTTCACTCCCGTCGCTGACCTGCTGGTCGTTGAAATTGGCATGCCCCGAGAACGCCTGCCCGGTCAGCATGACGAGGAACAGCACACCGAAGACGATGCCGAGCCCGTTATCGTGCAGCACCCGCCACACGCCGCTGCGCTTTTCGGACGTTCCCACCGAGGTGCTCATCGGCCCAGCAGTCCGATCGCGATGAAGTACGCGAGGCCGACTCCGATAACGGCCAGGTAGATCACGAACAATGCACGTGTCGATGTCATGGGCCCTCCACGCGGCAGGCGTACGGCGCATCTCCGCGGGACCGGCAGCCCGCGGCGGTGACCTTCCACCCATCGCCGGTCTTGGTCAGGAACACGGTGTCGCCGACGAGGTGCACCTGCGCCTGGTCGCCCCACACCGTCGAGGACTGCACCGCCCCCCGGGGAAGCTCCAACTGGGCCGTTGCCTGGGCGCACGGCCGGCCCGACTGCGCCTCCACCGTCGCGACGGTGGCCGGTGCGAGCATCTGGCATCGGTCGGACGGGTCGGCCGCCGCCGCAAACGCTGAGGCCACCCGCTCCACCTGCTGCTGCTCCAGATCGGCGCACCCGCACAGCAACAGGGCCGCAGCGACCACCACCGCAGCCCGCACCTGCACCGATGACCGACGATGCATGCGATCGCCTACCCCTCACCCCTTGATCGGCAAACCGCCGTGTCGTGGTCGACGACCAGTTCACCGTGCCGTCGGGCTCCGGAGCGTCGGTGGGTCTCAGGGTCCGAGCGTCGTGCGCGGGGGGATCACCACCGAGGCCGCCGATCACACGCGTTTGATCAATGATCGCGGTCGGGAACTCACGATGATCCTCTGGGGCCACCCGCGCGGCGGCTGACCAGCCGACCTCTTCCCGAGGCTCGGCTGGACGAACGGCGAGGTTCGGACCGCTTCCGTGGACCGTCCACAGTGCACTGACATGCCCCCGCGGACCGCACCCGTATCGGCGAAGAAAAATCCGATCCTCAGGATCGCGTTTCATCCGGGGCACCGAACGGGAAGCTCTGAGACCAGATCACTCACCGAGTCATTCGTTCCTCGAGGAGGCCCACGGTGGACGCCACCGTACTTGCCCTAATTATCGTCGCGGTGGTGCTACTGGTTGCCGTCGTGGCGATGGGTGCCATGCTCGCGAAGCGCAGGCGGTCTGAACAACTGCAGAAGCAGTTCGGACCGGAATACGAGCGACAGGTCATGGAGACCGGCGACCGCAAGGCGGCTGAGTCGGACCTGCAGGCCCGCCAGCAGCGCCGCGACAAGCTCGATATCCGCGATTTGGACAACGAGGAGCGATCCCGGTTCCAGCACGAGTGGAGCACGGTGCAGCGCGGCTTCGTCGACAACCCGGAACGCGCGCTGGATGGAGCCGACGCGCTCGTCGTGAGCGTGATGAAGGCCCGCGGATATCCGGTCGGGGACTTCGACCGGCGCGCCGAGGACCTCTCGGTGGATCACGCCGACGTCGTGCGTCACTACCGCGACGCCCGCGCCGTCCGCGACGCCTCGGCACGCAGCGGGGCTCGCGACAACGGCGATGGGGTGGACACGGAGCAGCAGCGCCAGGCACTCACGTCCTACCGCTCGCTGGTGGAGGCGCTGCTGGGCTCGCGTTCGGCGGATCACGCCGACCCCGACACCGGTAGGAACGCCGACCGCACCGACACCAGCACCCCCATGCACACCACCACGACCGATGCCTACCGACCGACTCAGGAGCCCACACGATGACGCGGCACGTCCCACGCAGCGACCACGACAGCAACACCGGCGCCGACCTCCCGGAGACCGTCGCCGATCCGCGCGCAGGCCAGGACACAAGAGTCGACGGCACCCGTCGCGGTACGACCCACGACGGCGACATGGGCGCCGGCCGCACGACGACCGGAGCGGACCCGCGTGGTGGATATGACGCCGACCGGGGCACGGCCCATGACGGCGCGATGGGCACCGGCCGGGCGACATCCGTCCCCGGCGCCCGCGCAGATCAGGACATGGCCGTTCACGACGCCGGCCACGGCACGGACCACGGGATCGGCCAGGCCGCTACGAGTCGACAGGTCAACCACACACAGGCGAATCAGTCCGCCCACGCCGATGGCTCCGCCGAGTCCGACCGCGAGCCCCTCGTCCCGCAGCAGCGGGCCACGGAGTACGGCCGCCGCTGGGATGCCGTGAAGGGCGGCTTCGTCGACGAACCGCGACAGGCCGTGGCCGAAGCCGACCAGATCGTCGCCGAACTGCTCGAGGAACTCCAGAAGTTGTTCCACGACCAGCGCCGCGACATCGAGCAGGGTATCGACGCCGAATCCACGTCGACCGAGGACCTGCGAATGGCCTTGCGCCGCTACAGCAGCTTCTTCGCCCGGTTGCTCTCGGTCTGATCTGCAGGAATCACAAGGACTCGGACCATCCGACGGTGGCGGCCAGGAACTGTCCTGGCCGCCACCGTCGGATTCGCATGCCTACATTTTTCGATCCGACCTTCATGATTCGCTCCCGTCGCGTCAGCGACAATTCCGGCAGCGGCTCGTAGACGGCTCCCGCGCACCCCGATCCGAATCCAACGACCGCAACAAATCGGCGAGCCCGCCGGCAGCCCGGCCACGGAGCCTGGCGCTCGTGCGGACGCGCAAGATGGTGGGACATGTGAGCCGGTATCCGGCCTCGTCGAGTCGCCGCCAGAGGCCGTGGTCCTCGCCGGGTCCGTCCGCCGGAAACCCCCCGACGGCGACATAGGCGTCGGCCCGCACCCCCAGGTTGGCGCCGTAGACGTGCATGTGCCGATCACCGTCCAGACCGTTGGAGACGAGCGCGTGGTACTGCCGCTGCGCCGTGATCGAGAGACGGTTTCCCCCTCTGAGATCCGCCAGCCCGGCAACACCACACGCCCCGGCGCGGGCGTGCCGCAGGTGCGCGAGGGCCCAGTCCGGCGGCACCGTCGTGTCGGCGTCCGTGTGCAGGAGCCATGTGGCGTCGAGCGGTTGGGGACGGAGCCGCTCGAGTGTCAGCCGAACGCCCAGGTCGCGGACGGCGCCCACACCCGAACCGGCCACGGAGTGCCGTTGTTGCACCGACGCGTCGGCGCACCGGCTGCCACGACGCCTTGCATCGGCAGCGCCTCCGGTGATGGACGACGGCATCGACGACAGGCAATGGCCGTGCGGGTGCAGCACCTGCCGGACGCCGGTCGCCGCGATGCTCACTGCCGTTGCTGCGGGCCAGTGCCGCACCAACTCGTCGACGAGTGCGGGCGTGCGGTCCGAGCAACGGTCGAGCACGACCGTGACCGCCGTTGTGATGCCGCGCGGCAGCTTGTCGATCGCCACGCGGACACTTCGCAGGCACGCGCCGATTCGTTCCTGCTCGTCACGCGCAGGAACGACCACCCCGACCGCGACGATCCGGCGCCGGCTGTTCACCTGCGCCGCAGGACATGCAGCAGGAACTCCTCGTCAGTGTGCTCCACCAGGACGTCGAGCTCTGGACGAGCGGACAACAGCCGATGGGTGGCGCCGGCATCGCGCGGAGCCTCGGGCGGCCAGCCGCGCCAATGGACCACGACGACGTCGGCACCGGGTTCCAGTGCTGCCAACGTGCGATCCACGGTCGCTGCGAGCGTGGCGTCGTCGAGGTAGTAGAGGACCTCGCTGAACACGGCGAGATCCACCGCCTGCGCCGGCACCGCCTCGGGCAGTGCGGCGGACGTGACCTGAACCCCGTCTGCAGTGAGGCAGAGCCGCCGAGCGCGCGCGGCGGCCGCCGGAACGGGATCGGACGCGAGCACCTGATCACACCGGCCGGCGATCTCCAGGGTGAGCTCGCCCGTGCCGCAGCCCGGCTCGAAGGCGGCGCGGTAACGATCTCGAGGCAGGCTCGCGAGCACGACGGAACGCTTGCGCCGCTCGTACCAGGAATCCGCGTGCCATGGGTCTTTGCCCTCGGCGTAGAGAGCGGCGAAGCGTTCGATCGGGGCCGACTCGACACGCGGCTCCCGGAACAGCAGGTCGGTGTCGCGATCAACATGGTCGAGCAGTCCGGCGGCGAGAACCGGTGGCGAGCCGTCCGGCCCTGGCTCCAGCTGCGACGCGAAGCACCGGACGGCCCGGCGACGCGCCGTGCGAGCCGCCTCGTCGAGCGGCACGACTCGCGCCCGTTCCCATGGCACGGACGGGTCGGTGGGATCGATCCACGCCCAGGTCCAGATGGGATAGGACCACCCGTGCGCCGAGACCGGTGCCGCCGCAGCAGTGGCGAGGCCGACGGCTCGGTGGTCGGGATGCGGGTCGTCGGGCCACGGCGCCAGGTAGGCGTCGGCGTCCGCCAGAACGGGTTCGAGCGCCTCCCGTAATTCATCGGCGTGTGCATGCAAAGCGGAGTCCGGCAATCCGAGCCACAGCACCGCGACCTCGTCCAACGCCTGCACCCGCAGTGCAGCGGCCAGCTCTGCTCGACGGATGAGCCCGAGCTCGCGCCGTGCCACCTCCCCCAGTCCCGGGTAGGCGGCCTCACCGTCGGTGGCCACGACGAGTGTGATCACCGAGCCCGCCCTGTGCAGGGCACGCAGCGCGCCACCGGCACCGAGGGTCTCGTCGTCCGGATGCGCGGCCACGACCACGACACGCTCGTGCGCCGCCGCGTCGAAGGATGGCGGACGGCGCATCTCGATCATCCGGCTCCACGCGGACACCGGTGTGGTCGGACGCACCTGCGCCGGCGCGGCCGTTGCTTGGGCTCGGACGGCCGGGGACGGCTGAGCGGCGCTCACCGCGCAGCCCACATCGCCAGCACGCTCGCGCCGAGCGCCGCATGGTCGCGCTCGCCGTGATGCTGCCGGATGTACAGCGACAGATCAGCCAGCGTTCGGGCGAGAGCACCGTCGCGACTGAGCGCGGCCGCGCCGACCATCCGTGGGACACGCTCGACGACCTCGCGCGTGGCCCGCTCCACCGCGCAGCGCACCGCCGAGAGGCTGCAGGTGTGATCAGCACCTGGCGCGGCGTCGAGTGCGTCGGCCGTGCGCTGCAGCAGGGCGAACGCGGCCTCCATCAGGGCGTGCAGCTCGCCGAGATGGGCGAGCTGGTGGGGATCAGCGGGCGAGCGCAGATGGGCGACGGCACGGTCGAGCAGGCCGACCGCACCACCCCACCACACCGCTGCCACGCCGCCGCCGCCCGCGGCGAACCCTGACCGGGTGGTGTACCAGCCTGCCGGGCCGACCAGCGCGTCGAGCGACACCGGGACACCGTCGAACCGGACGTCGACGGTGTCGGCCGCGGCCATCGCCGCTGTGGCCCACGTGTCCGGTTCGGGCACGAGCCCGGGCTGATCGACGGCGATCTCGACCAGCACGTGGCCGTCGGCCGGCTCGGGTGCGTCGGCCACGACGAGAGCGCGGTCGATCGTGTGCGCCCCCGAGCAGAACCGCACGGTGCCGTGCAGCCCCAGTCCGTCGCCGGACGGGACGAGGCGGGCGCCGGTGCCACCGGATCGGGAGGCCCACACGCCGTAGAGCGTCTCGGGCCGCGCATGCCGCGCAGCCTCGGCCAGGATCGCCACGGCGTCGGTGTGGCCTTCCACGAGCCGGGCCAACCCGAGGTCGCGCCTGCCCCATCCGGCAAGACCCGACCACCGCTCGGCCGTACGCCCTCCGCGCGGAAGCGGGAGCTCGAGTTCTCCGGCGGACAGCAGACCGCGCAACTCGCCCTCCCCGGGTGCGACGTCACAGGGATGGTCGTCCCGCCGTCGCGCATTCACCATCGCTCGCACGACGATCTCTTACCCGAGCTCAGGCGATCCAACCCTCGCCGGACGCTGCGCCGGCTCCACATGTAATGCCGAGCTCCGACAGCCCGACGCCAGCCCCGGCGGGGTGCCGATCGTCCCCGGCAGAACCGACCTACACCCGGCCTCGCTCGCGCTCGGCGGCGTAGAGTCCGCCGGCATGGACGCGGCCACGCGCGTTCTCGTCCTGGCCAACCGGACGGCGGATTCCCCCCGGCTGGTCCGGCAACTCCTCGCCCGCCACGCCCTGGGCCCGATCGCCGTGACCATGCTTGCTCCCGCAGCATGGGAGGTCCAGGACCCGCACGGGGGCACGGAGTCTGCGTGGCGGCGGCTGCGGGCGGCGCAGAAACTCTTGCAAGCCGACGGGATCGAGGTCTCCTGCAGGATCGGCGACCCGGACCCGATGACCGCGTTCGAGCGCGAGTGGCAGTGCCGCCGCTACGACGAGATCGTCGTCTCCACCCTCCCGAGGTATCTGTCGAGATGGCTGCGCATCGACCTGCCCCATCGGATCAGGAAAGCCGCCGACGTCCCCGTCACGCACGTGATCGCCTCTCCTGAACCGGCGGACGCGAGCTGAGCAGGGCACACGATCCTCACAGTCAGTCCAGGCAGAACTCGTTGCCTTCGGGGTCGGTCATCACGATGAAGCCGGCGCTCATCGGGGGAGCAGGCTCCTCGCGACGTACCCGCCTCGCTCCCAGCGCGACGAGCCGGTCGCACTCGGCCTCCAGCGCCGCCATCCGCTCGTCTCCCTGCAGTCCGGGAGCCGCACGAACGTCGAGGTGGAGACGGTTCTTGGCGACCTTGTCCTCCGGCACCTGCTGGAAGAACAGCCGGGGGCCGTGCCCGTCCGGGTCCTCGATGGCCGATCTCGTGTTGCGCTGCTCCTCCGGTACGCCGACCCGCGCGAGGAAGTCGTCCCACGCGGCCAGCGGGTCGGCGTCCTCGGGCAGGTCGACTCCGGGCGGGCCGGGGTGGACGTAGCCCAGTACGTCGCGCCAGAAGGAGGACAGCGCCCGGGGGTCGTGGGCGTCAAAGGTGACCTGGATGTGGCGGCTGCTCGATTCGTTCATGGGGCCACCCTGGCACCATTAGCGGACAGGGTCGGTCCGCTATCTCTGGCAAGGTGGCGACATGCCCGTGGCAGGCGGTGACGAGCTAGGTACGACGGAGCGGGTGCTCACCTTGCTCGGGCTGCTGCAGCAGCGCCGGGTCTGGACCGGTCCCGAGCTCGCCGACAAGCTCGGGGTCACGCCGCGCACGGTGCGGCGTGACGTCGAGCGGCTGCGCACGCTCGGCTATCCGGTGCGTGCCAGCCAGGGTGTCGGCGGCGGCTACCAGCTCGGCGCGGGTCAGGATCTGCCGCCGCTGCTTCTCGACGACGAGGAGGCGATCGCCACCGCTGTCTCGCTGCTCGCCGGCGCGGGTGGCGCGGTCGCCGGCTCCGGCGACGCCGCACTCCGGGCGCTGACCAAGCTCGACCAGGTGCTGCCCACCCGGCTGCGGCACGAGGTGCGCGCGCTCTCCGGCTCGGTGGAATCCTTCGGCGGAGGCCGCACGCCTGTTGACCCCGAGGTGCTCATGACGCTGGCCAGAGCCTGCCGCGACGAGGTCGAGGCCGGTTTCGACTACCCGTCAGGGCGCGAGGTGCGAGCGCGGCAGGTCGAGCCGTACCGCCTTGTCGCCTCCGACCGTCGCTGGTATCTCCTCGCCTACGACCTCGATCGCGACGACTGGCGCAGCTTCCGCGTCGACCGGATGACTGATGTGTCGCCGCGGTCCTGGTCCTTCCGCCCGCGCGCGGCGCCCGATGCGGCGACGTACGTGCAGGAGGGCGTGGCGAGTCGGGTCTACCCGCACCAGGCGCGCTTCCTCGTGCACGCGTCGGCCGACACGGTGCGCGCGCAGATTCCCGCGTCGGCGGCCGTCGTCAGACCGCGAGACAGCGAGCTCTGCGAGGTACTCAGTGGTGCCGGCAGCCTCGACTTCGTGCTCATGCACGTGCTTCTGCTGGGGCACGACTTCGAGGTACTCGACCCTCCAGAGCTCGGGAGGCGCTGTCGCGCGCTGGCGGAGAAGCTGCTGGCGGCCGGTGCAACGATCCCACCGGAGTCATGAGCCGCCCGAGAAGCGCTGCCGTACCCGGCCCGACGGGCGTCGGCTCGGTCAGCCTGAGCCTGGGTGGTTGAGGGGCAGTGGGAGTTCGGCGTTCAGGGTGGTGCCTTCGCCGGGCGCGGTGTGGATGGTGAGGTGGCCGCCGAGTGCTTCGGCCCGGTCGGTGAGTCCGAGCAGGCCGGTTCCGTGGGTGGGGTCGGCGCCGCCGTGGCCGTTGTCGCGGATGCGCACCCGCAGCACGGTGGTGGTGTCGTGGTGGGTGGTGTCGATGGTGACGTGGATGGTGGTGGCGTGGGCGTGTTTGGCGGTGTTGGTGAGGGCTTCGGCGACGAGGTAGTAGGCGGCGGTCTCGATCGGTTCGGGTAGTCGGGTGTTGGTGTGGATGTCGAGTTCGACGGGGATGGGGCTGCGGCGGGCGAGGGTGTGGAGTGCGGGGGGTAGGCCGCCTTCGGCGAGGAGGGCGGGGTGGATGCCGCGGGCGAGTTCGCGTAGTTCGTCCAGGGCGTTGTCGGCGCGGGTGGCCAGGTCGTCGAGTTGGGCGGCGAGTTCGTCCGCGTCGGGGGGCACCAGCGCCTGTGCGGCGCGGGCTTGCAGGGCGAGGGCGACGAGTTCTTGTTGGGCGCCGTCGTGCAGGTCGCGTTCGATGCGGCGGCGGGTCTGGTCGGCGGTGGTGACGATGCGGGCGCGGGAGGTGGTGAGTTCGGCGTAGAGCTGGGTGTTGTCCAGGGAGACGGCGAGTTGGCCGGCGATGAGGATGACCGCGTCGAGCCGGTCGGTGGTGAAGGCGGCGCGGATGAGTCGGTTCTCCAGCAGTAGCACCGCGCGTAGCCGGCCGCGGCTGAGGATCGGCACCGCGAGCAGTGAGCAGCAGTCCCGGTCGGTGAGGTAGGGGTCGCGGGCGAAGCGGTCGTCGTCGGTGGCGTCGGGGACCACGAGTGGTTGTCCGGTGCGTTGGACGTAGCGCAGCACCGACAGTGGCGCCAGATGCTCTTCGGTAGTGCCGGTGACCTGGGAGGTTTTGCTGTCGGGTGTGGGGAGTAGCCAGTCGTTGCGTTCGGTGTTCCACAGCAGTAGCTGTACGTCGGTGGCGCCGGTCATCTCGCTGAGTACCTCGACGACGCGGGCGTGCAGGCGGTCGATGGTGGTCTCGGAGCTCAGGGCCTGTGAGGCGGACAGAATGCCCAGCAGATCGAGTGTGCCCGTGGTCACTGTGCCGTGTTGATGCAACAGATCAGCCGGCTGGTCACCGCCCTGCCCCGCGGTCGCGTCGGAGTGTGGCCGCAGGGTGGGGTAGGCCCAGTCGAGCTGGTCGACTTTCGCGCTCGCACCCCAGTCGGCGTAGAGCTGGCGGGCCTGGGCGAGCAGATCACGGCCGGCGTGGTCCAGGCCGCGGGCCAGGTAGAAGCGTGCGGCACGTTCGGCGATCAACGCCCGGTGCCACGGTCGTGCACGGCCGGCGACCTCCCGGCGAGCAGCGTCGAACCCCAGCCCTGCCGCCCGGAAATCACCCACCACCCACGCCCGCTCGGCCTCGAGCAACCGCAGCAGATGAAGAAAGTTGTCCGGCGCGTCCGCAGCGCGATCGGCCAGCCAGCGCGTCATGTCGTCCAGTTCGGACAGCAGGGCGGTGCGCTCGGCGGCATGGCCGGCGCGGGCCTGCTCGGCGAGGGCGAGTCCGTACAGCAGGTGGGCCACGGCGGTCGGGTAGAGCCCCAGAGCAGCTGGGAGCAGCGGCATCGCCGCGGCGGTGTGACGCGCCGCGACGACCGCATGGCCGAAGACGGTTGCAGCGACTGACCGCGCGATGTGTGCCAGGAGAAGAGCCAGCGGGTTGTCTGCGTACCGGTCGGCGGGAACCGCGTCATCGGCCGCGGCGAAGCTTTCACCGCGCATCACGCCGGCCAACCATCGGTAACTGTCGAACACCTGGCCGGTCTGTTCGTTGCCGGTGCGCCGTGCGAAGGCCAGCGCCGTCTCCACCTGGTCGACGAGCTGGTCGAGGGTTGGCGCGCAGTCGAGCAGGTTGTAGACCGTCGGGTAGTAGGTGTAGCCGGCGTAGGCCAGGTCACCACCCGCGATCAGCCCCTCGCGGGCGCGCTGAGTGGAGGCGAGAGAGTTCTCGATGGGCTCGAACCAGCAACTGAGGGCGGCGAACAGATAGCGCGCCTGCGAGGTCTCGGGCTCGTAGCCGCGGGCTTCGCCGACCTCCACGAGCCGCTGCACCGCGCGGTATCCGACGATGCTGGCACCGCGCTGTGCCACGGCGTGGAAAGACGCGATGGAGGCGGGACCGACAAGAGTTTGTCCCGGTCCGTGCTCGATCCAGATCCGCAGCGCCTCCAGGCTCAGCCAAGCGGACGTGGCGTGGTCGGCGACGAAGTAGCCCGCCACTTGGATCGCGTTGATCAGACGGGTCGCGGCGAGCAGCGTCGGATCTGTGATCTCCGGCCGGGTCAGCTCGTCGGAGATGTCGGTGTCCAGCCACCGGTACAGATACTCGTACTGGCGGTCGAGCTCCTGGTCAAGCCGGTCCCCCGCCGGAACGATGATGCCGCACTCGTGCAGTGACTCCAGGCCGAGAGCGATCGCTTCTGCGAAACGTTTCCGGTGGGTCAGGCTGCGTACTTGCACGGCCGTCGCGTCGGCGCGTCGGATCGCGTCGGGACACAGCCGCTCGAGGGTGCGGTACTCCTCGTCCGCCTCATCGAGGCGCCCCAGGCTGTAGAGGGCGGCGTGGCGGCCGGTGTGCACCTCGATCAGCGTGGCGGTCTCGCGCAGGTCGATCAGCCGTAGCGCGGCGACCAGCAGCGCGTTCACCAGGGCGTACTCCCCGATCAATCTGGCCTGTTCAGCGGCACGGCGCAGCAGCCCCACCACCAGTTGGTGCTCCGCCACGCCGGCGACGGCGTCGATCACCGGCAGGTACTGCTCAGCCGCCGCCGCGAACAGCTGCGGCACCTCGGCGAGGCGCCGGGCCATGGCCAACTGCAGCACGCGTCGCCGCTGCGGGTCCAGCCCATCCAAGATGACCTCGCGGGTGCGGTCGTGGCGAAACCGCACGGCCTCACGAAGCCCGGGCTCCACCACGAGGACGCCCTCGTCGAGTGCGGGCGCCAGCTGCTGGTCAACCACGCCCGCCGGTGCAGCTGTGGCGGTCTGCAGCAGGCCTGCCTCGACCCGCCCGCCCAGACACGCCATCGCCTCGACCACCGCGCGGGACGTCGGCGGCATCGCCTCGACCCGCGCCGCGAGTAGCCCGCCCACCTCGGACTCGCCCAGCCGAGCACGTGCGGCTCCGTCGTCCCACCGCCACCCGGCGGCCGTCGGAGAGAGCACACCCTCACGGCGCAACGCGTTGAGCAGCTCAACCGTCTCGTACGGATTGCCGGAGGTGTGCTCGTTGATCACCTCGACCAGGCCCACCACGGCGGCCCGGTCCACGTGCAACATCTCCGCCACCATGGTGACCAGGCCCGGCACTGGCAGGTTGTCCAGTCCCAGCCAGCGCACCCCGGCCTGCTCACGCCACCGGGACATCAGCACGGTCAGCGGATGCGCCGCGTCGACCTCGGATTCGCGGTAGGCCCCCACCAGCAACAGACCCTCGACCGGCTCCTCGGACAGCACGAGATCGACGAAGCCGAGCGAGCTACGGCCGCCCCACTGCAGATCGTCGACGAAGATCACCACCGGGCGTTCCCGCGATGCGACCGCCCGCAACCCCTGCATCCCCACTTGCGGCGCCCGCACCTGCGCGGTCAGCGGATCCCCCGCATCGGGCGCCACCCCCAACAGCGCCGCGAACTCCGGCACCACCGCGCTCAACAGGCCCGCGTTCGGACCGAGCGCCGCGAGGCCCCGCTCGCGGACCTCGCCGAGTTTGTCCTCCGGCTCCGCCAAGAGCAGCCGGCCCAACGCCCGGAACGCCTGGAAACCCGCGTCGAACTCCAGATCCCGCCGGTACTGGTCGAACTTGCCGGCCACGAACCAGCCGTCGCGTCCCGTCACCACCGGCCGCAGCTGATCGACCAGCGCCGTCTTGCCCACGCCCGGCGCCCCACCGACCAGCACCCCTCGGCAGCGGCCCGTCAGCGCCTCCTCGAACGCCGTCTCCAGCATCGCCAGCTCGGGGTCGCGTCCCACCAGCCGTGATGGCGGCAGCAACCGCAGCGGAACGTCGTGCTCGCCGATGCGCACCGGAGTCGCCGCCGGACGTGTTCGGATGTCGAGGACCTGTTCCAGGTCGTGGGCCAGGCCTTCCGCGGTCTGGTAGCGGTGGTCGGGTTCCTTCGCCAACAGATGCATGACGATCTCGGACAACGGCCCTGGTAGAGCCGGGTTCACCTGCGCCGGCGGCACCGGCACGCGGGCCAGGTGATCGTGGGTGAGGCGCAGCGGGTCACCGGTACCGAACGGCGGCCCGCCCGTGGCCAGCTCGTACAGCGTCGCGCCCAGCGCGTACAGATCGGCGCGTTGGTCCACCGACCGGCCGGTGCGCCCGGTCTGCTCCGGGGCCAGGTAGGCGAGCGTTCCGACGATCTCGCTGTGGTGGGTGAACGCCGGGCGGATCTCGGCGAACGAGGACGCCAACGCGAAGTCCACCAGGCACGGGTCCCCGCCACGGGAGATCACGATGTTGGCCGGAGTGATGTCTCGATGCAGCACCCCACGGCGGTGCATTCCCGCCACGGCCTGGGCCAGCTTGCCCGCCAGCCGGATCAGCTCATCGACGGCCACCGGCGTGGCCAGCCCGGACAGGGTGGTCTCGCCGGCGTCCGCCAGCACGACCGAGCCCGGGTACTGCGGCGCGTCCACCAACTGCGCGACCCCGACGACACCGCGCAGCCGCTCCAGGATCGCCACCTCGTGCCGCAGCCGCCGCTGCGCGTCCGGCCCCAGCGGCTCCTTACGGACAACGGCGCGCCCAGGCAGGGACAGCCGGGTCACCCGCGTGCGTGCGCTCTCGTGCAGCAGTACCTCGGCCCGAGCGGGCGGATCCCGGCCCGGCGCCATCCTGTCCGTCCCCATCCGACACCTCCGCGGCCGCTACCTACGCTTGACCGCCGACCTGCGCAAGTTCCGGTCCTCTGACCGCCGGTGGCCGGAGCATCAAGGCCGGCGGGGCCAACAACGCTGAGCATCCCCCCGGGTAGCTCGGAGACCGACGATCATGGCTGTGGCCGTGAAAGGAGTCTCTGTAGCAGCACCGGAGACGTACCCGACGAGCTGCGCGAGCGTGCGGTGCGACTGTACCGGGTGACCGAGCCCGAGCAGATGATCCGACGGCCGGCGAGACCCGCGCGCCGAGTGCGGCCAGAGTTGGCCCGTCGCGCGATCACGGCGGCCGGCTCACGCGACGAGGCACGGCGTCAGCCGTAGTAGTCGTTGCCCCGGGAGAACTCGACGAATACACAGGCCTCGTCGCCGACGGTCCAGGCGTCGTGGCCGGGCGGCAGCAGCATGACGTCGTTCGCCCCGAACTCCTCCTCGCTGCCGTCATCCATCACGACGTGCAACCGGCCGCTGAGCACGAGTCCGACGTGTGGCAGCTCGCAGCTCTGGGTGCCTGCGTAGGACTTGAGGTCGTTCGACCAGCGCGCGCCCGGATCGAAGCGCACGCGGGTCACGTCGACTCCGTCCAAAGTGGCGGTCTGCTTGCTGATGAGGCCGTGGACATCAGGCGTGACAGCGTCCAGGTCGGCCTTCTGCATGGCTGGCGATGCCGTGGACCTCACGGGCCCCACCTCCAGGGATTGTCGATCGTCCGGCAGAACGGAGCAGAAGAGGGATCGGGTGCAGAACAGGTCTATCGGGAGCCCAGCAAGCGGCGGGCAGCTGCATCGAGCACGAAACCGAGCAGCCCGATCACGAGGATCACGGCCATGACCTTGTCGTAGGCGAGCTGGTCGCGGGAGTTCAGGATCTCGTACCCGAGCCCGGAGGTGACCCCGAGCATCTCGGCGGGCACGAGCACGACCCAGGCGATGCCCAATGCGAGCCGTAGCCCGGTCAGGATGTGGGGGCGGATCGCCGGGAGCACGACGGTGACCAGGGCCTCGGTGCGTGTCGCGCCCAGCGCGCGGGCGGCGAGCAGGAAGCCGGGGTCGATCGAGCGGACCCCGGCGGTCGTGTTGAGCACGATCGGCCAGATCGCCGCGGCCGCCACGAGGAAGAACACCGGCCGATGCCCGATGCCGAAGAGCCCGATCGCCACCGGCGCCCACGACAGCGGGGAGATCATTCGCAGGAATTGGAACACCGGACCGGTGGCCGCATCGAGGAGCGGTAGGAGTCCCACCGCGAGCCCGATGGCGAGGCCGAGCACGGCGGCGACGAGCAGCCCCACGAGCAGTCGCCACAGGCTCGTGGCGACGTCGTCGAGGAGAACACCCTGCCGTGCGAGGTCGACGACGGCCGGCAGCGCGTGCTGTGGTGCGAACGCGCGCAGCATCGAGTCCGGCGCCGCCAGGACGGTGGTGGCCAGCCACCACAGGGCAGCCGCGACGACGATTCCGAGAACGGCCGGGAACAGGGTGCCTCGCGGTGGAGATGCCCCCTGCGACGGGGCGGGACGAGCGGACGCGGTCACCGTCACGGGAGGAGCCCTTCGGTGCGGGAGAGCGAGGTGGGCAGGCCGAACGCCGCAGGCCCACCGGACGCGGCCAGGCTCGCGGTGACGAATCGGTCATCGACCAGGTCCGCATGGACGGTGGCGGGGTCGAGGCCGTCGAGGAAGCGGGTGTCGCCGTCGACGACGGTTTCGCGCATCGCGGCGACGAGGGCCGTCGTGTAGCTCGCGTACGGATACGGCGCGAAGCCGATCCGTTCGCCGTGCCAGTCCGGCCGGTCGAGAACATCCGCATACTGCGCCGGGGAGCGGTCGAGCGCCTTGGTGACGGCTGGCAGCGGCTGTGGCAGGTAACGGCCACTCGTGAGCAGCGCCGCCGTCTCCTTTCGGTGCCCGCTGATCCACAGCTGGGCACCGACCAGCGAGTCCGTCAGCGCTCGCACGGTCTCCGGTGACCGCTCGACGAGCTCGCGGCGGACCACGACCACACAGCACGCGTGGTCGCGCCAGACGTCACCGAGGAAACGCAGCACCCGGCCGACCCCACGGATCTCGGCGGCGGCGTTGAACGGATCGGCGACGACGTAGCCCGCGATCGTGCCGGTGTGCAGGGCGGGCAGCATGTCGGCCGGGCTCATCACGACGAGACCGACGGTGCGCTGTGCTGCGGACGGTGCCTGGCGCACCACCGGCACGAGACCAGCCGCGCGCAGCATTCGCTGGAGCACGATGTTGTGGATCGACCACCAGAACGGGATCGCGACCTGGCGCCCGGCGAGGTCGGAGAGATCGTCGACGTCCGGGCCGACGGTGAGCGCTGAGCCGTTGGTGTGGTTCCACGCCAGCACGCGAAGCTGCGCGCCCAGGGCGTAGCGCAGCTGGATGGCGAAGGGCATCAGCATGTGCGCGACGTCGATCTCGCGGGCCAGGAACGCCTGCGCCAGCGACTCCCAGGCACGGAACAGCACGGGCCGCTCGACGGGCACGCCTGCCGCGGCGAATCTCCCGTCGGCGTGCGCGACGAGCAGCGGGGACGCGTCGGTGATGGGCAGGTAGCCGATCCTGGTCAGACCGCCGGCGCGCGCCGTCGACCGCGACGCGGTCGCCAGGTCGGCGATCCCAGCCACACCGCCGACCGCACCGGCGGCGCCGAGCGCGAGGCCGCCCGCGAGCAGCGCCCGGCGGCCGATCCGGCCGACCGTCACGTCGCTGCTCCTGTGGCTCCGGCCGCGACCTGCGAGCGGTAACCGGCAAACAGCTCCGTACGCAGCGGGTGAGCGGCGAGTTCCTCGTGTGCGACGGGGGCCAGCCGCTCCCACCGACCCGCGATGCCCCCCGTGCCGTCGAGCAACGCGATCTCGGACGCGAGGTAGAGCGCCTCGTCGACGTCGTGGGTGACCAGCACGAATGCGAGGCCCAGCCGGTCGGCGGTCTCCCGCAGCCAGGTCTGCATTCCGCGACGGGTTGCGGGGTCGAGGGCGCTGAACGGCTCGTCCAGCAGCAGGACCTCCGGCGCCACCGCCGCCGCTCTCGCGATCGCGACCCGTTGCGCCTCCCCACCGGAGAGCTGGCCGGGCCGGGCCGGTGCGAGATCGGCGAGCCCGAACAGCGCCAGCAGCTCGTCGACCCGCACCGGGTCGAAACGCTGCCGGTTGGCCCGGTAGCGCCCACCCAGTGCCACGTTCTCCCGCACGCTCAGCCAGGGCAGCAGCAGCGGCTGTTGGAACACCGTGCCGATCACACCGGTGCCGCCATCGGGCCTGCTGACCGCGCCGCCGTCGAGCGGTTCCAGCCCGGCGAGCAGCCGCAGCAGAGTGGACTTCCCGCTGCCGCTCGGGCCCAGCACGACGAGCCGGGCGTCCCGCTCGACGTCAAGGTCCACGCCGTCGAGCACGACCCTGTCCGTGTAGCGCTTCGTGGCTCCGGTCAGGCGGAGCGCGACAGTTCCCACCGCAGTTGTCCTTCCGTCGGGGCCTGGACCGGCAGGAACGACGCCTCCCGCAGGCGGCGGGCGACCGCGCTGTCGGACCGGTAGCCGGCGCCGCCGCGGAGTGTGGCCTCGAGCCGGGCCGCCGCGACGGCCACCGCGGCGGCGTCCAACCGAAGCCGCAGAAGCTCGGCCTTATCGGGGTCTCCGGGACGAGCGGCCCAGCGGTGCAGCCGCTGCTGCACGCCCGACAGGCGGGCGCTGATCTCGTCATGGTCCGGTTGCAGGGCGACGTTCACCCCGGTGACGTGGGTGGCGCTCTCCGTCACGCACCGGGCGGCGAGGCCGGTGCAGAAGGCCGACTGCAGGAGGAGGAAGCCCGGGCGGACCGCAGCGACGAAAGCCGCCAGATCAGTGGACAGCACGGCATCGGGTCCTACGGCCACACCATCGAGCCGGACCGACGACGATGCCGTCGCATCCATGGCGAGCAGCGGCGGAGCCGGGGCCACCTGCACCCCCGGATCGGAGAGCCGGATCCGGACCACGGCGCGCTCCGCCGTGACGGGATCCTCACCGATGCGCACCGGGAGCACGGCCACGGCGTCCGAGTACAGCTGGGAAGCCCAGTGGATCGGCCCGTGCAGCCGCAGCCCGGTCGATGTGCGCACGGCGACGACGGGGACGGGCGCGATTCCTGCTACGTCCCGCAGGGCGGGGGCCATCGCGGTGCAGCCGGCCAGCGCTCCGCTGCCGACACCCTCGACGAGCTCGGCGTCGGCGCGTGCGGCGGCGTTGAGGTAGGTGAGGACCATCCGCTGTGCCCAGAGGGAGAACGCCGTGCTCAGGCACTCCCCCGCCACCTCCTCGACGAGACCGATCACGCGCACGAGCGGCGCGTCGAGCAGCCCCAGCGCGCCGGCGAGCTGGACGGTGGCCCGCGGGTCGGCCCGCCCGGCGTCGACGTCGGCCGCGCGCTCCCGGGCCCGCGCGACCACCGGAGCGGCAACGTCAGCCGCTACCGCCGTGAGCGTCGCACCGGATCCGTCCGGACTCACCGGGACGTCCCGGGGTCGAGCGCGTGCAACCGGTCGATCGGGGTGTCGACGGCGGCCCGGCCGAGGCGCACCACGTCCTCATCCGGGGCGTCGTAGAAACACAGACACTTCTCCATGTCCTCACGGACGTAGGTACGCAGGAAGCTGACCTCGGGCACGTCGGCGTACCGCGGCGCCTTCGCCCGCTTGCGCTCGAGGTAGGACTCCATGTCCAGCTCGGCGGGCAGATCCCACTCGACCAGGTAGCCCGCGCGCGGGCGGGCGGCCTTGAGCGCGGCCAGGTCGGCTCCGACGAGACGAACCTCGTCCGGGCCGCTGATGCCCGCGGCGGAGGGCACGGTCGCGCCGGTGAACGCGTCGGCGAGCACCACCGCACCACTCGCCTCGACGATGGCGAAGACCCGGTCCAGCCCCGCGGTGACCTGCGACTCGATGAGATCACCCCCGGCGTCGGCCGCGGCCTTGACCACCTCGTCGAGAAGTGCGTTCACGGCCGTCCGCTCAGCAGGCGCGACGGTCAGCTCGAACAGGAACAACGGCATGGCTCTCTCCCAAAAAGCGACACAGGCGTCGGCCGAGGCGCGCGCGGCGGCGCGACGCCACTCGGATGAGTGGCGGGGATTTCCCGCGGAAAGGGTCGGCTCAGACCGACCTGGACAGCGAGGCCCGACACGCCGCGGAGACGACCCGAAGGAGGTCGACGTGGCGGCGCTGCACCAGCAGGGCGGGGCTCACGCGGCTGACAGTAGCAGACAGAATGATCGGTCTGAAGTACGTGAGGTCTATGCTGATCAGATGGCTTCCATCGGCGGTCGTCCGCTCCCGGCAGAGAGGCTCGTCAGCAGCGCGGCGCGGCTGTTCGACCGGCACGGGATCCGCGCGGTGGGCGTCGACCAGCTCGTTGTCGACGCCGACGTCGCCAGGGCGAGCCTGTACCAGAACTTCGGGTCCAAGGACGGGCTCGTCGCGGCATGGCTTGAGCAGCAGGACCGGCTCGACCGGGAGGGATACGCACGCGCCGTACGCACGATGGCCGATGACCCCGCTCCACGGATTCAGGTCCTCTTCGACAGGGCCGCTGCCGCCGCGCGGCGACGTCGTTTCCGGGGCTGCCTCTACCTGAACGCGGCCACCGAGTTCCCTGACCCCGCCCACCCCGTCCATTCCGTCGTTGCCACGCACCGCCACTGGCTGCATGCCGAACTCGCCGCAACGCTTCGACGGGCCGGCGCGGCCGACCCGGAGGGCACCGCCCAGCGGATCCAGCTGATCTACGACGGTGGACTCGCCGGCAGCAAAGCCGCACGCTCAGCCGATCCGATCCGACTCGCCGCGGAAATGGCCGCCGACGCAGCCGTCGCGGCGCTTCCGGCCCCGACCGTCACGGGCAGCTGACGCCGACGAGACGGATCGGACGACAGAGGGGCATACCTCCTCGGGCGGTCGGTCACCGGTCAGTCCTGGAGGACCGGCCGGGCAGCGCGATAGGTCACCCCGGCGATCGGGTGGTCGTGCAGTCAGTTCACGTCGGTCCCCGACGATGACGTTCGGCCTGTCACATTCGGGCCGCCCGTGGCGTCCTACGTGTGGGCATCGATCGCGATCGGGCGGGTTGCGCAGGGATGGTGCGCCGGCCCGGGAGGGGGGCATGGGGAATGAGTACGACGTCAACGTCGGCGTCCCGCGGCAGTAGCCGGACGGCGGGCGCTCTCGACGGGCTCGACCAGCGATACCACCCGGCCGCGGGGCTGCGGAGGCAGTTCAACAAGGTCTTCCCGACGCACTGGTCGTTCATGCTCGGTGAGATCGCCCTGTACAGCTTCATCGTGCTGCTGCTGTCGGGCACCTACCTTGCGCTGTTCTTCGACCCCTCGATGACCGAGGTCGTCTACGACGGCCCGTTGGACAATCTGCGCGGCGTCCACATGTCGCGGGCCTATGAGAGCGCCTTGCACATCTCGTTCGAGGTCCGCGGCGGCCTGTTCATCCGGCAGGTCCACCACTGGGCGGCCCTGCTGTTCATGGCAGCGATGGTCGCCCACATGTGCCGCACGTTCTTCACCGGCGCCTTCCGCAAGCCGCGCGAGGCGACCTGGGTGATCGGTGTGCTGCTGATGCTGCTGGGCTTCTTCGAGGGGCTGACCGGCTATACGTTGCCCGACGACCTGTTGTCCGGCACCGGCCTGCGAATCGTCTCGGGAATCACGATGACGGTTCCGGTGATAGGAACATGGGCCCACTGGTTGCTGTTCGGTGGCGAATTCCCGGGCCATGAAGTGATCCCGCGGTTCTACATCCTGCACGTGCTGCTCATCCCGGGCATCCTGCTGGCCCTGATCGCACTGCATTTCGGGCTGGTGTGGTTCCAGAAACACACTCAGTTCCCGGGCCCTGGCCGCACCGAGCACAACGTGGTAGGCGTGCGGATCCTGCCGGGGTTCGCGGCGAAGGGGGGCGCGTTCTTCGCGGTCACCGTCGGCGTGATCGCCATCATGGGCGGGCTCTTCCAGATCAATCCGATCTGGAACTTCGGCCCCTACAACCCGGCGCACGTCTCGGCCGGCTCGCAGCCCGACTGGTACGTCCTGTTCACCGAAGGGATGGCCCGCATCTTCCCGCCGTGGGAGCTCTCGCTCGGGAACTACACGATCCCGTCGGCGTTCTGGGGTACGGCAGCCTTCCTGCCGCTGCTGTTCATCATCGCCGCCATCTATCCCTGGGTGGAGCGGCGGTTCACGAAGGACAACGCGCTGCACAACCTGCTGCAGCGCCCGAGGGACGTCCCCGTGCGCACATCGCTGGGCGTCATGGGCATCTCGTTCTACGCGGTTCTCGTGCTCAGCGGCAGCAACGACCTGATCGCCTACTTCTTCAACATCTCGCTCAATGCCACCACCTGGGCAGGCCGGATCGGGGTGCTGGTCGTCCCGCCGATCGCCTACTACGTGACCTACCGGATCTGCATCGGGTTGCAGCGCTCCGACCGCGCAGTGCTCGAGCACGGCATCGAGACCGGCATCATCCGCCGCCTCCCACACGGCGAGTTCATCGAGGTCCACCAGCCGCTCAACGGGGTCGACGCGCAGGGCCACCCGATCCCGCTGGCCTACCAGGGCGCCCCGGTGCCCAAGCGGATGAATCAGCTCGGCCTGGGAGGCGCGCCGGTGCACGGGTCACTGCTCACGCCCGACCCGCCCGAGCAGACCGCGGCCCTGGAGCGGGCCCGAGCGAAGGAGACCGCTATCGCGAACGGCGATGTGCTGACGGTTGCCCGCGCGAACGATGGGCCAGGGGATCGTCCTCATGCCTGACGTCATCACCGCGCCCTGACGCCGGGCGCACCGCTGGGCCGCGCACGAGCATCGGCGCTTCACCGTCAGCTCCAAGATCCGTCGACCCGATTACTTACCCAACGTTTGCGTGACGCGGAACCGGGATGCTACGACCAGCAGGGACAGGCTGTGAACCGTGACCGGGTGCAATACTCGTGAGGGCCCTCGTACCGCCCCGCCGGGCGTTCTGAGGTGCCGATACGACACGCGGCCCGCGGGGAGGCCGGGTGTCGGGCTGCGCCAGGAAGGTGGGCCGCGAGAGTCTCCCGGTCATCCAATGGAACCACCTCTCTGTGCGAAAAAGGCCGGGCCGTGAGGCTCGGCAGAAAACGTATAGAGAGGTAGGGTATGCACTTCGCCATCGCCATTCCGCAGTTCGCCACCGACCCGCGAGAGGTGCGTCGCTTTCTGGGTCGTGTCGAGAACCTGGGTTTCGACGGCGCGTGGACCCAGGAGCAGATCATCGGCAGCAAGTCGGCGATCGGTAGCAAACCTGTGATCAGCCCACTCGAGCTGCTCGCCTATGCCGCGGCCTGCACGGAGCGGATCCGGCTGGGGTGCGCGGTGTTCGTGACACCGCTACGCAACCCGGTGCACCTGGCCAAGAGCATCACCTCGCTGGACCAGCTCAGCGGCGGCCGGATCGACGTCGGCGTAGGTATCGGCGGCCAGAACCAGCCGTTCGCGGCATTCGACTCGAGACCGGAGCATCTGGTTACCCGCTTCACCGAGGGCCTGGATCTGATGAAGCGGTTGTGGACCGAGCAGGCGGTCACCTTCGACGGCCAGTTCTGGCAGCTCGTCAACGCGCCGATGGAGCCGAAGCCGGTACAGCGGCCGCACCCGCCAATCTGGTTCGGCGCCAACCACCCGAAAGCGGTCCGCCGCGCGGTCAAGCTGGGCGACGGTTTCATCGGTGCCGGATCCTCGACCACAGCCCGGTTCGCAGATCTGGTCAAGATAGCTCGCGAGGCCAAAGACGAACTCGACCGCCCCGACTTCAAGATCGCCAAGCGGGTTTACGTGGCCCTCGACGACAACGTCGATCGCGCCCGCACCCGCATCGGCGAGGTACTGGACTCCTTCTACAACCGCGGCGACATCACGCCAGTCGCGGTTTACGGCGCCGCGCACGATGTGGTCCGCGGACTACGCGAGGTCGCCAACGCGGGCGCGGAAACCATCGTGCTCAACCCGATGTTTGACGAATACGAGCAGGTAGAGCAGCTGAAGGCTGAGGTGATCCCTCAACTGAGCTAACAGCTCTCGGCGAGCAGGTCGTGCACGGCGGCCTCGATGTGTTCGGCGTCGATACCCGCCGCGCTCAGCAACTCCTCGGGCGTGCCCGACCCAGGCAGCTCGTGCACGCTGAGGTGGACGATGTTCAACGATCTCGGCCCGTGTGCGAGCAGTGCGTCCGTTACCGCTGACCCGATGCCGCCCTCGGGATGGTGGTCTTCGGCCACCACGAACCGGCCGTTCGTCGCGTCCGCCGCGGCGATGAGGGTCTCGGTGTCGACGGGTTTGACCGAGTACAGGTCGATCACCCGCACTCGGACCCCGCGCTCTGCGAGTCGGTCGGCCGCGGCGAGGCATTCGTGGACCGTCACGCCCGCGCCGACGATGGTCACCGCGTCGGATGGGTCGGACCGCAAGGTCTTCGACCCGCCGACCGGGAAACGTTCGCCCGTCTCGTAGAGCACGGGGTAGGCGCCGCGCGTCGTTCGCATGAAGCTGATCCCGGATCTGCCGACCATGGCGTGTACCAGGGCCGCGGCGCTGGTGGCATCGCTGGGATACAGGACGGTGGAGCCCTGCACCGCGCGCATCATCGCGAGGTCCTCCAGTGCCATCTGCGACGGCCCGTCGGCACCGATCTCGACACCGCAATGCGAGCCGACCAGGCGCAAGTTCGCCTGGGAGATCGCCGCCATCCGGATGAAGTCGTAGGCGCGGGTGAAGAACGCGGCGAACGTGGAGGCGAACGGGATGTAGTGCCGCACGCTGAGACCGACCGCCGCGGCGACGAGTTGCTGTTCGGCGATGAACATCTCGAAGTAGCGGTCCGGGTAGGCCTTCGCGAACTCGTCCGCGTGGGTCGAGTTGCTCACCTCACCGTCGAGGGCGACGAGATTCGGGTACTGACCGCCGAGTGCGGCAAGAGCGTCGCCATACGCCTGCCTGGTGGCGACCCTGTCACCCACCGAGTAGCTCGGAAGAGTCGCCGACGTGCCCGGTCCGTCGACTGCAGTGGCCGCGGCAGAGTCGATGTCGGGCACCGGCCCGCGCACCAACAGGTTGCGCTCGCCACCGAGTTCGGCGATGGCGCGCTCGGCCATGTCCTTCGGGAACGTCCTGCCGTGCCACCCTTCCCGGTCCTCGACCTCGGAGAATCCACGGCCCTTGATGGTGCGCGCGAAGATCACGGTGGGCCGGCGTGCAGCACCGTCCGCTGCTTCGGTGAGCACGGAGTCGATCTCGTTGACGTCATGCCCATCAACGGTCAGCACGCGCGCGCCGAAGGCCTCGGCCCGCCGGACGTAGGTGTCGATGTCCCACTCGAGCTCGGTGGGCCCACGCTGACCGAGCCGGTTGACGTCGACGATGGCGGTGAGGTTCCTCAGCTCGTAGTAGGCGGCCTTGTCCAGGGCCTCCCAGATGGACCCTTCCGCCATCTCGCTGTCGCCGCACAACACCCACACCCGGTACGGCAGACGATCCAGGTACTTGCCGGCCAGGGCGACGCCGACGCCGTCGGGCAACCCCTGGCCGAGCGACCCCGTGGCGACATCCACCCACGGCAGCACCGGGGTGGGGTGTCCCTGCAGACGGCTGCCGAAGCGCCGGTACTCCCCCACCAGTTCCTCGTCGGACACCACACCGACCGCCTTGAATATCGAGTAGAGCAGCGGCGAGGCATGCCCTTTGGAGAAGATCAGGTGGTCGTTGCCGCGGGCGCCCGGCTCGTCCCAGTCATAGCGCAGGTGCCGAGCCACCAGCACGGCGAGGATGTCCGCGGCAGACATGCTCGAGGTGGGATGCCCGGAACCGGCGCTGGTGCTGGATCGGATGGAGTCCACCCGAAGTTGCTGGGCGAGTTCGCGCACCGTGGAGAGATCGATCGTGGTCAGCGGCTGACGTGGTCCGGTCACGGCGATTCGCCCCTTACCGCAAATGAATCAGTCATGGTCATTTCGGGTCCTCCCAGCAGGCAGCGAGAATGGATGCCGAATTCGTCGCGGCCGCAGCGAGCCACCAGATCCTGCGACCTGACGCCAGGTCGTAGCCTAGCCGCAATCTCCGTCAGCCCCCCTGGATGAAGGCGAGCAGGTCGGCGTTGATCCGATCCTGATGCGTGGCCGTCAAGCCGTGCGGGGCGCCGGGGTAGTAGATCTCCTGAGCGCCTGCGATGAGCCGTGCCGATTTCGGTGCCGAATCCTTGACCGGCACGATCTGGTCGTCCTCGCCGTGCAGGACCAACGTCGGAATATCGAACTTCTTGAGATCCTCCGTGAAGTCCGTCTCGGAAAAGGCCTTGATACTCTCATAGGAATTCTTGAGGCCGGCCTGCATGCTCCACAGCCAGAACTGATCCAACATGCCCTGTGAGACCTTGGAACCTGGCCTGTTGGCGCCGTAGAACTGTGGAGCCAAATCCTGATAGAACTGCGATGGATCTTTTGCGAGACCTGCCCGGAGGCCGTCGAAGACCTCCAGCGGTAGACCTTCTGGATTTGCCGCGGTCTGCAGCATCAACGGCGGCACGGCGGCGATGAGCACCGCCTTGGCCACTCGACCCGTCCCGTGCCGGCCGATGTACCGCGCAACTTCCCCGCCTCCGGTGGAGTGGCCGACCAGCGTGGCATCGTTCAGGTCGAGCGTGTTGAGCACCGCCGCGAGATCGTCGGCGTAGCCATCCATATCGTTGCGGGTCGATGTCTGGCTGGAGTGTCCGTGGCCGCGCCGGTCGTGCGCGACGACGCGGAAGCCGTTCTGTGCAAGGAAGAGCATCTGCACATCCCAGGCGGCGGAGCTGAGCGGCCACCCGTGCGAAAAGGTCACGACTGGCCCCTCGCCCCAGTCTTTGTAGTAGATCTCGGTGCCGTCGTCAGCTGTGATCGTACTCAATTCCTTGATCCCTTCCTGATGGCCGAATGAAGCCGCCGACCATAGCCGTCGTGGTCGTGATTGTCATGGCCTCTCCGGTTGCCGTCGCTGCTTCTGGAATTTCGACCCCGCTTCGCCGTGAGAGACCACTCTTCGGGGTGGCAGGCGCGCGGCGCCCCAGGGTGTCTCCCTGGGTTCGCACGGCCGACCCCCGGCGAAGAAGCGGCTCCCTCCCCGGTGGCGCGGAACACACAGGGCAGCCGATCACCGGGCCCGCAGCGTGTTGACGGTGAACAGGGCGTGGTCGTGTCGCCGGCCAACGGGTAGCGGACGGCGCCCGTGGTAGGCATTCGGCGCGGTCATGGAGGTTTCATTCACAAGAACCGTTGGAGGAGTCGTGGCGACGGAACCTACGAGCCCGGTGCTCGTTCTCGGGGCGACCGGCGGGCAGGGCGGCGCGGTGCTGCGTGCTCTCCGCGACTCCGGCCGTGCGGTACGGGCGCTGGTCCGCGACCCTGACGCGCCTGCGGCGGCGCGCCTGGCCGCGTCCGGTGTGCAGCTCGCCGCGGGCGGTTTCACCGACCGTGCCGCCCTCACCGGCGCTATGGCGGGGGCGGCGGCGGCTTTCGCTCTGACCACGCCGTTCGAGTCCGGGGTGGACGCCGAGGTCGTGCAGGGCCGGGCGATCCTGGGTGCCGCCGCTGATGCGCGGTTGCCGCATCTGGTGTTCGCCTCGGTGGCGGGTGCGACCTCCGGCTCCGGCGTACCGCACTTCGAGAGCAAGGCCGTGGTGGAGCGCGAGCTCGCCGGTGGGGACGTGCCCTACACGATCGTCGCCCCTACGTACTTCTTCGACAACGCGCTGGGTGGCGAGGCGGACATCCGCGCTGGGGTGCTGACGCTGCCGCTGCCCGCAGACCGGCGGCTGCAGCAGCTCGACCGCAACGACCTGGGCCGGTTCGTCGCCGCGGTGCTCGCGACGCCGGAGCGGTACGTGGGTGCACGGATCGAGATTGCCGGCGATGAGCCGACGCCGGCACAGATGGCCGCTGCCCTCGCCGCGGCGCTCAAGCGACCAGTACGTCACGAGGAGGTGCCGATGGCCGCGATCGGGAATCCGGACATGTCCGCGATGTGGAGCTTCCTGCGCGGCGAGGGCTATCAGGTCGACATCAGCGCCCTGCACCGCGACCATCCCGAGGTCGGCTGGACGTCCTTCGCCACCTGGGCCGACCGCGCGTTCGGCGGAGGTACCCGCTGATGAATCCCCCGATGCCATGTCCCGACCGACGACGGACTTGATCAATGAGCCCGAGCCGCGATGTGAGTGTCAGCTCTCGAAGCGCCAGGTCGGTTTCGGACTGACACCGTCCTGATGGGACCAGGCCCGCCGAGCGCGTGCTTCCGCGGACTCGCGCCTGGCCTCCGTTGGATCGAAAAGGGCGGCTCGGGCCACGATGCACCGCGCGGCTTCGATGGTTTCCCAATCGACTACCTTGCCGTCGACGCGCACCGCCGGCGTGTCCGAACCACCAGTGGCGGCGAGCACCCGGCGCGCCCACGCGAGCGTGCTCGGTGGCGGCGCGAATGCCGTGTTGGTCATGCGAAGCTGCCGCGGGTGCAGACACAACTTGCCGGTGAAGCCGAGACCGACCACGTGCCGCAGGTCCTCACCCAGCGCCACCATGTCGTTCAGGTCGACGCTCGGTCCGTCGATCGGACCGGGTAGCCCGGCTGCACGGCTGGCGATCACCAGGCGCGAACGTGCATAAAGCAGGGCAGCCGCCTCGTCCATGACACCCAGCTCATGCCTGAGGTCCGACGATCCGAACGCCAGCCGCAAAATTCCATGCGCAGCAGCGATACGCCCGGCGTTCTCGATACCGGCGGCTGTTTCCAACAGCGCCACAATCATCACATCCGCACGCAGCTGCGCTTTGAGCACCGCGACCTGATCCACAGATTCGGTTCTCGACAGAATGATCCCCTGCAACCCGGGACCGGCGACGACCGCGCGAATACTCTCGCTGGACAGGTCGATATCCGAACCGTTCACCCGCACCCAGGCGGTACCGCCTCCACATAAATGGCGTGTGACCGCGTAGAGAGCCCGTTCCTTGTCGTCGACGGCGCTCGACAGGTCGAGAACCAACGCGTCCGCCTCTCGAACCGCAGGTGTGCCGAACCGATCCGGGTGGTCACCGGGAACGAGTAGCCACGTTCGCGCATCGACGTCTTCAATTCTGTCCACGTTGGTCTCCTTCATCGGCGCTGCCCACGGGAAACTCGGCCCGCCTGCGACCCGTGCCGGTGTCGGCGATCGCAGACGCGCCGAGTCCCGTTCACACGGTAGACCGACCTGTCTCATCGCGCGGAATCGACGACTTCCCGTGGTCCGCAGATCGGGTAGCCGACCGGTCCGGAGGCCGGAGAATCCCAGAACGAGCTGTGCACGCCGTCGTCGCGAAGGTTGCCCTCATTGGTCCCTTCCCACGTGAATTCGTCAACTTGTAGCGTTGTCTCACATATCCGAATCGTTCGGAGCTACGGAGCGCAGTGCCCCCGGCCCGCGCACCACGATGCCGAACCGGAGGACACTCTCTTGCCAGGACGTTTGCTGTCGACCCCGGGAATCCCCCGGGTTCTTCTGGCTCGATCACGGGAAACGAGCAGGCTGTCCCGGCCGGGTCGGCGGGCGACCTGCCGGCCCGCGCTCGCGATCTGCCGCCGCTTCTGCGGGCTGATGCTACGGAGACGGAACGGCGTGGAAGGCCCACCGAGGACAACGTCACCGCCCTGCGCGAACCGCCGGTCCCCCGGCTTCCCCGTCGGGATGGTCATGTGGACCACCCGCAAGGCCGTGCGCCTGCTGCCCGATGTCAACTCCGTGCAGCGGATCTGGCGCGACCTGGAGACGATGTCGCGCCACCAGATCCTCTCCCTCGACCTCGACCACGAGATCTACGGACGCGCGCCGCTCGGCGTCGATCCGCAGGTCAGTCCCGCATCTTAGTCGGCGAGCGTCGCCCCTCCAGCGATCGACCAGCCGAACGGCGCCGTGCCCGCGATCCCGGTTCGCGAGGTGGTGCGCGATCGGCAGCAGGCCGAGGGGTACTGTCAATCGACAATGATTGTCAATGCAGATATGCGCGTGTGCTGATGTGAGGAGTGCAAGTCATGCCATTGCTCGGGCTGCGGTGCGGTGCCGCGATCGCCGGTGCCGCCGTAGTTGGTCTCGCCGTAGCCGGTTGCGGATCTTCCGCGGACACGTCGTCGGCCCCGCCCACGACGAGCGGCGCGGCGCCCGCCGCAGCGATCCCGGTGGTGGCCTCGACCAACGTCTACGGCAGCGTCGCCGAGGCGGTCGGAGGTGATCAGGTCGAGGTGACATCCATCATCAACAGCCCCGATGCCGATCCGCACGAGTACGAGACCACGCCTGCGGATGCCGTCAAGGTGGGTCAGGCCAAGGTCGTGATCATGAACGGCGGGGGGTACGACGACTTCGCGGGGAGGCTCGTCGACACGGCGAGCACCAAGCCTGCCGTGATCAACGCGGTCGATGTCTCGGGGCTCGAGACTCAGGTACCTGCGGGTGAAGAGTTCAACGAGCACGTCTGGTACCACCTCCCGACGATCAAGAAGGTGGCCGACCAGCTGGCGAAGGACCTCGGAGCCGTCGACTCGGCCGACGCGTCGACCTTCACCGCGAACGCGGCGGCGTTCAACGCCAAGATCGACACGCTGATCGCAAAGCTGGATGCGGTCAAGGCCCAGCACCCGGGGGACAAGGTCGCCGTCACCGAGCCGGTGCCGTTGTACATGACCGAGGCGGCAGGCCTGCAGAACGCCACGCCGGAGAAGTTCTCCGAGGCCATCGAGGAAGGCACAGACCCGTCTGCCGCCGTCCTGAACGAGACGCTCGGGCTCTTCACCGACAAGACCGTGAAGGTGCTGCTGGCCAACTCGCAGACCGAGAGCCCGGCCACCCGGCAGGTGGAACAGGCTGCCACCGCGGCGGGGATTCCGGTCGAAGGCGTCACCGAGACGCTGCCGGTGGGTGTCGACGACTATGTGGCCTGGCAGTCGCAGCAGATCGACACGCTCGCCAAGGACCTCGGCAACTCATAGGCCAGATGGTTCGAGAGCGGGGCTCGTGGACAGCCGGCATGCGCACCAGCTCCGCTATCGGCAATAGGCGATTCACCAGAGCGACGTACCATATCGATGGTGAGAGTGGTTCATCTCATGAACACACCGCATCGAACGGAGGTCGAGATGGAGCAAGATAACCTCGGGTACGAGCGCGATATCCGTCCGCTGTTCCGCGACAAGGACGTCAGCTCGATGTCGTCGACGTTCGATCTCGCGTCCTACGACGACGTGCGTGCCAACGCCGACGGCATCCTCGCGAGGCTCTCGGATGGGTCGATGCCCTGCGACGGTGCGTGGCCGGAGGAGCAGGTCGCGCTCTTTCGCAATTGGGTGAACATCGGATGTCCGGCCTGAAGGAGATCACGTCCACAACCGGCGCCGATTCAGCAGTTGTCTCGTAACTGACCGGCTACCCGCCGTGCCCGTCAGGGCAGTTGGACCGCAATGACCTCTGCGGCGATCTCACCGTCCGGACCGAGATAGGTGATCTTGTCGCCTGCGCGAGCACGGACCAGAGCCCGACCGAGCGGGCTGTCGCGGGTCACGGTCTGCGTCGGGTCGGGGGCCTCCTCGGGGATGGCCACGACCAGCATCGTGTTGGTGGTGCCATCGCTGAACCGCACGGTCACCTCCGTGCCGTCGGGAAGAGCGTCCGCGGCGGACCGCTCGGTCCGGCCCGCGAGCACCTCGGTGATCTCCCGGATGCGGTCGGTCACCCGGCCGAGGTCGTCGACGCGTTCGAGGCGCTGCGCCTGGTCGCCGTAGTCCTCCACGGCATCGTTCTCGCCGACGGCCTCGACGAGCTCGTGGCGTTGCGCGCTCAGCTCGGCAAGCTCCTGCTCGAGGCGTTGCTGGATCTCGCTGGTCAGCCGCGGCCCTCTGCCGGATGGCTGATCGTTCATGGTGCTCGCCTCCTCAGCGCTGGTCGACCCCGCGCGGTCGCGTCCCGCGAGGACCGCGACGTGAGCGCCCGGGTTTCCGCTCAACCTCACGACCGTAGCCCTCGGGACCGGATCCATCCTCCGTCCGACCAAGAGATCGCCGCTCGGGCATTCGGCTGAACGGCTCTGCCGGGGTTGCGTCGAATGGCGCTGGACGAGCGTGGCGGGTTCCGGCCCGGGCCGCGGCGAATTCTGTGTGCCACGCCACGAAAGTCCGATTCGGCGACTTCCTCGTCGTGGCAAATCGAGACTCGAACAGAAACGCCGGATACCTGCCAGCATTACTCCGAGGGCTCCCGTCAGCACCTGAAGATGACGACCGCTGGCGGTGATGCGCAGAGTGTGGCGGCTCCGTGATGCTGTTGCTGCGAACAGACCGGCCACCGCCCTCCGTGGCGAAGTCGGTCCGTGACGGTCGGGAGGTCAGTCGCATGAAACAGCAGGTACCCCGAGGGCAGGTGCGAACCTTGGCGAGCCATGCCTTGGCGCACTGGCTGGCCGCGGAGGACCAGGCGGAGGACGCCGGGCGACTCGACGCAGACGACCGGCTCACATGCCACGTCCACGGCCGGTGGATCCACCAGTGCGTCTCGTCACGAGTCCACGTCAACCCGGTCACGCGACACCGCTGGTGTCGTGACTGTGAGACGGAACTGACCGTTGCCGTGGACGAACTGGCGCGAACGGTGACCATGCGATGCCCACGCTGCAACCAGGGCAGCAGCACGGCCACCACCAGGCTGTTGACGGCCTGCCGTACAAGCCTCAGCCACGCAGGCGGCACGACCCCGGCACGCATCGCAGCGTGATTCGCCGGGTCAGCGCGTCCAAAACCGCACCGCAGCCGAAGCACTTCATGCCGTAACGGTAGGCAGGCTCGCTCCCGGCCTGTCCCCCCTGGAGTGCCTTCGTCAGTCGACCGGCCCGTATCGCACGGGGTCCTACCCCGCGCCAGAACGTCCGGGCGACGAACAACAGCGTCATCACCAGCAAGCGCAATATCTGAGGGAGAATGTCTTGACTGTCCAATGCGAAGAGGTGCGACATCGTCGCCTAGATGTGGCGCGACGCCGAAAGAACACGCAGAACCCCGCGGTCTCGGATCGCGGACCCATCAAGGCTGCGGCTGCGAAAACAGCGGACGGTCAGGCACCTGCGGACATCGGGACGCTGCGTCAGCTGTGGCGGTTCCGTAGCTACGGCCAGGCAGAGCTGCGGTGGCTGGTGCTCGGTGTGGGAATGCGCGCGCTCGAACTGGCCGCCGATCTGGCTACCCCGTGGCCGTTGGCACTGGTCATCGACGACCTGCTTCGGGGTCAGCACAAGAGCGGCCCGCTCAACCACGTGGCCGCGTGGTTCGGCGGATCGCCAGTGGCCATGCTCGCAGTCGCCTCGGTAGCGGTCCTGCTGATCACTGTCGCGTCCGGGGTGTTCGATTACCTCGGCGACGTGTTCATGAACGGCGCCGGCGAACGAATGAGCTCGCGCATCCGGTCGGACGTGTTCGGCCATGTGGAGCGGCTACCGCAGGAGTACCACGACCGGCAGGCCATCGGGGAGTTGACCAGCCGGGTGGTCACAGACACCGAACGCATCGAGGGCAGCCTCACCGACCTGTTCTCCGTGCTGCTTCCGGGCGTACTCGCCCTGCTCGGCACCGCCGTCGTACTGATCGCGGTGGATTGGCAACTCGGGCTGATCACGCTCTGCGCGGCGCCGCTGGTGTTCCTCACGGCCGTCCGCTATGCGCGGTTGACCCGGGTGAACTCCCGCCAGCGACGTGCCGCGGTGGGCGAGCTGACCGGGTTCGTCACCGAGTCGCTGCAGGGCATCCGCACCGTGCACGCATTCGGCAGCCAGGACCTGGAGGACCGGCGCTTCGGCTCGACCAACAGCCGGGTGCTGAACATCGGGCTGCGCGGAGTGGACCTGAGCGCCCGGTTCACCCCGGCGCTGGAGTCGGTCGCCGCGATCGGTACCGCCGTGTTGCTGTTCGTCGGCGGCTTCGGCGTACTGCACAGCTGGTGGACCGTCGGGCTCCTGGTCGTGGTCACCAACTACCTGCAGAACATCCTCAAACCGATGAAGCAACTCGCCAAGCTCCTGCCCAGCTTCACCCAGGGCGCCGCATCGGCCGAACGGGTCGCGGCCATCCTGGACGAGCCTCGCGCACACGTCGCCTCTCCGGTGGGCATGCCCGCCCGAGTCGGCGGAGAGATCGAACTGCGCGGCGTATGCCTGGACTACGGGCGCGGCCCGGTGCTCAACGGGATGGACCTGACCATCGAGGCCGGAGAGCGGATCGCGTTGCTGGGCGGCAACGGCGCCGGCAAGTCCACCACGCTCGCACTGATCGGTGGGCTGTACCAACCGACCTCGGGACGTGTGCTGCTCGACGGACTGTCGGTGCCTGACGTGGCCGAGCACTGGCTGCACCAGCAGGTGGCCATGGTCCTGCAGGACACGTTCCTGTTCTCCGGCACCCTGGCCGACAACCTGCGCTACGGCCGACCCGACGCAACCGACGAGGAGGTTGCCCAGGTCGCCGAGGACGCGCTGGTCACCGAGTTCGCCGACCGGCTGCCCGACGGGCTGAACACCACCATCGCCGCAGGCGGAGTCGGACTGTCCGGCGGACAACGCCAACGCGTCGGCATCGCCAGAGCCCTGCTCGTGGACGCTCCCGTCGTGCTGCTGGACGAGCCCACCGCCGGGCTCGACAACACCGCCGAAGAGCTCGTCGTGCTCGCACTGACCCGACTGGTCGAAGGCCGCACCGTGATCATGACCACCCACCAACCGGCACTGACCCGACTCGCCACGCGCACCGTGAACCTGCAACGGGGCCGTGTGCTGGAGGGCGAGGCGCCGCTAACCGTAGGGGCGGCCGCGTGATGGCCGGAATAAGCGAGTGGCCGCGCGCGATCGGGCCGGCCCCGGACAACCAGGTGATCATGATCATCCGGCACGCGGAGAAGCCGAAACGTTCCCGCCCGGCGCTGGCCATCACGCCTGAGGGGGAGCATTCCAAGCACTCCCTCACGGTCGCCGGGTGGATGCGCGCGGGGGCGTTGGCCGGGCTGTTCGCGCCGCACGGCGCGGAACCGCCTGCCGGGTTGTACCGGCCGGACGCCGTATACGGCCCGGCCTACGAACCAGGCCGCAGCGTGCGATCGGTCCAGACCGTGACACCCGTGGCCGCCCGGCTCGGACTCGACGTCGTCACGAGCTATGCCGCGGGCGAAGAGGCATATCTGGCCGACGAGCTCAGAACACGCCCCGGCGTCACCCTGGTGGCCTGGAAGCACAGCGCCATCAGCAAGATCGCCGAGTACCTCGGCGACGTCACGCCCACACCACCCCTACGCTGGCCGGGCTCCCGATACGACATCGTGTGGACCTTCACGAGCAACGGAAGCGGCTGGCGGTTCGAACAGATCCCGCAGATGCTGCTGCCCGGCGACCTGCCCTACCCGATCACCGATCCAGCCCTTGTGGCAGCGGCCGCCTGACACGTCGTTCCGCCCCGAGTCACCCCTCAGCTCGGGTCGGCACGACCGTGACAGACGGGACCGGCACCGGCCCTGAGCGCTCACGCGCCTCGGGGCCGGTGCCGGTTCGTTGCGTCAGAAGGGATTCCGACTACACCAGCAGCACCACGGGACCGCCGTTGGCGCCCGCCATGGCGCGCTCCAGCGCGGTCGCCGCGTCGGCCAGCGGCAGCGCGGCGCCGACGGAGAGGCGCAGCCGGCCGTTCCCCAGCAGCGTGCACAGCTCCTCGAGCTGCGCGGCGTCGGGGCGCACGTAGACGTCGGAGACGCTGATGCCGCGGATGCTCTCCGGCGGATCGCCGGTGATGGTCGCCATCCGGCCGCCGTCGCGCACCGCCAGGACGGTGTGCGGGCCCCCACCACGGGCCGTGTTGACCGCGGCGTCGACGCCCACGCCGCCGGTCAGCTCTCGGACGAGCTCGGGCCAGCGGCTGTCGTGGTAGTTGAGCACCTCTGCTGCTCCGGACCCGACCGCCCGGGCGGCGCTGGACGGTCCGGCGGTTGCGATGACCCGCGCCCCGCGGATGGCGGCGAGCTGCACGATCAGCCCACCGGTCGTCCCACCGGCGCCGTGGACGAGGACGGTGTCCCCCTCGGCGAGCCCGAGCGAATCGGACACCACCTGCACCGCGGTCAGCGCAGGCACCGAGAACGCGCCGGCGACCTCCCACGACACGCTCGGCGGCTTCCGCACGACCAGACCGGCGTCCACGACGACGCGCTCCGCCCAGCAACCCTGCTCACGCAGCTGCAGCGGGTGACCGAGGACCTCGTCGCCGGGTCTCAGACCCAGGACTTCGGAACCCACCGTGATCACCCTGCCGGCCGCCTCGACCCCGAGCGCCATCGGCGCCTCCCGACCGACTTTCCACTCACCGGTGCGGACCAAGTCGTCCCAGTTGCCGACGCCGGCCGCGGCGACCTCGACCACGGCCTCGTCCGGACCGGGATCACGGGGTTCGGGAAGGTCGAACACCTCGACCTGACCACCGAACTCGCGCACTCCGGCGGCACGCATCACACATTCTCACTTTCATCGCGGACGGTGGACATTCTGAAGTCCGGACCGTGTGGACCTGCGGTCACGTTGCCCTCTTCACCCGAGACCGTAGGCACGGGCCGACGATTCCGCCACTTCCTGTTCATCCTTTGCTTGGAAGGTATATGCCGGTGACAGCACGGGCGGGGCGAGCCGTCCGGATCGATGGTCGCCACGAACGACAGCTGTGCCTGTGCCACGATGTTCCGGACGTCCTCGTTGATATATGCCATCACTTCTCCCGATCATCCAATTGCCGCTGAGGTCGAGCGAGCTCAGACGGTGGGAGCCGACTCAGTAGTCGCGACTACTACCGATCGTCATGGCTCGTACGGTACGAGGCGGAAGCGGGTCGGCCGGGATCCAGTTGCTCAGCAGTTTCAAGGACCGGTCAGTCGGCGGAGGCAAATGGCGGTTTCTGCTTTCAGCAGCCGGCCGGGAGAAGTCAGGGAGAGGGTGCGACCCGGTCCAGGAACGTCAGGTCGATCTCGACGGTCGGGAGTGGGACGTGCAGTAGCACGGTGCCGTCCGCCCTGACCTCGGCGGCGGTCTCGTGGCCACGCACCAGCACCCGATAGCGGCCAGGGGCGGGCAGCATGGTCGACGTCCGCAGCAGCCCGTCGACGCAGCGGCCCCGCACCACGTGCGGGCGGCCGAGCACCTCCGCGGCCCGAGCCGGGTCACCGGCCCGGAGCAGCTCGCGGACACGGGTGGACGAGCAGCCCGGGACGAGGTCGACTCCGTGGGCGGTGAAGTCGTGACGCAGACCGAGGTGCGTCAGGAGCCGCACGTCGCCGGCCCCTCGGTGTCCGAAGCGGAAGTTCGCGCCGACGACGACGTCGGTGGCGCGCAGCGACCCGACGAGGACGTCGTGCACGAAGTCCACGGCGGGTGTGCGGGCCATCGTCGTGTCGAAGGACAGAACGAGCACGGCATCGGCCCCGTACTCGTGCGCAAGCTCGACCCGGCGATCCAGACTCACCAGTGGGGCGGTGTCGCGCGGCGGTCCGGCGACCGTTGCCGGGTGCGGGTCGAACGTGGTGAGGACGACGGGCCTGCGTCGGCGCCGACCCACCTCGGCCGCGTGGTCGAGGAGACGCGCGTGGCCACGGTGGAGCCCGTCGAACACCCCGAGCACCACCACGGAGCGGCCCCACTGCGACGGGATGCGGTCGGTCCCGTACCAACACCTGATGGTGCGCGGGGCGGGATGGAACATGGTGGCCGTCATCGGTCGTCTCTCAGCCGGCGCATCGGGTGTCACGGGACGCTCAGAGCGGAGGGGTGCCTGCAGAGCGGGGTGACCCGGACTGTCATGTACTCGAACAGCGGCAGGTTCCACAGGATGTCGTGCATCTCGTCGGAGGACTCCACGTCGAAGATGCTCACGTTGGAGTACTGCCCGACGACCCGCCAGAGATGTATCCACTTACCCTGCGTCTGGAGGTCACGGGAGTAGGCCTTCTCCCTGGCCAGGACCTCGACGCGGGCCCCGGCATCGAGATCGTGGGGGATGTCGACGTCCATCGTGACGTGGAAGAGCACGGACTCAGGCCGCCCTCCGGAAGGCGCGGATCTTGTCGGGGTCGAGTTCGACGCCGAGACCCGGGCCGTCGGGCAGATGGAGATGGCCGTCCGCGTAGCGGAGCGGCTCGATGGCCATCTCCTCGGCCATCAACAAGGGTCCGAAGAGCTCGCTGCCCCAGCTCGCACCTGGCGCGGCGCAGGCGAAGTGCAGTGAGGCGGCAGTGCCGATGGGCGACTCGATCGACGTCGCCCCGTGCGACGGGATCCCCGCCGCGGCTCCGATCGCGGCGATCTCCACGCTCGCACGCAAGCCGCCGCATTTGGTGGTCTTGACCGCGAGGATGTCCGCGGCACGCAGTCGGGCGATGCGCAGCGCGTCGGACGGCGTCCGCAACGACTCGTCCGCCATGACCGGAACGGGCAGGACCGCGTTGATCTCCGCGAGCGCCTCGACGTCATGTCCCGGAACAGGCTGCTCGACCATCTCGACCCCCGCCTCCGCCAGCCGGGGCAGATGGGTGAGCGAGGTGAGCCGGTCCCAGCGCGCGTTGAGATCCACCCGGACGCCCGCGACACCCACCAGCTTCTCGGCGACGGCCTCGACTCGGTCGACGTCTGCGGCCGGTTCCTGGGCGCCCATCTTGAGCTTGAACGAGTGGTGCAGGCCGGCGTCGAGCTTGCCGAGCGCCTCCTCGACGACGATCGGGGCGGCCTCGGCGCCGAGCGCCCAGGTGACGGGAACGGAGGTGCGGGCCAGGCCGCCGAGCAGTGTGTGGACGGGGACACCGAGGCAGCGCGCCCAGGCGTCGTGCAGTGCGACCTCCACCGCGGCCTTGGCGAACAGGTTCGCCGCGACGACGTCGGCGACGTCGCGCAGTAGCCGGGCAACGTCGTCGACCCGCCGTCCCAGCAGCACGGGGGCGATGTACCGCTCGATGATCACCTGCATGGTCTCGACGGACTCGCCGCCCCACCACGGACCTGCCGGAACGACGCCTTCCCCCGTGCCCGTGACGCCGCCTGCGGTGCGGACGAACACGTAGAGCACCGGCTGGGCGTCCATGCTCACCCGTGCGAACCGGTGGGGCCTGCGCAGCGGGATGTCCACCAGTACGGTCTCGACACGGTCGATCCGCAGATCGTCGCTCACGTTTTCGGATGCCTCTCAAGGGGCGGGCCGACCCCGGGCTGGGTGCGGGGCCGGCCCTGGAAAAAGGTCAAGAGCGCTCGAGCACGAAGTCGTAATCGACGCGGAGGCGGCCGTCGGGACCGGGACTCGGGTCGAGAATCAGGTCGTCCTTCACGGCCGAGGCGACGTCGCCGTCGATGTACTCGCCGCCGGCGAAGTAGAGCTGTGTCGTGATCTGACGGAATCCCTCGGCCCGGACCATGAGGTGCAGGTGTGCCGGGCGCCACGCGTGCCATCCGGCGGCCTTGATCAGCTTCCCGGTCGGTCCGTCTGTCGGGATCTGGTACGGGGCGGGCAGGATCGTGGTGATCTCGAAACGCCCGTCCTCGTCCACGGTGACGACGCCTCTGAGCAATCCCTCCGGAAGGTGAGGGGCGAAGCCGGAGTAGAACCCGTCCGCGGCGTTCTGCCAGATGTCGACCTCGGCATTCCGCAGCGGCGCTCCCGCGAGGTCGAGGACCTGCCCAGCGAACACCAGCAGAGTGCCCGGCTCGTCGTCGCGCATCGGGAGCGTGGTGACAGCAGGGAAGCGCTTCTGGCCGGGAAGGTAGTACGGCCCCTCGATCGAGCCCACGGTTCCGTGCTGCGACTCTGCCGCAACCTCCTCGACCACGTGCTCGACGAAGACGTCGAGGAACAATGGCCACTCGCCGTGCTCGCCGACCTCCATGAGCCAGCGCTTGGCGGCCTGGAACTCCGGGTAGGTGATCTGGTGTTCGCGGATGACGGCGTTCACCGCGTCGATCACGTCATGGGCGACCGTGTTCAGCCGCTCCTGCGACGACTCGGCCTGGCCGTGGCGTGCGGCACTGGCGCGCGCCGCCTCCGAGGCGTTTGCGCCGGAGCCGGCAGCCGTTGGGCTGACGTCTGGCTTGGTCGTGGTCATGTGTCCTCCTTGTGGTTACGCGTCAGCGGCAGAGCTGGGACACAACGTCGTTGTTGCCGATCGGGTCGGGAACCGACTCCTGTCGAGGTCGTCCTCGGTCAGCACAGCTCGACCAGGTCCGTGAGCCACAGCCGTGCGGCGGTGAACTCCGGGTAGGTCACGTCGTGCTCGAGCACGACGTCGTGGATGGCGGCGAGGATCGCGGAGACGATCGCGCTGACCCGTTCGGGGTCGGCGTCGGCGTCGGCGTGCTGGAGGCTCGCCAGGAACGGTTCGGTCGCCGAGCTGCCTGATCCTGCGCCGGTTGGTGGATTCCGTCTCGTGGTCATGGGCAGCTTCTGATCTGGATCTGGATCTGGTTCGGTGGTGGGTCTGGTCCGTGAGGGGTCAGGTCGAGGTTTTCCCCTTCCGATCGAGCAGGCCGACGACCTGACTGTCACCCGGGTTGATGAGGTCGGGCACGGTCCAGCCGTGGAGGTCGTACTCGGCCATGCACCGTTCGGCGAAGCCCTTCATCGCGTTCGCGGTGCCGGACTGCTCGGCGGCGAAGAGCAGTTCCGCGCGCACGCCCTCGTGATTGCCCGAGTAGTTGCGCTCGTAGAGCTCGTGGCGACCGCCGAACTCGGAGCCGATCGTGTCCCAGATCAGCTTCATCAGCTTGACCCGGTCCACGGCGTCGTAGCCGTTCGAGCCACGCACGTACTTGTCCAGGTAGGGGCGCACCTGCGGGGACAGGAAGTCGGCACTGTGCGAAGGCAGGTAGATGAGCGAGGCGCCCAGGTCCTGCATGATGATCTCGCGCACGCGCGGGTACCCGAGCGTCATGAACCAGCGATAAGCCATCCCGTAGTCGACGTTGGGCAGCTTCGAACCGTTGACCCACTCGTTCGGATTGGCACACATCGCGTCCGACAGACCCCAGAACATGTTGCGCCAGGCGATGACCTCACCGACGCGGGTCTGCACACCGCGGAAGTCCTTGCTGCCGGTGACCTCCACACCCTTCAACAGCAGCCCGGCGATGAAGTCGAGCTTGACCGCCAGACGCGTCACGCCGTGGAAGGTGAATCGCTGCAGGAACCCCGAACCGGGGAAGAACGTCGAGACCTTCTCCGGGTCCCCGTAGCTGAACACGTTCTCCCACGGGATCAGGACCTTGTCGAGCACGAAGATCGTGTCGTTCTCGTCCATCCGCGAGGACAGCGGGTAGTCGAACGGGCTGCCCATCACGGTGGCCTGCTGGGCGTACGACGGCCGGCAGATCAGCTTCATCCCGGGTGTGCCCATCTGCACGGTGCAGACCAGTGAGTACTCCCGCTTCTTGATCGGCAGACCGTAGTGGGCCAGGAAGTTGTAGTGGGTGATCGCCGACCCGGTGGCCACGACCTTCGCGCCCGAGACGACGACACCCTTGTCGTTCTCCTCCTCCACGTGCATGAACACGTCGGAGACCTCGTCCGGGTCGCGGTGCCGGTCGACCGGCGGGTTGACGATCGCGTGGTTCCAGTACAGGACCTTCTCCTGGGACTCCTCGTACCAGCGCCGCGCATTGCCGGCGTACGGCTCGTAGTACTCGGAGTTCGCGCCCAGCGTGCCCAGGAACGCCGCCTTGTAGTCCGGGGAACGGCCCATGAAGCCGTAGGTCATCCGCGCCCACTCGGCAATCGCGTCCCGGTCGGCCTTGAGGTCCTCCGCCGAGTGCGGCGTCCGGAAGAACGGGTGCGTGACCCCGGTGCTGCCGGTGTCGGTCGGCGTGGTGAGCACCTCGGCCTTGGCCGGGTCGTGCATCGAGTCATAGAGCCGGGCGGTCATCCGCACCGCGTTGCGAAACGCCGGATGAGTGGTGACGTCGGCGACCTTCTCCCCGTAGAGATACACCTCGCGCCCGTCACGCAGGCTCTCGATGTACTCGTCGCCGGTCATCGGGCGGGTTGCCCGGCCATCGGCGCTGGTGGGGGTTGGGACCGAATCCTGTTGTAAGGTCATGCGTTCCTCATTCCAGGGTGACTCATATACCAGTCGATAGCCGCCGGCGTCCGAAATGCGGTGCCGGTTCGGTGCTGACGACTCCCGCGTCAGCAGCCGGCGGAGGAGAACCAGGAAATTCCGCCGGGTCCGTCGGCGGAGTCGTCCCAGAGCAGCGGGTCGTGATTGCCGCCGAGATGGTGGAATTTTCCGGTGTGAAACAGCAAGGGCCGTCCGTCGTAGATCCGGAACTCCTGCACCTCGCCCAGATAAAGCACGTGGTCACCGCCGTCGTAATGCTGCCACGGTACGCACGAAATATGCGCCAGCGTCCCACCCAGTCGCGGAGAGCCGCAGTCGCTGTCCGCCGCCCATGCCACGTCCTGGTTGGGCCGGCCGGCGAAGTGCAGCGCGAGGTCCTTCTGCGCCGCTTCGAGCACATTGACCGTGAACGGTCGCGACTCGACCAGGCCACAGACCTTCGACCGCCGGTCCAGCGACACCAGTACCAGCGGGGGTTCGAGGGACACCGCGGTGAACGCGTTCACCGTCGCCCCGTGTGGTGCCTCGTCGTCGCCACGGCAGGTGATCACCGTGACCCCTGTGGTGAAGTGCCCCAGACATTGCCGGAGCTCTCGCGGATGAATCGCCATCGCTTGCCCCTCCGGTTCGTACCGGTTCTCCTGACGTGTACGGGAGCGTCACGGTCGAGGGGCGCGGCGGGACCGGCGTTCTTCGAGCTCGTCAGCGCCCACCGGGATCAGCATCGGCTGACCGGGTACGCAGAACATGGTGACCAGGAAATGGGTCTCGACGTCGGCGAGATTGTTGCCGTCCTGGTAGTGGATCACGTCGCCACCCGGCTCCCAGAAGCTCTCGCCGGCGCGCACGACACGCTGGGGCTCGCCCTCCAGCTCGAATATCATCTCGCCCTGAACCACGTAGCCGAAGGCAGGCCCGGTGTGCCGATGGGGCGGGTTGCCGGCGCTGCCCGCAGGCAGTTTGACGAGGAGGGTCATCACCTCGGAGGAATCGGGCAATGGCGGAGTCGGCACGGAGCTGATGACCTCGAACTGCGGCGCGGGCGTCGTTCGGTTCGGGTCGTCGATGTGGTGCGAGTGGTCAACGGACATGACTACTCCTCACTGTTCCTGTAGGCGACCTGACGTCACCGGCTTTCAGTTATGACGAGACTGCGCCCCCCATCTGTGACATCCGACCGCAGTTCTGCGGTCGTAGATAGCAGTGGCTTCTGCCACACGACAACCGCGTCCATCCCCGCATATCTGTGCTGAGCACGGACTTCGTGGCCGGCGGGTCGGAGGAGCGACCGGGTGCTCCCCCGACCCACCGGATCATGCGTGGACCCGCCGGGAATTACAGGTCACCGGCGCCGGACCGCTAGGGCTTCGCCTGTGGGTCGACCACCGGTCCGGGGTGGCGGAGGTGCTTGCGCGCCTCCAACTCCTCGGGCTCGACGTAGGTGAGCATCGGCTCATCGGGCTTGCAGGCCATGACGACCACGAATCGTGCCCAGACGTCACCAGGGTTCGCTGCCTGGTAGTGGATCCGGTCGCCGCCGGGCTCCCAGATCGTGTCGCCCTGCCGGATGACGACCGGTGCATCTCCCTCCAGCTCGAAGATCATCTCGCCCTCCAGCATGTAGCCGTAAACCGGGCCGGAGTGCCGGTGCGGCCGCGATCCGGGGTTGTTCGGCGGAATCTCGACGACCGCGGTCATCATGTGTCCGGCCGACGGGAGCTCCGACATGTCGTGCTCATCGAGCACTTTGATCTGGGTCTCGAGCTCAGGAGAACTCATGTCAGGTACCTACTTTCGACGCATTCTCGTGTTGTTGATCTGCAACTGCTGACCGCGCTGGTGGCGCGGTGCTCGGAGACGGCCGCAATCGGCCGAGTGATGCGGTGACCGGCGTGCCGGAGGCTCGTCTCGGCGTCGTCGACCGGTGGATGGATCTCCACTCCGCATTGATGGAACGGGCCGTCACCCGCCCGGCCGGCGGAAGCCCGCGCGCCAGCTCGGGTGAGCAGGCGTCCAGCCCGCTGCCCTGGCCTTCGCGTTGGAGACGGCGCGACCGACGGGGGCACCCTCGGGGAGCGGCGCCGTCTGCGGCGCGGGCGCACCGATGCCGGTCGCGTAGACCGGCAGCCATTCGGTCGCAGGCGCGGGCTCGTCGTCGACGACGTGGTAGGTCCCGTCGGGCCAGTCCAGGGACTGCACGGTCGCCGCGACCGCGTCGTCGACGTGCACGAACGACGTGATCGCGGGGTTCGCTTGCACCTGCCCTGCGGACACCGCAGCCGCGATCAGCCCGCCGGGCGCGTACCAGGTCCCGGGCCCGTAGAGGATGCCGTAGCGCAGCACGGTGGCGCGCGGGAGGCAGCGGGCCAGGCCCTCCATGACGTCGACGGCCGTGCCTGGCACGATCGGGTCGTCCTCGGTGGCCGGGGTGTCGCCGTCCGGGAAGACCCAGGTGATGCTCTGCACGATCATCCGGTCGACGCCCGCGGCCGTGGCACCGGCGACGAGGTTCGCGGTGCCCTCGCGGCGGACCCGAGCGTTGGCTTCCCGGTCGTTGCCGCTCAGATCCGTGAGCTGGTGCAGGACGAGATCAGGCGCCGCCTCGGCGAGCGTGGCGGCCACCCATACCGCGTCACGGACATCGAGGAGTACCCCGCGGGCACCGAGGCTCGAAAGGAGCGCGAGCCGGTCCTCACGGCGGGTCGTCGCGACCACCTCGTGCCCCGCGGCGACGAGCTCGGGGAGGAGCCGGGATCCGATGACGCCGGTTCCACCAGCAAGCAAGATTCGCATGCCCACAGGACGGAGCAGCCCACCCGGACGTGAGGCGCCCGACGTCCGGGCCTTGCTCCGTCACAGTGACGGAGGGAGATCACCATGACCGCGCAGGAGATCGACGCCGAGGTGATCGGTGAGCGGCGGCATCTGCTGTCGCTGGCGTTTCGCATGCTCGGCACCGTGGCCGAGGCGGAGGACGCCGTCCAGGAGACCTACATCCGGTGGTACCGGATGAGCCAGACCCAACGCGACGCCGTCGAGGTCCCCCGCGCCTGGCTGACACGCGTCGCGAGCCGCGTGTGCCTCGACGTGCTGGGCTCGGCCCGGGTGCGGCGGGAACGCTACGTCGGCCCGTGGCTGCCCGAGCCGGTGCCTTCCCTCGCCTTCACCGACCCGACGCTCGACGACCCGGCCGACCGGGCCACCCTGGACGACTCGATCAGCACGGCCCTGCTCGTGGTGCTGGAGTCGATGACCCCGGCCGAGCGGGTCGCGTTCGTGCTGCACGACGTCTTCGCGATGCCGTTCGGTGAGATCGCCGAGGTCGTGGGGCGCACGACCGCCGCCTGCCGCCAGCTCGCCGCCTCGGCGCGGCGACGCGTGCACGGCGCCCGGAGCGGCCGGGTCCCCCGAGCGGCGCACGACGCGGCCGTTCGCGCGTTCGCCGCGGCGGCGCGGGCGGGCGACCTCACCGGGCTCGTCACGGCGCTGGACCCGGACGTCGTTCTCCGCTCCGACGGCGGCGGCCTCGTGCGGGCGGCCCTGCACCCGGTTCGCGGCTCGGACAAGGTGGCCCGATTCCTGCTCGGCGCGCTGAGGAAGAACCCTGCGACAGACGTGCTCGAGCTGGAGACCCCCGACGGCCTCGGCTTCGCGCTGTGGGTCGAGGGCCGGGTGGTCGGCGTCGTGACGCTCGAGGTCGCCATGGACCGGGTCACGGACGTCCGGATGGTCCTCAATCCCGAGAAGCTGACTCTCTGGAACTGACTCCTCACGATCTCGGCAGCTGCGTCGTCCTCTCCGGTAACAGAACCGGAAGGGGACGGACACATGGCCCAGCAGGCAGGCATCGCCCGCACCGACGCCGATTACCGACGCATCGGCATCCGCCCGGACGTCGTCGCGGAGTGGGAGGACGGCGCCCGCACCGACGGGCGCCGGGGCACCTACGAGTGGTGGTACTTCGACGCCCACCTCGACGACGGCGCCACGCTCGTCGTCATCTTCATGACGAAGGACCTGTCCACGCCGGGAAAGCCGCTGAGCCCGATGATCCGGCTGAACCTCGACGTGCCCGGCGGCCACCAGCACAACGTCATCCAGAGCTTTCCCGCGACGTCGTTCTCGGCCCGGACCGAACGCGCCGACGTGCGGATCGCCGGCAACGTCTTCTCCGGCGACCTCGCCCACTACGAGATCCGGGCCGACGTCGGCGGCGTGCGGGTCGACGTCACCCTCGACGCCGAGATCCGGCCGTGGCGCCCGCACACGGGCTACGTGGTCTTCGGGGAAGAGCAGGATCTCGAGTTCTCCTGGCTCCCTGCCGTCCCGCAGGGGACGGTCCGCGGATCCTACGAGGTCGCGGGCGTGCGCACCGAGATCAGTGGCGTCGGCTACCACGACCACAACTGGGGCAACGTCGGGATGATGTCGATCATCAACGACTGGTACTGGGCCCGCGGTCAGGCCGGTCCCTACTCGGTGATCGCCTCGTACGTCACCGCCCACGAGAAGTACGGCTACGAGCCGATCCCGATCTTCATGCTCGCCCGCGACGGCCGCGTCGTCGCCGACGACGCGTCGCGGATCCGCTTCGAGGCACTCGACACCTACCTCGACGAGAAGACCGGCAAGCCCGTGGCCCGCACCACCCGATACCACTACGACGACGGCGACGACGGCTACGTCGTCACCTTCACGAAGCAGCGCGACCTGGTCGCCAACACCTTCGTCGAGCAGATCAAGGGCTGGCGCAAGATCGCCGCGCGGCTGAGCGGCGTCGACGGCGCCTACCTCCGCTTCACCGGCGACCTGACGATCGAGCACCACAAGAACGGCGAGACCGTCGAGACGTTCACCGAGGAGGCGATCTGGGAGCTGATGTACTTCGGCCACGCCCGAACCGAGACGCTCCGGCGATCGAGTCCCGCGAGCTGACGGCGGCCGCCGCGGGACCGATGACCGAGATCATCAGCTCAACGGTGGTTCGCCGAGCTCGAGCCCGCGTGTCCGGAGCAGACGCCGCCGCTGCCGTCGCCAGCGGCGGCCACCCCCGATGCGTTCCATCGCGTAGGTGAACTCGACGTACTCGGCGTCGTCCTGGTCCTGTTCGAAGCGCCGGCGTGCGGCATCCACCTCGGTCGACGAGAGCCCGCCGCTCATCCGACGACGGGTTCGTCGAGGAGGGCGACGGCTGAGGCCGTCCGGATACCTGTGGTCATGTGTTTGCCTTTGAGCCGATGTGTGGCCGCCGGCCTGCGTCAGTGATCGACGGCGGCTGGGCCGAATCGATGTCGCGCATGCGAGCGCCGATCCGGCGGTGCCGACCATCGTCGTCGGGCGAAGCGGCGGTTGGCCCTGTGGAAGTCCCCGGTCGGATCCCTGGGCCGGCCCGGGCGCCCATCCGCTCGATCGCGCCGCACCGTGTGACGCAAGCGACGGCCGTCCGGGGCCGCGGAGCGCGGCACGCTGTCACAGATGGGGAACGCAATCCCGTCTTTGAAAGGGGGTCGGTGACTCCGGGAAACCTGCCCAGGTGACACGGAACCGTCGTCAGAGCCGCATTACCGCTGAGCCATTTCGGCCGGACAGGAGATTCGCACGATGGCCGTACGACGCACGCGCACCACTCAGACCGCTTCGCACTGGGGCGTGTACCGGGTGGAGACCGACCGCGACACCGGCGAGGTGGTGTCCACCAGCGGTGTGCCGTTCGACCCCGACCCGTCGCCCATCCAGGCCGCATTGCCCGAGGTGGTCAGGGGCCGGTTACGGATCGACCGGCCCTACGTGCGCGAGGGCTACCTGCGCTCGGGTGCCGTCAGCCGGGAGCAGCGGGGTGCTGAGCCGTTCGTTCCGGTCAGCTGGGACGCCGCGCTCGACCTGGTGGTCGACGCGCTGTTGGCGGCCAGGGCTGCGGGTGGAAACGAGTCGTTGTACGGCGGCTCGTACGGCTGGGCCAGCGCGGGGCGGCTGCACCATTCCCCCAGCGTGCTGAAGCGATTCCTCGGGCTGTTCGGCGGCTACACCGACAAGATCGGAAACCACAGCTTCGGCGCTGCACTGGGCGTCATGCCCTACATTCTCGGCCGTTCCGACGTCAGCCGGCTGGTGGTGCCGTGGCCGGAAGTGGTGGCCAACACGCGGCTGTTCGTGATGTTCGGTGGCGCGTCGTTGAAGAACGCGCAGATCGATTCGGGTGGCGCGGTCAACCACGACAACGCCGAGTGGTTCCGAAGGGCGCGCGCGGCCGGGGTCGACGTGGTGTGCGTCAGCCCCTACCGGCACGACGTCCCCGACGAGGTCGCGCCGCAGTGGCTGCCGATCCGGCCCAACACCGACGTGGCGCTCATGCTCGGCCTGGCCCACACGCTGGTCGCCGAAGGCTTGGTGGACCGGGGGTTCACGCACACGCACTGCACGGGCTACGCCGAGTTCGAGCGCTATCTCACCGGCGATGAGGACGGCGTCGCCAAGGACGCCGGGTGGGCGGCCCGCGTGACGGGCCTGCCGGCGTCGACGATCGAGGCGCTGGCACGCCGGATGGCGGACACCAGGACCCTGGTCAACACGGCGTGGGCGGTGCAGCGCGCCCACCACGGCGAGCAGGCGGTGTGGGCGACTGTCGCCCTGGCCGCGATGCTCGGCCAGATCGGCCTGCCCGGCGGCGGGTTCAGCCTCGGGCACGGCGCCATGAGCGGCATCGCGCTGCCCTGTCCGGCAGGGATTCCCCGGCCGAAGTTGCCGCTGGGGCCCAACCCGGTAGCGGTGAAGATCCCGGTCGGGCAGGTGCACGAACTGCTGTTGCGACCCGGCGAGACCTTGGAGCACGACGGCAGGTTGATTCGGCTGCCACCGACCGAGCTGATCTACTCGGCGGGCGGGAATCCCTTCCACCACAACCTGAACCTCAACCGGTTCGTCACCGCCTGGCAGCAGCCCGGGACGGTGATCGTGCACGAGCCGTGGTGGAGCCCGCCGGCGAAGTTCGCCGACATCGTGCTGCCGTCCACCACCACGATGGAGCGCAACGACATCGCAGCGGCCGAGCACAGCCGCTATTGGATCGCCATGCAGCAGGTGGTGGCGCCGTATGCGCAGGCGCGCAACGACGTCGACATCTTCGGAGAGCTCGCGGACCGGCTCGGGTTCGGTGCGGAATACCACTGCGGCCGGACCGAGATGCAGTGGCTGCGATACATGTACGACGAGGCGCGAGCCACCGCCCAGGACCGGGGGTTCGACCCACCGGATTTCGACGAGTTCTGGGCGAGCGGCTCGTACGAGTTCCCGATGCTGGCAGAACCCGCCACGCTGCTCGCCGACTTCCGCGCCGGGCAGGCGCTGAACACGCCGTCCGGGAAGATCGAGCTGGTCAGTGAAGCGATCCGGGCGTTCGGTTACGACGACTGCCCACCGCATCCGACATGGCTGGAACCGGCGGAGTGGCTGGGCAGTCCGCGGGCCGTCCGCTACCCGCTGCACCTGCTGACCAACCAGCCCACGCACCGGCTGCACAGCCAGCTGGACAACTCGACGCTGTCCCGCGCGGCCAAGGTGTCGGGCCGAGAGGCGATCCTGATCAACGCCGAGGACGCCGCCCGCCGCGATCTGCGGGGCGGCGACGTCGTGCGGGTGTTCAACGACCGCGGCGCGTTCATCGCCGGCGTGCGGATCGTCGGGTCGGACACGTTGCTGCCCGGTGTGGCACAGATACCTACGGGCGCGTGGTACGACCCGTTGGAGCCCGGCGTGGCCGGCACGCTGGAAAAGCACGGCAACCCGAACGTCGTGACGTCCGACCAGGGCACCTCGAGGCTCACCCAGTGCCCGGCCGCGCAGACCTGCCTGGTCGAGATCGAGCGATGCGACACCCCGCCACCGGTCACGGCGTTCGACCTGCCCGAGGTGCTGGACGCACCCCACGTCCACCGCGAATAGCTGTCGCCGCCCCACACACCTCGTGGCCACCGTGCACACATTCGGACATGTGTGCGGTGGCCAACCGGTGTGTGCGGCGGGCGGTGATCACATGAACGGCAAGGTCGGAGCCTCGTTCGCCCACGCCAGAATTGTCTCGGCGTCATCGGTCGGCGGATAGATCAGCTCAGCGTTGATCATTTGCTTGACGTTCTTGGCGTCATCGCGGGTCGCGACGACCTTTCGCGTCCACCCTGTGGTCAGGACTGCGCCGGCCGGACCGAGATCGAGGCACGTCACATACGCGGGTGGCGCGAAGACCATCTGCTTCGTGCCGAGCAGGTCCGCGGCCGCGTTGACGCCGGCGAAGTGGCCCTGCGGCATGGCGTACTGGCAGCTCTGGGTCACTGTTTGCCCCTCCTCCACGAGCGGTGCTGCGGTGTCTCCCGCCGCGTAGACGCCGGGCACCCCCACGACTCGGAGGAAGTCGTCGACGGCCAGGCGTCCCAGGCGGTCCCGGGGCGCGGGAACCTGCTCGGTCAGCGGGCTGGCGACCATTCCGGCCGTCCAGATGACGGTCGCTGCTGCGATCTCGGATCCGTCGGAGAGCCGCGCTCCCTCAGGTGTCGCAGACTGCAGGCTCACTCCGAGTCGTCGTTCGACCCCGAGCTCGTTCAGTGCTTCGAGGATCTGCGGTCGCGGACCCTCGCCGAGCTCGTGCCCGACATTCTCGTTGCGGTCGACGAGGACGACCCGAACCTGCTCCGTGTCCCCCGCGACGGCCCGCAGCCGCCAGCCCAGCTCGGTCGCGATCTCGATGCCGGTGAAACCCGCACCCACCACGACGACCGTGAAGCGGCCCTCGGAATCCGGCCTACTCGGAAGCCGCTGAAGATGGGCATCCAGAGCCGCAGCTCCGGCGAGCGTGTCGATGTCGAACAGGTACTCGGCTCCCGGCAACGAGGGACGGACAACGTGACTGCCCGTGGCCAGAACAAGCCGATGGTAGGGCAGGACCGTCGAGGTTCCGTCCCGCCCGATCCCGATGACCTCCCGATTCTCGGTGTCGATTCCCGTGATCGTCGCCGCCACCCGTCGGACGCCGATCGGACCGAGAACCCGGTCGAGCGAAAGACGCATCCGCTCCGGATCGGCTTCGTAGAGGCGCGGTCGGATCACGAGGTCATCCCCCGCACTGACGAGCGTGACGCGCATGTCCGACTCGGGCACTCCTGCCGCCCGGCGCTGGCCGACCGCAGCTACCGCGGACCACACACCCGCGAACCCGCCACCAATGATCAGAACTTCGGACACCAGGTTTCTCCTCGATGCTCGGCGATATCATTGATAAGCAGGTCGTCAGCGCTCCGTACGAGAGGATCCAGGTGAAGCTGGTCCATGGGTGCTCGTTGCGAAGGCCTGCTCACGGCTGTAGACGAGATCGAACGCCGGTGGTGTGACAGGTTTCGCGCTCGGTAGATGTGCGTCACAGGGCGAACCGCCCGTCTGAACGGCCATCGTGTGACCTGCGAACATCTCCCGCTTGTCACAGATAGTCGGTCACTCTCGTCATATCCGCATGAACAAGAGCAGGCTGATCTCCCGGCAGGTCACAGTTCGCGGCCCCACCGACCTTCTCGCCACAGCGCTCGCCGACGCGGACAGCCGCAATGAGCTGGCGGCGTCGCGGGCCAGGATCGTGAAGGCCGCTGACGAGGCGCGCCGGCGATTCGAGCGCGACCTCCACGACGGAGCGCAGCAGAGAATCGTCTTGCTGGCGCTGGAGCTGCAGAATGCGGAGGCAATGACGCCGGAGGGTCACGAGGACCTGCGGGAACAGCTGGCCCACATCGGCAAAGGGCTTGCCGGCGCGCTCGAGGACCTGCGGGAGCTCTCCCGCGGCCTCCATCCCGCGATCCTCTCCGAGGGCGGCCTCGAACCGGCCCTACAGGTACTCGCCCGTCGCTCGGCGGTGCCTGTCGAGCTCAGGGTGGAAATCAACGGCCGATTCGAGGAGGGCATCGAGGTCGCGACGTACTACGTCGTCTCCGAGGCGCTCGCCAACGCCGCCAAGCACGCCGACGCGTCGATGGCCGAGCTCGATGTCCGAACTCGGAACGGCGTTCTGGACCTCGTGATCCGTGACAACGGTATCGGCGGGGCCGACCCGGCCAGGGGCTCGGGACTCATGGGCCTCAAGGATCGCGTCGAGGCACTCGGCGGGACGATGACAGTTGTGAGCCCCGTGGCCGTCGGCACCTCGATCCACGTCGAACTACCTGTCGGTCTCTCGGCCTCTCCATGGCCGGCAAGACATTGACCGACAATCTCTCGCACAAGAACGCGACCCACGCTTTATCACACGTGCCGAGACAGCGATCCAGGCACCGAATGCTGGATGTCCAGGGCAGTTTTCGAATGATTCCTCGATCTGCTCCGAGCGGCCGACCCGGTCGTGGTCCGGACACGGTTCTCGCAGGTGGAGGGGTCTTGCGAGAACCGTGTCCGTGGAGTCGAGCAGTGCCGTCGTCCACCGCCTGTTCACGCCGTTGTCATCGCGTCTCCGTGCTAAAACCTCGATGCTGATGTTCGCCCGACTCCGCACATCCGGGAGAAAATGACAGCACCCGATGATCCCGGATTCGATGCCGGCGATGATCCGGAGACAGACGCCACAGCAACAGAACTGATCTAGCTGCCACAAACCGCACGTACCGCGTTGCGCGAAGCAATCGCGCGACGCAACGTTGCCCTAACGCAATATGGGGAGGGCGAAATATGTGCGGAATCTGCGGGTGGGTGGATTACGAACGGGACCTGACCGCGCCCGACGCGCGGCGGGCGTTAGCGGACATGACGGCGACGATGGCCTGCCGCGGGCCCGATGACGAGGGAACGTGGGTGGACGGCCCGGTAGGCCTCGGACACCGCAGGCTCGCCGTCATCGACATCCAGGGCGGCCGGCAACCGATGACGCTTCAGGAGGGCGGCCGCACCGCCTCCGTGCTCGTCTACAGCGGCGAGACCTACAACTACCGCGAGTTGCGCGAGCGGTTGGCCGGGGCGGGCCGCCGGTTCGACACGAGCAGCGACACCGAGGTGGTGCTGCAGGCCCACCGCGAGTGGGGCAGGCGCGACCCGCGTGACGCCGTGCGCGAGCTCAACGGGATGTTCGCCTACGCCCTCTGGGATCCCGCTTCCCGGGAGCTGTTGCTCGTGCGTGACCGGCTCGGCGTCAAGCCGCTCTACTACTACCCCACCGAGCAGGGAGTGCTGTTCGGTTCCGAGCCCAAGGCGATTCTCGCCAACCCCCGCGCGGAGCGGGTCATCGACGCCGACGGGCTGCGCCGGGTGCTCGGGTTCGTCGCCGATCCGCACAACGCCGTGTTCCGCGGCATGCGCGAGGTGCCACCCGGCCACATCATCCGGGTCACCCGAGAGGGCATCGAGGAGCTGCGCTACTGGCAGCTGGCCGACACCGGGCACACCGACGATGTGCCCACGACGGTCCGGCATGTTCGTGAGCTGCTCGAGGACACGGTCCGACGACAGCTGATCTCCGATGTGCCGCTGTGCACGCTGCTGTCGGGCGGTCTCGACTCCTCGGCCCTGACCGCGCTGGCCGCCCGCTTCAGCGAGGAGCGGATCCGGTCCTTCGCCGTCGACTTCGTCGGTTACACCGACAACTTCAAGCCCACCGCGATCCGCGGCACACCCGACGGACCGTACGTGCAGGAAGTGGCGAAGTTCGTCGGCACCGACCACACGGACATCACCCTGTCCTCTGCCGAGCTCATGGACCCGGAGGTGCGAGCGACCGTATGGCGTGCCCGCGACGTGCCGACCACGATGGGCGACGGCGACACCTCTCTCTTCCTGCTGTTCCGGGCAGTTCGGCAGGGCTCGACGGTGGCTCTGTCCGGGGAGTCGGCCGACGAGGTGTTCGGTGGCTATGTGGGGTTCCACGATCCCAAGATGGTCGCGGCGGACACGTTCCCGTGGTTGATCGGCGCTTCATTTCGCGTCGCCGACGTACGCCAGTTCCTGGACCGCGGACTGCTCCAGAAGCTCGACCTCCCCGGCTACGTCGACGACCACTATCGCAGGGCGCTCGCGGAGGTGCCCGAGCTGACCGGCCCGATAGCGGCGAACCCGCACGAGCGGCGCATGCGCGAGATCTCTTACCTCTTCCTCACCCGGTTCCTCCCGCAGTTGCTCGACCGCAAGGACCGGCTGAGCATGGCCGTGGGTCTCGAGGTCCGCGTGCCCTTCTGCGACCACCGCCTCGTCGAATACGTGTTCGGCACCCCGTGGGCGCAGAAAACCTTCGACGGGCGGGAGAAGAGTCTGCTGCGGGCCGCCACCGCGGACCTGCTGCCGCAGTCGGTGGTGCAACGGGTCAAAAGCCCCTACCCGGCTACCCAGGACGCGGCCTACGACGAGATGCTGCGCACCAAGGTCACCGCGCTGATCAAGCGACGCGACTCCGCGGTGGCCCCCCTCCTCGACACCGACGCCGTCCCCGGGGATCCCAGCACGTTGGAGGTCGGCAGGGCAGGGCTGGAGCAGATGCTGTCGCTCGAAGCTGTGCTGACCGGCTACGGCGCCACGCTCGCCCTCTGAGGCGAACCGGTTGCCGGCCCCGCTCCACCAGAGAGGCAGAACGCCGTCTCCGGGCTGACCCACATCACAACGCGGACCGAGACGCCGGACGACGGCGACACACCTTCCGTGGAGTCGCGCCTGGCGAGCTCGGCGAAGACGCCGCGATCGTCTTATCCGCGCTTCATCGATTGGGAAAATTATGCCTTTATCCCTTTTTGGCAATTAGTATTTGTAACAGTGTGTCGGTGAACTGAGGTCGAGCTCCGAACCGTGTGGCAAGAGTGACGGTCGATCGGCCGGTCATTCGAGAGGGGAGCCGACGACGACGGCGCGCCACGGCCGTGCCTGTGATTCGTCGTCGTAAGTTGATCAGTCATTTCCGGACGCGGTAGCGCAGGTGGGTCACGGAGCCCGCGACGGGTTCACCCACCGGGATCAACTCGGCACGCTCCCCGGCGAACAGCCGGGTGCCCTCCCCCAACAGCAGAGGGACGAGGTGAATGAACACCTCGTCGAGCAGGCCCGCCCTGAGCAACGCCCGAGCGACCTCTGCACCCAGCACCCGGACGTCCTTGTCACCCGCGGCCTCCGTGGCGTGCCGGGCCGCGTCCTGCAGCCCCTCGAAGGTGAACGTCCCGCCGTTGTCACCGAGGAGGTCCTCCCGAGTCCGGTGGGTGACCACGAAGGTGGAGACGCCAGGCCAGGGCGTACCGCCCCACGGGCGTAGGCCGAGGTCGAAGGTGTGCCGTCCGATGAGGGCGGCGCCCACCGTCGCGTTCAGCTCCCTCGAGACGGCCAGGTCGACCTCGCCGTTCGGCCCCTTGCCGGCGTGCCACTCGTGCAACCGTTCGCCGCCGTCACCCATGGGCTCCTCGTCGCGGACGTTCGGCCCGGTCGTGAACCCGTCCAAGGACATCGACACATCCAGCACGATCTTGCCCATTGCGAGCCTCCTCGATCTGCCGGCGCCGCCGTCCGGCGCCGCTGCCGACCTTGGCCGGTGCGTCGCGATCCACCGATACTTTTAGCCAGAACTAAAGGCTCGACCCGCGGACGGAACCAGCGTGGAGACTCGATGATCGTGTGGCGGCTGCTGCCGGAGGACGTCGCGCGGATCAGGTTCGCGTTCTCGCCGCTGTTCGAGCTCGTGTTCAGCCTGGTGGTGCTGCGCGCGCCGGGCGAGCACTCGTTGCACCTGCCCTGGGTGCGTGCGACCCGCTCCTCGGTGGCCGATCTCGATCTCGCCGAGGTGTTCGCGATCGCTCCGGTGCACGGGTGGATCGCCGACTTCATCACCCCGGCGCCATCCGAACCACAGCCCGACATCGCCACCGAACTCGACGCGGTCCTGCGTACCGAACCGCAGCGGGTGATCAGCGACATCGCCGACGTTCCGAACGTGCCCGAGGAGGTGGCGCACCGGATCCGGGCGGACCCCGATGCCGCCCTCATCCGCATCGTCGACACGCTCCAGAGGTACTGGGACGTGGCGATGGCCGAGCACTGGCCCCGCATCCTGCGCCTCCTCGACGCCGACGTGCTGTGGCGGTCACAACGACTCGCCGGCGGCGGCTTGCACGCGCTGTTCGACGACCTGCACGAGACGGTCACTCTCGACGGCGACCAGCTGACCGCGGCCGATCCTTTCGAGTACACCGGACAGCTGTCGGGAACCGGGCTGACCCTGGTGCCACACGCAATGGGGTGGCCGTGGGTGCGCAAGTTGACCGGTCGCCGGAAGCCGGGGTTCGCGGGCGAGCCGTACCAGCCGATGATCGCCTATCCGGTCCGAGGCGTCGCCACCTTGTGGGAGGCCGCTCCACCACCACCGCCCGATGCACTCGCCGCCCTGATCGGCCGGACCCGCGCCGGCATCCTCAGCACCCTCGCCGAGCCGGCCACCACGACCGATCTCGCCCGCCGGATGGGGCTCACTCCCGGGGCCGTCAGCCAGCACTTGTCCGTCCTGCACGCGAGCGGACTCGTATCGCGGACCCGAACCACCAGAACAGTGCTCTACCGCAGAACCGCACGGGGCGACGTACTGGCCGAATAACCAGCCACGGGTCGGCCGGTGGCGTGCGGGTTGATCCTCATACACTGTGTCCGGACATGCTGTCCAATGATCGGGGAAGCCCTATGACGGTTCAGCGGCCCGCATTCGTCCTGGTTCCGGGCGCCTGGCACCTCCCGTCCACCTGGGATCTACTGCGCGGGGAGCTCGACGCCCTCGACTACGCAAGCCGTGCGGTGAAGCTGCCCACCACCGGCCCCGACCCGCGTGGCGGCCTGCGAGAAGACGCCGAGGCGATCCGCGCAGCGATCGAAGCAATCGGCGGTCCGGTCGTCGTCGTGGCCCACTCGTACGCCGGCATCCCTGCCACCGAGGGCGCGGCCGGCCTGCCCGACGTGCGGCGCCTCGTCTACCTGGCCGCCTACGTCCCGGACGTCGACGAGTCGATGTACACCCTGCACGGCGCTCCCGCCCCCGACTCGGCGGAGGGCCTGTTCCCGATCGGCTCGGACCCACGGGCCCAGCTCTACGCCGACGTCCCCGAGCCGGTGGCCGACTTGGCCGTCAGCCGGCTCGTCGACCAACTCCACCAGCCGTTCGCCGACCGCGTGACCAGGGCCGCGTGGCACACCGTCCCGTCCGCCTACATCGTCACCGAGCAGGACGCGTCGCTCCCGGTGGAGCTGCAGGAGCAGATGGCCTCCCGCGCCAAGACCACTTACCGGATCCCCACCAGCCACTCGCCGTTCCTGTCCCGTCCCGCCGAGCTGGCCGCGCTCCTCGACGAGATCGCCAAGGGCTGACAGCAGCCCACACGGTGCGGTGAAAGGCCGTGTCACGGACCGGATTGCCCGACCGAGGTCGCGATGGCCGAGCCTTCTTCCCGCAGGGCTCCGACGAGAGCGTCCACACTCGGCGATCGGTCGGGCCGGGTCACGACGACGGCCGAGCGACGGACCGGTCGCGGGTCGTCCACGGCGATCAGGCGGACCCCGGACGGCACCGTGTCCGCGGCCAGGGTGGGGATGACGGCCAGCCCGAGCCCGACGGCGACGAGACCGAGCCGGGCGGTCCAGTCCCGCACCGTGTACGCGATCCGCGAGGTGTCGGACAGGCCTGGCCAGACGCCGAACTGGGGGCCGTCACCACCATCGCCGACGATCCACGCCTCGCCTTCCAACTCGGCGACGTCGACGGTGCCACGCCTGGCCAGACGGTGCGTCTCGGGCACCGCCACCACGAGCCCACCCTCGATCAGCAGGTCGATGCGCAGATCGTCGAGCCGGTAGGGCGGCAGGTCCGCGCCGACCGCGATCACGGCAGCCTCCAGATGCCCCGCCCGCAAGCGGCGCAGGTGCGTCGGCGTTGATCCCTCGCGCAGGATCGTGACGACGGCGGGATGCCGTCGGCGCAAGTTCGCCAGCGCGCGCGGCACGAGCACGCCGAGCGCGGACGGGAACGCTCCGAGCGCGACCCGCCCCTCCAAGCGGTGCCGAAGTCCGCCCAGCTCCAGCAATGCGGCGTCGGCACGGTCGAGCAGCGAGCCGGCATGCCGCAGCAGCACGACACCGGCCCTGGTCGGCCGAACCCCACGGGCCAGTCGCTCGAACAGCGGGGCGCCTGCCACGTCCTCCATCGCCGCCACCTGCCGCGACACCGCGGACTGCGTGTAGCCCAGCGCGTCCGCCGCGGCGGTGAACGAGCCGCGGGCCGCCACCTCCTTCACCACCCGCAGGCCGACCAGGGTCAACTCAGCCATCCCACCCACCGCTGTCCATGACGCCAGTCTGACTCATGCGCGCTACGCATGCCTCAGATGCGAGACCTTCGCTGGTGGGATCGCTTGCTCCGACCTACCGTCGAGCGCATGACCACGACCTGGTTCATCACCGGCACCTCCAGCGGCTTCGGCCGCACCCTCACCGAACTGCTTCTCGAGCGCGGCGACCGCGTCGCCGCGACCCTGCGCACCCCCACGCGTCTCGACGATCTCGCGGCCCGGCACGGCGACCGGCTGTGGGTCCGCGCGCTCGACGTCACCGACACCGCGCAGATCCGCGAGGTCGTCGACGCCGCGTTCGCCGAGCTCGGCCGGATCGACGTCGTCGTGTCCAACGCGGGCAGCGGCGTCATCGGGACTGCCGAGGAGTTGACCGACACCCACATCGACACCCTGATCGCCACGAATCTCACCGGTTCGATCCAGCTCGCCCGCGCCGTCGTGCCCCACCTGCGCGCCCAGGGTGGCGGCCGCATCCTGCAGCTTTCGAGCATGGGTGGGCACATGTCCTTCCCCGGCTTCTCGCTGTACCACGCCACCAAGTGGGGCATCGAAGGCTTCTACGACGCGTTCGCCCCCGAGGTGGAGCCCTTCGGCATCCACACCACCTTGGTCGAACCGGGCATGATCCGAACGCCCTTCTACGACGCCGTGGTGCACGCGAACCCGCACCCGGCCTACGCCGACAACCCGGCCGTCATTCGCGGCGACATTCCCCTCGAGCAGATGGCAGGCGACCAGACCAAGGTCGCCCGCGCGATGATCGACCTCGCCCAACTCCCCTGTCCCCCGCGCCGTCGGCTACTCGGCTCCGATGCCTATGCCCGCGTTCACGATGCGCTGACCCAGCGCCTCGAACAGTTCGAGAGCCAGCGGGACATCGCCATGAGCACCGACGCCGACGACTACGTCGCAACCGCGGCGATGGCGTAACAGCGCGTCTTACGCGTGGCTATTGAATGCTGCCGAAACCGACCGCGAGAGCGGCCCCTAGGTACAGCATCTCTTCGGCCGTGCGCAGATCCAGCCGGCCGGCCATGGACTTGGGCGGGTTCGGCATCCGCGCCGCGTAGACGTTCGCCGGGAACATCACCACCATCAGCGCGAGAAGGCATACCGCGGCGGCGACGCGGGTGGGCGGATACAGCAGCCCGGCTGCGCCGAGGAGTATCAAGATTTCCGGTTGGGCCGTCGCGAGCGGTCAGGCCCGCGTACGCCCCCAGGCCGACACCAGCGGCGACGTCGCAAGGTCGGGCAGCAGGCCCGCGTCGAGGTTGGCGAGGTGCTGGTCGATGTCCGCGTCGGTGGCGATGTCCGCGGCGACGAGCCGGTGGCGGATCTGCTCGACGGTGGCGCGCTCGAGCACCGTGCACGCGGGATCGGTGATCGGGAAGTACGCGTCAGCTCCAACCTCGACGAGGCCGAGCTCGCGCAGGAGCCGCGGCAACGTGCGACCGTAGGCGAGGTCGGCGGCGCGGCCCGCCATCAGGCTGCGGAACCCGTGGCGGAGGCGGTTGGCGAGCTGCTGCGCGGGCCCGTACTCGTCGGGGCACAGCAACGGCTGCAGCCCGGGGTCCGCCTCTTCGATCAGCAGCACACCGCCGGGCCGCAGCGCCCCGACCATCAACGCCAGCGCCTCCTCCCGGCTGGCGACGTGCGTGAGCACCAGGCGCGCGTGCACGAGGTCGAGGCCCGTCGCGGGCGCGGGGTCGGCGCCGACATCGTGGCATCGCACGTCCACGACCGCCTCGCCCACGTCGTCGAACGCCTCGTCCAGCCACGACGTGTCGATGTCGGTGACGACCACCTGGCCGCCCGGGCCCACGCGCTCGGCGAGCCACCGCGGCACCGACGGACCGCCCGCGCCGACCTCCCAGCACCGCCACCCCGGCTGCACGCCCAGCCCTTGCAGATGCCGGAACGTCGTCGCGTCGAACAGGTGGGCGAGCGCGTCGAACCGCACGCCCGCCTCATGCTGTCGATTGGCCAGCAGATAGCCGTCGTCATCGCGCACGCCGCCATGGTGGCAGTCAGCGGACTCGTCGAGCGGTCAGCGTGCAGCGAGGCGTAACGAGCGCACGGTCGAGCGGACCACCTGTTCCTTCACAAGTGCGGCTTTCCGGCCGGTCACGATCATGTCTTTGGGCTTGTCATCCGCACCGACGAACTGAACCAGCCCATTGCGCCGTCCCAGGCTCATGACTTGCGCGTAGTAGCGGAAGGACAAGGGCTTCGGTCGCTGTCCACGCAGCTCGGCAACGATGTTCCTCCCGGCGCGCGACCCGAGCGGCAGAGCGGTCGCGCACGCCATCCGCAGTTCCCCGGCGGCCTCGGTGCGCGCTGCGGCCGCGTCTCCGACCACGTAGATGTCGGGGTGGGAGACCGATCGCAACATCGCGTCGACCTCGATCCGTCCGTCGACGGTCAGCGCCAGGCCGGCGGAACGCGCGACCTCGGCGTTGGCCCTCAGGGACGCCGTCCACACGATCACGTCGGCATCGAGATCCTCCGGTGCCGCCGGGCGGCCCTCCTCGAGGTTGATATCCAGATCGCGGAACATCGAGCGCACGTGGGTCCGGCCCTTCTGCGACAGGGCGGGTCCGACCTCGCCCGCGGTGACCATGCTGATCTTCCAGGCCCGCTCGGCCTCGGCCAGCTCAGTCGCCATCTCCACGCCCGTCGCCCCACCACCGACGACCGTCAGCGTGCCCGGGCCGTCGTCGAGCCGCTTGCGCAGATAACGCGCAGTTTCGGACGTGAACAGGCGCCCGTCTTCATGGGAACCATCTCCGACAGTCTGCGTCCGGCTGCCGAGCGCGTAGACGAGGAGGTCGAAGGGGTGCCGCCTGTGGTCGTCGGTGACCACCTCCTTGTGGACAGGGTCGATGTCCGTCACGCGGGCTGCCACATGCGTGACGCGCTTCTTCCGTAGGAATGACGACAGCGGGTGAGAGATGTCCTGTCGTCCGGCAGCTACCTCGTGCTCCCGGACCCGCTCTGTGAAGTGAGCCGCGGGATCGATCAGCGTGACGTCGGCCGCATCGGCGGCATGCAGCGCGGCCATCAGCCCGCCGTACCCGGCCCCGAGCACGAGAACACGATCGCCGGCCGGTTTCCTCTTGTTGGTCATGGCAGCACGACGAATCGGGGTCGGCCCGTGTGACATGGGGCGGCCGCCCGCCGGGCCGCCGCGCGTCGGGATGAGACGACGGTCGCGGTGTCACACGCCCGCGCGCTGCGTCGTCACATCACGGGTGCGGGCGAAACCGCGCAGCCGAGGCAGCGAGAGGGTGGCCGGAGATATGCAGGGAGCGGTGTATGCCGCAGCAAGGGGCCGGCCATGAACGACGAACGATCCCTCGCTACCGCCTACACGCGGGCACGCCCTCGACTCGAGCGGCTTGCCTATGCCATGACAGGTAGCCACGCCGAAGCCGAGGACGTCGTGTCCGACAGTTGGCTACGGCTGATCGCAGCACACGCGAATGAGCCCGTGCAGAACGTCGAGGCCTGGGCCACTGTGGTCGTCGCTCGGCGCGCCCTCGACACCCTGCGCTCCGCCCGCGTACGCCGGGAGACGTACGTCGGGCCGTGGCTTCCCGAGCCGTGGCTCGAGGCGCCTCCGGCATCAGATCCCGCCGAGCGGGTCACACTCGACGACTCCGTCAGCTTCGCGCTCATGGTGGTGCTCGAGACGCTCAGTCCTGCCGAGCGCACCGCATGGGTCCTCCACGACCTGTTCGGCATGGAGTTCTCCGAGGTCGCCCGGGTTGTCGGACGGACCACCGCCGCGGTGCGACAACTCGCCGCGCGGGCTCGTAAGCACGTGGCTGCCGGCACGCCACGGGTCACGGTCGACCACGCCACACACGAGGCGGTCGTCGCCGCGTTCAGGCGAGCCACGATCGACGGCGACCTACCCGGCCTGATGACCGTGCTCGATCCGGACGTGACTCTCACCAGCGATGGTGGCGGAAAGGTCCGCGCGGCCCTGCGACCCGTGCATGGAGCGGATCGGGTTGCGCGGCTGCTCATAGGACTCGCGAGCCAGTTGGACGGCGACCACCGTCCGAGGTCGGTGACGGTCAACGGCGCACCCGGGTTCGCGATCCTGAAGGGCAGCGAGTACGACTTCGTGATCTCTCTGACGGTCGAAGACGCTCGTATCACCCGGGTCGACATGGTGCGGGCGCCCGACAAACTCGCCACGCTGCCCTCGGATTCACAGTCATCTGCATATTGCACGCGATCAATCACGTGATCGACGCGGGACGCAACCGAGCAACTCCTCCGGCACCTCCACGAGCCGGCTGCGCAGGTACTCCCCCAGGCCCTTCGCCTGCGGGTCCGGTCGGGTCGACGAGGCGACACCCGCGCCGAGGATCCCGTGCACCACGACGTTGAGCGCCCGCAGATTGGGTAGCGGCCACACGTCGATCGGCAGGTCCGCGGCCTCGGGCCCGAGCAGCTCGCGAGCCTTGTCGGCAGTGAAGAAGCCGCGCAGCCAGGCGTACTCGGCATCGGTGCGTGTCCACAGCCCGACGTTGGCGTTGCCGCCCTTGTCCCCCGACCGCGCCCCACACACCACTCCCAACGGAACCCGCACGCGCGGCCCGTCGGCGATGGGCGCGGGGACGGGCACCTGCGGCGGCGGAGGCACCTCGCCGACCTCCGGATCGTCGATCACCCGTCGCTCGCCGTCGGGAAGGACGACCGTGTGCTGCACGGCCGAGCGCGCGACGGTCGCGGGCCGGTAGATCCCGTACGCGGACTCCGGGGTGGGCGGGGTGGTGGTGTGGAAGCCTGCGTACCCGCCCAGCGCCAGCTCCATGGTGGCGTTGGAGAACGCGCGCCCGACCTTGCGCGGGTCCGGGTCCTTGACCGTGATCCGCAGGTGGGCGGTGGCGCGGTCGTTCGACGGCGCGTCCGGGGTGTCGAAGCGCAACAACCGGACGTCGACCTCGGCGAACCGGTCCTTTCCGCCCAGCACCTCGAACAGGAGGGCCTCGGCGTGCGCGGCCTTCGCCTCGATGTCCAGCCCGGTCAGCACGAGCGTCATGGTGTTGCGGAAGCCACCGGCGTCGTTGAGCGCGACCTTCAGCGTGGGCGGCGGCGGGCTGCCGCGCACGCCGGAGATCCGCACCCGGTGCTCGCCCTCCTGGGCGAGGCGGATCGTGTCGAAGTGCGTGGTGCAGTCCGGACCGAGGTAGGCGGGCTCGGCGATCTCGTAGAGCAGCTGGGCGGTGACGGTGCCCAGCGAGACCAGACCGCCCGTGCCCGCGTGCTTGGTGATCACCGACGATCCGTCCGCGGCGACCTCGGCGATCGGGAACCCCGGGTAGCGGCGGTCGGTGATCTCGTCGAGAAAGGCGTAGTTGCCGCCGGTCGCCTGCGGCCCGCACTCGATCACGTGCCCGGCGACGACCGCGCCGGCGAGGGCGTCCCAGTCGCCGTGGCCCCAGCCGTGCCACCACGCTGCCGGCCCGGCGACGAGCGAGGCGTCGGTGACCCGCCCGGTCACGACGACGTCGGCTCCGGCCGCAAGAGCTTCGGCGATCCCCCAGCCGCCGAGGTAGGCGTTGGCGGACACCGGCTTGCCCTCGACGGGCGGGGTGATCGCCCCCAGCGAGCCGCGCAGATCGTCGCCCTCGACGTGCGCGACCTTCACATCCAGCCCGAGCCCGGCGGCGACCTTCCGGACAGCCGCGGCCAGTCCGGCGGGGTTCAGCCCGCCGGCGTTCGCGACGATGCGGATCCCCTTGTCCAGGCACGTTGCGAGTACCGCCTCGACCTGCGTCAGGAACGTCCGCGCGTATCCCGCGGAGGGATCCTTGGCCTGCGCCTTCGCCAGGATGAGCATGGTCAGCTCGGCGAGGTAGTCGCCGCACAGCACGTCGATCGGTCCGCCATCGACCATCTCGCGGGCGGCCTCGATCCGGTCGCCGTAAAAGCCCGAGCAGTTGCCGATCCGGATCGCGCGCCTGCTCATGTCGACTCCTCGCCTGCGCTCGTCGGCCGCGCCACTGCCGTGAACTGCCCTGGCTCGCGGCCCTTGCCCGCCTCCCCGGCGAAGGCCTGCCCGATCTGGGTCCACTCCCGCGCGGCCGGCCCGGTGGCCGTCAGCGCGAGGTCGTCGCGGTGGCGCCGTTGCGTGATGAGGAGGGCGAAGTCCAGCGCTGGGCCCGTGATCCGGTCGGCCGCGTCCGCCGGGCCCCACGTCCACAGCGTCCCGTCGGGCGCGTCGAGCTCGACCCGGACCGGGACGTCCGGCATCGCACGGCCGCGGACCGCGTAGCTGAACGCGCGCGCTCCGACCCCGATGTGGGCGACGTGCCGCAGTCGTGTGCTCGGCTCGCGCGCCACCCCGAGCGTGTCGGCGACGTCCTGGCCGTGGGCCCAGGTCTCCATGATCCGCGCAGTCAGCGATGACGCCGCGCTCATCGCCGGCCCGAACCACGGAACCCGCACGCCCGGCTCGAGCCCGCGGAACGTCTCGACCAGTTGTTCCCGCGACCGGTCGAACCAGCGCAGCAGCTCGGCCCCGGACAGGTCGCGATAGCGCGCGGCGACGGCGTCCGGGTCCACCCCGCCCGCGGCCTGAATCCGCTCCAGCTCGGCGCGGAAGGCGTCGGGGTCGACGGCGGACTGCACGGCAACATCGTCGAAGTACGCCAGGTGCGAGACCTGGTCGGCGATCGTCCAGCCCTCGGCGGGCGTGTCGCGCCGCCAACTGTCCTCGTCGAGGCCGGCGAGCAGCCCGCGCAGCTCGGCGGACTCAGCAGTGAGGTCGTCGGCGAGCGCCGTCATCGAGACGGGCACGGCTACCTCCCCTGCCAGACGGGAGCCCGCTTGTCGCGGAACGCCGCAGGCCCCTCCTGCGCGTCGGCCGACAGGTACACCGGCGCCCAGATCTCCTCCGCCCGGTCGTAGGCCTCCGCGCGGGTGTGCTCGGCCGACAGGTACGCGGTGCGTTTCGCCGCACGCACCGACAGCGGGGCGTTCGCCGCGATCCGCTCGCCCAGCGCCTGCGCACGTTCGCGCAGCTCACCGGCCGGCACCACCTGGTTGACCAGCCCGACCTCGCGGGCCCGATGGGCATCGAGCGGATCGCCGGTCAGCAGGATCTCCAGCGCCACCCGCGGGGGTACGAGCCACGACAGCGGCGCCGCCCACGGCGACCCGCGGCCCACCTTGACCTCGCTGACGGCGAACCTCGCATGCTCGGCGGCGACGACGAGATCGCACTGCTGGGCGAGCAGGAAACCGCCCGCGTACGCGACACCGTTGACCGCCGCGATCGTCGGCTTGTCCACAGCCACGTTGCGCCCGAACTGCGGCAGGAAGTCCGGTGGCGGGATCTCCAAGCCGGTCTCGGCCATCTCCTTGAGATCACCACCCGCGCAGAACGCCTTCTCCCCGGCTCCGGTCAGGACGAGCACGGCGGCGGACTCGTCGGCGACGAACCGGCGCGTGCCCTCCCACAGCCCGTCGCGCACCTCCTTGCTCAGCGCGTTGCGGGTCTCGGGGCGGTCGATCGTCAGCCAGGCGACGCCGTTCACCACCTCGTAGGTCGTACTCATCGCTCGCTCACGTGAACATCCTCCGCAGCTCCGGGCGGTTGAGCTTGCCGCTTCCGGTCCGCGGCAGCGCTTCGACGATCTCGATGCGACGCGGCTTGTGCATGCCGCGCAGATTCGGGTTGGTGGCGCACCACTGCGTGATCTCCTCGACGGTCAGGCCCGCCCGCTTCGGCACGACCACCGCCGTCACCTGTTCCACCCACCGCTCGTGTGCGGTGCCGATCACCGCGACCTCGGCCAGGTCGGGATGGCCGGCGAGGTGCTCCTCGACCATCTGCGGGAACACGTTCTCGCCACCCGAGACGATCATGTCGTCGATCCGGTCGACGTAGTACAGATAGCCGTCGGCGTCGCGGGACATGAGATCGCCGGTGCGGAACCAGCCGTCCGACCACTTCTCCGGTGCCTCCACCCCCCAATATCCGGGCGTCACCGCATCGCCCTGCACCCAGAGCTCACCCACGCCCTCCTCGCCCGGCTCGAGATCCGCACCGCCGTCGACCGGAACCACGCGGGTGGACACGACCTGCTCCAGGGGCTTGCCCATCGAGTTGGAGCGGCGGACGTCGCCGGGCGCGTAGGAGACGGCCAGCCCGCTCTGCTCGGTCTGCCCGTAGATCTCCACGCCCCGGATCCCGGTGCCCGCCTCGAGCCGCTCGATCGCCGCGGTGGGTGTGCGGGAGCCACCGAACATGCAGATCCGGAACGAGTCGAGCACGACGGGCTGCTGCATGGTCCGGTTGCCGACGTCGATCATCATCGTGGAGATCAGGCCGCCGAACGTGGGCCGCAGCCGCTGGACGAGGTCCAGCCAGACGGTGACGTCCCAGCGCGGCATGAAGGTGATCTGCCCGCCGCGCAGCAGGATCGGCAGGCTCCCGAGTTGCAGGCCGCCGACGTGGAACAGCGGCATGCAGTTCAGCACGTGGTCGGCTGCGGTGAGCTGATAGAGGTCGATGACGCCGTCGACCTGGGCGGTGATGTTGCGGTGCGTCTGGCGGACGCCCTTCGGCACCCCGGTCGAGCCGGAGGTGTACATGATCAGGGCGTCGTCGCGGTCGAGCCGCGGGATTACCGTGTGGACCGGCTCGTGGGCGGCGAGGGCAGCGGCGAACCCACCGCCGGGCCCGGTCGTGAGGATCTCCGGGGCGGCTCCGTCGAGGAGGGTCGTGAGCCGTTCTACATCGCCGGGCAGGGCGACGAGCCTGGTCAGCCCGGCATCGATGATCGCGTGCCGTAGTGGCCCGTCCGGGAACAGGTAGTTCAGCGGGACGCCGACGGCCCCCGCCTGCCAGGTTCCGAGCAGCCCGATCAGGTACTCGGGGCAGTTGGGCAGGAAGAACCCGACCCGCTCGCCGGGCGCGAGACCGGTCTCGTGCAGGTGGGCGGCGAACCGGGCGCCCTGCTCGGCGAACTGCGCGTAGCCGATCTCGGTCTCGTCCAGCCGCAGCGCGACCTGGCCGGCATGGTCGGCCGTGGCGCGGCGCAGCAGGGTGGCGATGTTCATCGTCGAACTCCCCTCCGGAAAGCCTCGGACCTCTCGACGGCCGGCCGCTTCACCCGGCCGTCTCCGGCCCGGGCTCCTCCACCACGGCCAGTACCTGTCCGGTGTTCACCTGGTCGCCGGGCGCGACCGCGATCTCGGCGACGACCCCGTCGACCGGCGCCGCGACGGTGTGCTCCATCTTCATCGCCTCCAGCACCACCAGCGGCTGCCCCGCTGTGACCGCGGCGCCGCGGGTGACGAGCACCCGCACCACGCCGCCGGGCATGGGCGCCAGCAGCGACCCGGCGTGGGCGACGGCGTTCGGGTCGGCGAAGCGCGGCACCTCGGCCAGCGCGGCGGATCCGTCGGGCCCGTCCACATACGACCAGCCCGGGACGCGGTGCACGGCGTAGGCCCGTCGTACGTCGCCGACCACCAGCTCGACGGCGTCCGGCGTCGCCCGCAGGAGCCCGACGGGCAGTGGCTCGCCGTTCACGGCCAGCTCCAGCCCAGTCCGGCGGAAGGCGTAGGTGACCTCGAGGGTCTGCTCGCCGAGGGTGTAGGCGACGCGCTGTGGCATTCCGCCGACGTTGCGCCAGCCCGACGGGAGCCCGCCCACCACCCGCGCCGCCGCCCGGTTCGCGGCCTGGGCGGCGAGCGCGGCGGCCGCGGCGTGCACCGCGCCACCTGCGGCGACCGCGCTGAGCACGGCGGGATCGTTCCTGGTCAGGTAACCGGTGTCGGTCCGGCCGGCGAGGAACTCCGGCTCACGGAGAATCCCGACGAGCAGATCCCGGTTGGTCGTCACGCCGTGGATCTCGGCCCGCTGCAGCGCCCGGGCCAGCGTCCGTGCCGCATCGGTGCGGGTGCGGCCGTGGGCGATCACCTTGGCCAGCATCGGGTCGTAGTGGGTGCCGACGACCGAGCCGTCGACGACACCGGAGTCGACGCGCACGCCGGGCAGCGCGGGCACGTGGAAGTGGTGCAGCGTGCCGGTGGCGGGCAGGAAGCCTGCGGGGACGTCCTCGGCGTAGAGCCTGACCTCGATCGCGTGCCCGGTGATCACGGCGCCGGTGACCTCCGGGGGCAGCGGCTCACCCTCGGCCACCCGCAGCTGCAGTTCGACCAGGTCCAGCCCGGTGACCAGCTCGGTGACCGGGTGCTCCACCTGCAGCCGGGTGTTGACCTCCAGGAAGAAGAACCGCCCGTCGCGGTCCAGCACGAACTCCACGGTGCCGGCGCCGGTGTAGCCGATCGCCTTCCCGGCGGCCACGGCCGCGGCGCCGAGCTCGGCGCGCAGCGCGTCGTCGACGACCGGCGACGGGCTCTCCTCGACGATCTTCTGGTACCGGCGCTGGATGGAGCACTCACGCTCGAACAGGTGCACGACCTCGCCGTGAGTGTCGCCGAGGATCTGCACCTCGATGTGGCGGGGGTCGACCACGAACCGCTCCAGGAACACCGTGCCGTCCCCGAACGCCGACTCGGCCTCCCGTCGCGCGCCCTCGACGGCGGCTGCGAGCTCGGCGGAGTCACCGACGACGCGCATGCCGCGCCCGCCCCCGCCGAACGCGGCCTTGACCAGCACCGGGAACCCGATGTCCGCAGCGACCGCGGCGAGGTCGGTGTGCTCGGTGACGGTGGCGCCGGGCAGGACCGGCACCCCGGCCTTCTCCATGAGGGCCTTGGCCTCGATCTTCGACCCCATCGACGCGATCGCGTCCGGCGAGGGACCGACGAAGATCAGCCCCGCCTCCGCGCACGCCCGGGCGAAGTCCGCGTTCTCCGACAGGAACCCGTACCCGGGATGCACGGCGTCGGCGCCGGTGGCCGTCGCCGCCGCGACGACGAGGTCACCACGCAGGTAGGTCTCCGCCGGAGTGGCCCCGGGCAGGCGCACCGCCTCATCGGCGAGCCGGACGAACGGAGCGTCGGCATCCGGGTCGGAGTACACGGCGACGGTGGCGATGCCCACGGCGTGGGCGGTTCGCATGACCCGCGCGGCGATCTCCCCGCGGTTGGCGACCAGGAGCTTGGAGATCATGCCTTCACATCCGGAAGACGCCGAAGCCACGGCGGCCGGCGACGGTGTTCGAGTGGACGGTGGACAGCGACATGCCGAGCACGGTCCGGGTGTCGCGAGGGTCGACGATGCCGTCGTCGTAGAGCCGGGCGGTGACGAAGAAGGCGTGCGACTCGGCCTCGATCTGGGCCTCGATCGCCGCGGTCCGGCTCCGGTCGGCCTCCTCGTCGAACGGCCTGCCCTGCGACGCCGCCGACGCACGGCCGACGATCGACATGACGCCGGCGAGCTGCGCCGCGCCCATCACGGCCAGCTTGGCGCCCGGCCAGGCGAACATCAGCCGGGGGTCGTACGCGCGGCCGGACATGCCGTAGTTGCCCGCCCCGAACGACGACGCCATGTTGATGGTCAGGTGCGGCACGGTGCTGTTGGTGACGGCGTTGATCATCTTGGCGCCGTCCTTGATGATCCCGCCCTGCTCGTACTGGGCGCCGACCATGTACCCGGTGGTGTTCTGCAGGAACACGAGCGGGGTGTCGGTCTGGTTGGCGAGCAGGATGAACTCGCTGGCCTTCTTGGCCTCCTCGCTGAAGAGCACGCCACGGTGGTTGGCGAGCACACCCACCGGATAGCCGTGGATGCTCGCCCATCCCGTGACGAGCGACGTGCCGTAGAGCGGCTTGTACTCGTCGAAGTCCGAGCCGTCGACGGTGCGCGCCAGCACCTCACGGGGATCGAAGGGCACCTTCGGGTCCGGGGAGATGATCCCGAGGATCTCCTCGGGGTCGTAGCGCGGCTGCTCGGGGTGCGCCGCCGCGGGCGGACCGAGCTTGCGCCAGTTGATGCGGGACATGATCTGACGGCCGAGCCGGATGGCGTCGTGCTCGTCGGTGGCGAAGTAGTCCGACAGCCCCGAGACGCGGGAGTGCATCTCCGCGCCGCCGAGCGACTCGTCGTCGGGCTCCTCACCGGTGGCCATCTTCACCAGCGGCGGGCCACCGAGGAACACCTTGGCCTTGCGGTCGACCAGCACGGCGTAGTCGCACATGCCCGGCACGTACGCGCCGCCCGCCGTCGAGTTGCCGAAGACGATCGCGACCGTCGGGATTCCCAGCGACGACAGCTCGGTCAGCTCGTGGAAGATCCGCCCGGCGGGCACGAACAGATCGGCCTGGGTGGGCAGGTCGGCGCCGCCGGACTCGACGAGGTTGACCACCGGCAGCCGGTTGACGCGCGCGATCTCCAGCGCGCGCAGCGTCTTGCGTAGCGAGTAGGGGTTCATCGCGCCCCCGCGCACGGTGGGGTCGTGGCCGATGACCATGCACTCCACGCCGCACACCACGCCGATGCCGGTGAGCACGGACGCGCCGACCGTGAACTCGGTGCCCCACGCCGCCAGCGCCGAGAGCTCCAGGAACGGACTGTCGGCGTCGAGGAGCAGCTCCAGGCGCTCGCGGACGGGGAGCTTCCCGCGGTCGCGGTGTCGCTGCATGTAGCGCTCCCCGCCGCCCGCGACGACCAGCTCCAGCTGCTCGTCCAGCTGGGCCAGCACCTCGAGCTGGGCCTTGCGGTTGCTCGCGTAGGTCTCGGAGGACACGTCGAGCTGCGACCTCAGGACGGTCATCACACTTCCCCGTAATGCCCGGCGTGCAGCTCCCGGACCACGTTCTTCTGGATCTTGCCGGTGGACGTGCGGGGCAGGGCGTCGACGACGATCACCGACTTCGGAACCTTGTAACCGTCGAGCCGCTCCTTCAGCCGCACCCGCAGCGCGTCCGGGTCGATCTTCTCTCCCGGTTTCGGCACCACGACCGCGGTGATCGCCTCGCTCCACCGCTCGTGCGGCAGACCGACGACCACGACCTCGGCGACCGCGGGCTCCGTGTCGTACACCGCGCGCTCGACCTCGATCGAGGCGACGTTCTCGCCGCCGGTCTTGATCACGTCCTTGGAACGGTCGGCGAACCAGAGCACGCCGTCGTCGCTGAACCGCCCGACGTCGCCGGAGTGGAACCAGCCGTGCGCGAACGCGGCGGCGGTGGCGTCGGGATCGTGCAGGTAGCCCTGCATGGTCGACGGCCCGCGGTAGACGATCTCGCCCTGCTCGCCGCGGGGCAGCAGCCGACCCTCGGGGTCCATGATCCCGACCTGCACACCAGTCAGCGGGGTGCCGACCGCACCGACGTGGGAGAGCTGGTGCTCGGGCCGGAACAGCGTGGTGATCGGGCTCATCTCGGTCTGCCCGAACAGCAGCGCGAAGTCGCAGCCGAAGCCCGCGAGGCAGGCCTCGATCTGCGCCTTGGGCATCGGGGCCATGGCGTAGACGGCACGCCGCAGCGACGACAGGTCCCGCCCGCCGAACGACGGATGGTCGAGTGCTGCCCGGTACATCATCGGAAGGCCGAACACCTGCGTGATCCGCTCACGCTCGATCGTGTCGAGGAAGCTCTCGGGGTCGAAACCGCGGTGGACGACGATCGTGGCGCCGACGACGACCGCGGGCGTGCAGAAGGCGTTGAGCTGCGCGGTGTGGAACATCGGCATCATGGCGATGAAGCGGTCGTCGGACCGCCAGCCCGAGTCGAGCGCCGCGGACATCGACTCCAGGTGGATCGCCAGGTGCGTGGCGACGACGCCCTTCGGGAACGACGTCGTTCCTGATGTGTACAGATAGGACAGCGGGGCCCGGTCCTCCACCACCATCTCGGGTGAGGCGGTGTCGTCGGCGAGCAGCGCGTCCAGCGTGGTCCATTGCCGGTCGGCGGGCTCGGCCGCGTACTCCTGCCCGGTGCCGGGTGCGACGACCACGTCGGCCACCGCGGCCACCTGCGCGACCGCAGGGCCGATGGCCCCCACGAGCTGGCTCTCCACCACGATCCCGCGGGCGCGGGAGTGCCCGAGCACGTATGCGATCTCGTCGGCGCGCCAGCCGAGGTTGACCGGCACGCAGACCAGACCGAGCTTCGCGCAGGCGTAGTAGACGGCGAGGAACTCCGCGCTGTTGGCCGAGGCCAGCGCGAGTACGTCGCCGGTCGCGTAGCCACGTGCGGTGAGCCCGTGCGCGAGCCGGTTGACCCAGGCGTCGAGCTCCGCGTAGCTGAAGCGGCGGTCGCCGTCGACGAGCGCGGGCGCGTCCGGGCGGGCGAACGCCACGCGGGTCAGCGCATCGCCGACGTTGACCCGCTGGATGAGGTTGTGGTGCAGGCCCATCGCAGGTCCCCCTAGTAGGAGCGCGGGAGGCCCAGGCTGTGCTGGGCCACGAAGTTGAGGATCATCTCCCGGTTCACGGGTGCGATCCGCAGCAGCCGGGCCAGACCCCAGTAGGGCAGCAGCCCGAACTCCGCCGACACGCCGTTGCCGCCGTGGGTCTGCATCGCGGTGTCGACGGCAGCGATGGCCGCCTCCGCTGCGGCGTACTTGGCCATGTTGGAGGCCTCCCCCGCCGGCAGGCCGCGGTCGTGCAGGGCCGCTGCCCGGTGCGTCATCAGCGCAGCCAGCTCGGTCTCGATCTTCGCCTTCGCGAGTGCGTGGGCGACGCCCTGGTGCGCACCGATCGGCCGGCCCCACACCTGCCGGTCCCGGGCGTACTGCGCCGCGCGGCCCAGCGCATAGCGGGCGATGCCGACACACAGCGCCGCTCCGGTGATCCGTTCGGGGTTGAGGCCGTGGAAGACCTGCCGGAAGCCCTGGCCCTCCTCCCCGACGAGCGCCGAGGCGGGCAGGCGCACGCCGTCGAAGTGCAGGGTGAACTGGCGCTCGGGGAGCATGACGTCGACCGGCAGCGGCGTGGCGGTCAGGCCGGGCGCGTTCGTGGGAGCGAGGAACAACGAGAGCTGCGCCGTGCCGCTCTCGTCGCGACCGGTGCGCGCCACGACCAGCAGCGCCTCCGCGGTGTCGACGCCGGAGATGTAGTACTTCTCGCCGTCGAGGACCCACTCGTCACCGACGCGGCGGGCCGTCGTGGCCAGTTGGTGGGTGTTGGAGCCGGCGTTCGGCTCGGTGATCGCGAAGACGACCTTCGTGCGGCCGCTCGCGAGCCCGGGTAGCCACTCCTTGCGCTGCTCCTCGCTGCCGAACTCGGCGATCACCTCGGCCGAGATCGCGGCGGTGACCAGCAGGAGCAGGATCGGAGCGCCCTTCGCCGCGATCTCCTCGCAGACGATCGTCAGCTCGGCGAGCCCGCCGCCGCCTCCGCCGTACTCCTCGGGCACGTTCACCCCGATGAACCCGGCGGCGCCGAGCGCCTGCCACAGCTCCGTGCACTCCTGCCCCGCGCGGGCGTGCTCCGCGTAGTAGGCCCCGCCGAAGGGCGCGGCGATCGCCCCGACGGCTGCCCGCAGATCCCGGTGCTCGTCGCTCTCGACGACCTCCACGCTGACTCCAAAGTGATTCGTCGTTCACTCGTGGTGGACCGTACCGTGCGGCTGTCATGATGAATAGATGACGGCTGCGCCCTCCTCCACCGCGCGTGCCCCACGCGACCCCGGTCGCCGTGAGCGCATCCTCGCCGTGGCCGCCGAGCTCGCCGCCCGACGGGGCTTCCACACGATCGGGATGGCCGACATCGGAGCAGAGGCGGGCATCGTCGGGTCGGGCGTGTACCGGCACTTCGACAGCAAGGACGCCATCCTCGTCGCCCTGCTCGACCGCGTGATGGACCGGCTGCAGGAGGGTGCGGCGCGCATCCTCACGGAGGCGCCGGACGACGCCACCGCCATGTCCGCGCTGGTAGAGGACCATGTTCGCGTCGCCATCGAGGACCGCAGCGTGCTGGCGGTGTATCACCGCGAGGTGCACAACCTGCCCGAGGAGGACCGGCGGCGGCTGCGCCGGCTGCAGCGGCACTACATCGAGGACTGGGTGGGTGTGCTCGCCCCACTGCGGCCCGATCTCGCCGACGGCGAGCTGCGGCTGGCCGTGCACGCGGCGATCGGCGCGATCCAGTCCACCCTGTTCTTCCACAGCGGCCTCGACCCCCACCGGCTCGCCACGCAGCTACACGGGATGGCTCACGCCTGCCTCGGGGTGGAACCTCCCGCGCCATCGCAGTAGTGAACCGATCTTCACTTCATCACTTGTCGTGTGGTGCCGCTCACGCCATGCTGTGAGCCGGGGACGCGACGGCGGAGGGGTGGACGATGACCGCGACGAGCGACAGGACAGGTGCCGGACCGACGGTGGACCACGAGCCGCACGGGCTCCCCCACCACCCGCACGGCTCGGAACTGCCCGCCGCCGCGACCATCGATGTGGAGACATTGCGCGGGCGGCGCGCCGTCAACCGTTGGGAACGCACGTCGGTCGGCGACGTCCTGGAACGCATCACTTGGAGCCACCCGGACAAGCTCGCGCTGACCGGGGTGGACGGCGCCTACGGCGACGAGCGTTTCGCCGCGGTCACCTACCGGCAGGCCGATGCGATCGCGAACCAGTTCGCGCACGCTCTCGCCGCCGCCGGCCTCGCCCCCGGCGACCGGGTGCTGCTGTTCTGCGAGAACTCGGTGGAGGCCTACCTCGCCAAGATCGGGGCCGCGAAGGCCGGCATGGTCGCCGTACCGCTCAACCCCGCCCTCGCCCCGGACGTCGTGGAGTACCTCATCAGGCTCACCGAACCAGGGTTCGTCGTGGTCGACGCCGAGCTCTGGCCACGGCTCGAGCCCGTGCTCGGCGCCACCGGCCCGGCGGTGGGCGCCACTATCACCGTCGGTGGTGGCGCAGTGGGCGGCAGCCCCACGTTCGCCGACCTGATCGACGGCCGGCCGGTGACCGAACCTGAGGTGCAGATCCACGGCGACGACATCTGGCAGCTGTTGTTCACCTCCGGCACCACCGCGATGCCGAAGGGCGTGATGCTCTCGCACCACTGCGCCCACGTGGCCGGGCTGAACTTCGCGCTGTCGCTGTCGCGCGGCCTGCGCCACGACAGCGACCTGCGCGTCTGCACCCACCTACCGATGATCTACCACGTCGGCGACGAGATCTTCCCCATCGGAGCCTTTCTCGCCGGTGGCGAGCTCGTCATCGGCCGGCGTCCGGCTCCCGGGCCCGTCGCAGCGTCTGTCGCGGCGTCCCGGGCCACGGCACTGTGGGCAGGGTCGCCGCAGTTCGTCGCCGCCCTGGCCGACGAGATCGACCGCCGCCCCGAGCTCGATCTGACGTCCCTCACCACACTCGTCTACGGCTGGGGCGCGCTTTCCCCGTCACTGATCGAGCGGTTGGAAGCGAGGACAGCACCGGGCTTCGTCACCCTGGGGATCTTCGGCCAGACCGAGGCCATCGCCTGCCACCGGTTCTGGCCGAGCCGTTGGCCCGAGGTACACGCCCGCACCGCCCCGGCCGCGAACTACGTGGGGCTTCCGAGCGGAATGCTCGCCTCGGACGTCGTCGACGAAGCAGGCGAGCCGGTGCGCGGTGGGGAAGCCGGTGAAGCGGTCTATCGCTCGCCGATCATGATGGCCGGCTACTACCGCGACCTCGACGCCACCCGCGAAGCATTTCGCGGCGGCTGGTTCCACTCCGGCGACAGCGTGGCCATCGACGACGACGGGCTGCGGATCATGCTCGACCGCTACAAGGACATCGTGAAGACCGGCGGCGAGAACGTCTCGAGCCTGCGCGTCGAGGCCGTGCTCCACGAACACCCGGACGTGCTCCGCGCCGCCGTGATCGGACTCTTCCACGAGCGCTGGGGCGAGGCCGTCACCGCCGTGGTCGTTCCGCGCGACGGCCGCCGTCCGGCCACCGAAGATCTCATCTCGCATTGCCGAGCCCGACTAGCCGGGTACGAGACGCCCAAAGCCGTTATTTTCGTCGAAGAACTGCCTGAGACGGTCGGGGGAAAGATCCTGAAGTACAAGCTGCGCGCCGAGCATGCACGGTTGTACGTATAGCCGCGATCCCCGTCACGACGGCTCACAAGAACAATTCACCACCGTGGTCGGTGCCCGGCAGCTGTCCATCCACGCGACGTAGCCTGATCAAGGCCGCAGTCTGCACGCCATCCACGGAAAGGCCCGCGATGGACAGCGACACGATGCTCAGCACCACACGCTCGGTCCGCTTGAAACTCGACCTCGACCGTCCCGTCGAGCACGAGGTCATCGACGACTGCCTGCGCCTCGCGTTGCAGGCCCCCACCCCGGCGAACATGCAGAACTGGCGTTGGCTCGTGATCCGCGACCAAGACGTGAAGAACGAACTCGGAAAGCTCTTCCGCGAAGAAGGCACCACCTATATAGCGGAGGAGGCTGCGGGCGCACCCGAGCACGCACTCCGGTCGGCCAGACACCTGATCGACGTCATCGAACGCGTCCCTGTGCTGGTCGTGCCGTGCCTGCTCGGCCGCCCACCAGCGGACAACAACCCCTTCGACCTGTCGGTGTTCTACGGCGGGATCTTCCAGGCCACCTGGAGTTTCCAGCTCGCCCTACGCGCGCGGGGCCTCGGATCCACCTTCACCACCTACCACCTGCGGCGAGCGGCAGACGCGGCGAAGATCCTGCGCCTTCCGGGCGACGTCACCCAAACCAGCCTCATACCCGTCGCCTACACCACGGTCACGGACTTCAAGCCCGCGCCACGCTTACCTGTCAGCGAAGTCGCCTACGCGGACCACTGGGGCACGCCATTGCTCTGAAGACTCCGTGTCCAAATTCGAGGTCAGTTTGCGCTGCGTCCGGCAGACTCCAGGTGCGTCCGCCCATTCGACGTGGACAGGCCGCCGTCGACAGCGATGCTCTGGCCGGTTATCCACCGACCCGCATCGGAGGCGAGGAAGCCGACGACGTCGGCGATGTCGGATGGACGGCCCAGCCGACCCAGCGGAGTGCGGGCGACCAAGGCTTCCACCGGTACCGAGGCCGCGGGAAATCCCTCGGTGTAGGTCGGTCCGGGTAGGACGCTGTTGACGGTGATGCCACGTGGGCCTACCTCGTGGGCGAAAACGCGGACGAGTTGCTCACCGGCGGCTTTGCTGGCCGCGTACAGGGCCTTCTCGGGCGGGCCCGTGCGGGTAGCCGTCGAAGAGATGAACACGATCCGACCTCCGTCACGCATCCTGCGTGCGGCCTCGCGGAGCGCGAGAAAGGTGGCCTGCGCGTTGAGTGCGAAGGTGTGCGCGTAATCGTCGTCGGTAGCTGTGGCCACGGGGCCCGTCGCGAAGCCGGCCGCGTTGAGCACCAGCACGTCAAGGCCGCCGTAATGGCGCTCGGCCGAATCGAAGAGGGAGAGCAGCTCGGCGGGGTCGGCCGCGTCCGCACGCTCCGAGGCGGCGCGTCCACCCTGGCTCTCGATGGTGGCGACCACGTGCTCGGCCTCGGCTGCGTGGGTGCGGTAGTTGACGACGACAGCCGCGCCATCAGCGGCCAGGCGCAGCGCGGTGGCTCGACCGATCCCTCGTGAGCTCCCGGTGACCACCGCGACCCGGTCGGCAGCCGCCCCGACCTCGCGTGACTTACCGTGCACGGACAAGATCCAGCACGCGACCGGCCAGGTCCACGGCGTGCTCGACGCTCGTGGCTCGGTCGCGGAAGGTGAGGTCGACGAAGGCGTGGTCCACCGCGGCTTCGTCGCGAGCCCGCAGGATGGTCTCGGCCATGCTGTCCACCGAGTCACCGGCCTTCGTGTTGACCCGGAGGATGACGTCCAGCTCGTCCGGATTCCGGCCCGCTCGAGCAGCCGCATCCCGGATGCGGGCCATGGGGGCCGTGATGGTGGTCGGCTCGAAGGGGCCAGGAGTCACCGCGGGGAGGAAACCGTTGGCGCGGCGTGCCACCCGGTTCACACCGGCCGGTGTGAGCGCGGGCATGTAAATGGGTGGGCCGGGCCGCTGCACGGGCTTGATGTCGACGTAGCTCGCGGCTGTTGTCCAGAACGAGCCCTTGTGTTCAACGGGGTTCGTGCTCCAGAACGCCGCGAGCGCGTCGAGGCATTCGTCGAGGCGCGCGCCTCGCTCCGCGATCGGTATGCCGACGGACCGGAATTCCTCAGGAGCCCATCCGGCACCGAGGCCGGCGATCAGCCGGCCACCGCTGAGCTGGTCGATGGTGGCAAGGGAACGGGCGAGCAGAGCCGGGGAGTACCAGGGCGTGATCAGCACGCTGCTGCCCAGCAGCGGCCGGGTGGTCACAACGGCGGCGACCGTGAGCGCCGCGAACGGGTCCAGTCCTGCCCGGAACTCTTCCGGAAATGAGGTGGTGCCCGGATAGTTGATCTCTGGTTCGAGCGGGGCCAACAGCCGGTCGCCCACCCACAGGCTGTCCGCCCCCATCTCTTCGACCTGGCGGGCGAACATTGCGATGCCTTCCGGGCGGTGCGCATGGCTGCCGAACTGCGGCAGATTGAAGCCGATCTGCATTTTCGGACTCCTCGTCCGTGTCATGGGCCAGGACGACGTTCGGAATTCGCCGCACCCGGCGGGTCAGCCGGCCGCCGGGTCAGCCGGCCAAGAGTTTCCTGTGCCTCTTCGCGCAGTTTCGCCCGCACCGGCGCGGGCATGTCTCGCAGAATGATCTCCACGTCCTCCGGGGTGCCCACCTGATCGAGGAAACCGACCAGAAGATGCGCCCCCACTCCGGGTGTCGTCGCGCGGACCTGCCGGACGAAGGCCTCCCACGCCTCTTCGGAGACGTGCTCGCTCAGCGCCGGGAGCAGGATGGGCTCCTCGTTCTCCAGATGGGCATGGACCAGGTCGCGGACAGCGACTGCCGCGTCGACGAGCGCGGTGCGGCCGGGTTGATCGATCGGGGCCGCAGCGAGCGCCTCGAGTGCCGCCTCCAGTTGGTCGTGCTCACCGCTGAGACGGGTCAGCGGCTCGGCGGCTCCAGGGGCCTGCTCCTCGATCATCGGCCAGAGGAGGTCGTCTTCCGACTTGTGGTGGCTGTCCAGATGTACGACGAGGAAGTCGCGTAGCTCGGCCAGGGCAGCCCCGGAGGCCGCCGGGTCCGCTGCGGCTTCTGCCAGCACGGTGCTGGCTCTGCGATGGGTGTCATGCACGAGGCGGGTATGGACGACCGCGGTCACCGTGGAGCCCTTCACCCACGCCACCATATGAGTATAGGCTCCTATGGTCAATATTCGGCACTGTTGCCGCTAGTAGCATCCAGCGATGCGCTCGTACAACTCACCGCGGCGTCGGGACGCCGCGCTCGCCACGCGCGAGGCGATCCTCGAGAGCGGACGGAGGCTGTTCCTCGCCGATGGCTTCGCGCAGGTGACAGTTGCGGACATCGCCAAGGACGCGCGAGTGGCCGTCCCGACGGTGTATGGCAGCACCGGCGGCAAGGCAGCGATTCTCGAAGCGCTGCTGGCGCCGGCGGTCGAGGACCCCGCGGTCGAGCAGACCCTCACCGGAATCGCCACGACCGACGACCCGCGTACGGTCATCGCGATCACTGCGGCGGGCACCCGGCAAGCACACGAGCGGCACTGGGAAATCGTCTGGGGTCTGCTCTACCGCAACCTCACCGAGCCGTCCGCGGCGCCCGTCCTCGACGCGAATAAAGCCGCCTACCTCGGCGCCCTCACGGCCGTAGCCGACCGGCTCGCCGCACTGAACACGCTGAAGCCGGAGCTGGACCGCACCGCCGCGGTCGACCTGCTCTGGTTCCACCTGGGTCGGCCGGCCTGGTACACCCTCGTCGGCGACCGGGGCTGGGACTTCGACCGAGCCGAAACATGGCTGGCCGCAGCAGCCCAGCACGCACTGCTGGACACGCCGGCATAACCAGAACACGGCACACATTCAGTGACTACGGCACAGACGTTGTGCCGTGTGTGCGGCGGCCTGGAGGTGTGTGCGGTCGACGGCTACCGCAGCGCCGCTGTGCGGCGGATCGCCACGCGGTTGACCGCCCACAGCACGACCCCGACGAGCAGCACCACGACGACTCGCAGCAGGACCTCGGCCTCCTGCTGGGTCAGTAGTGCGACGCACACCAGCGCTCCCAGAACCGGCAGCGCTGTCGGGGCGCGGAAATGCTTGTGGTCCACCTGCTCCCGGCGCAGCACCAGCACCGAGACGTTCACCATCGCGAACACGATCAGCAGTAGCGCAACGGTCGTTGTCGCGAGCACGGCCAGCCTGCCGGTGAACACGAAGATCATGGCGACCGCGGTGACCGCGACGGCGGCAACCCACGGCGTGTGCCGGGTGGGGTGCACCGTTGCCAGGCTTCCATGCAGCACCTTCTGGTCCGCCATGCCGTAGAGCATCCGCGATGCGGAGAGGAGGTTGATCAACACACCGTTGCCCACGGCGAGCGCGGCGATCACGGTGAACAGCGCGGCCGGCACGGCCAGCGGGCTCTGCCGCAGGACCTCGAGCAGCGGGGCGGATGACGTGGCGAGCCGGTCGCCGCCGACGACGACCGACGCCAGCACCGCGATGGTCAGGTACAGCGCCGCCGCCGTCAGCAAAGCGATCACCAGCGCTCGGGCGCACGCCCTGGTGGGATTTCTGGTTTCCTCCGCCATGTTGGCAGCGTCCTCGAACCCGACGAACGCGAAGAAGGCGAGGCTCGTGGCCGCCACGACGGCCGCGATCACCGAGGCGTCGGCCGCGCCGGCCTCGGCTCCACCGCCGGTGGCGGCGAAGTCGGTGAGGTTGCCCGCTGCGCCGGTGCCGACCATGATCGCCGCGATCGCGGCAAATATGACGAGTGCGAGCCCGCCGAGCTCGATCACGGTGAGCACGCTGTTGAAGCGCGCCGAGAGCGACACCCCCAGCACGATGATCGTCCCGAGCACGATGATCACGCAGACTGCGGTGACCAGGGTCGGGACGGAGAGCACCTCCTCGATGTACCCACCGGCGGCCAACGACAGCGTCGATGCGGAGTTCACCGCAGAGGCGACCATCGCGAACATCACCATGAACGTCACGAACGGTGCACGGAACGCCTGATGCACGTACGTGGCGGCGCCGCCTGCCCTGGGGTACTTGCTGGACAGTTCCGCGTAGCTGAACACGGTGAGGATCGCGAGCGCCAACGCCACCAGAAACGGGATCCAGATCGCGCCGCCGACGTGCGCCGACATCTGGCCGACCAGCCCGTAGATGCCTGCGCCCACCACGTTGCCGAGACAGATGAGGACGAGCTGGCGCTGGCTCAGCGATCGGCGCAGGCGGCCGTTCGGCTGCTCATGGACGGTGGGACCTGCGACATCAGCGTGCTCCATGCGGATTCCCCCCGGCCGCCACAACCGAACTAATCACCCAATCCGGTCAATCGAGGCAGCATGGCTGTGATCGAGACCGATGAGGAGAGCACGAGCGCCGCAGGCAACTGTCATGATCACCGCTGTGCTGGTGATGATCGCTCTGGTGCAGCTCCCGGGCACACTCACCGTCCGACGGCTGGACGAGCGGCTGTGAGCGCGGCAACGGGTCGGCCCCGGCTGTTGCTCAGCGCGTTCGTCATGGCCACCACGTCGCACATCCTCGAAGGCCAGTGGCGCCATCCCGACGCCCAGCAGCACCGCTTCGACGAGTTGTCGCTGTGGACGGACCTCGCACAGCAACTGGAGGAGGCCCGGTTCGACGCGATGTTCTTCGCCGACGTCGTGGGGCTGTACGGCAACTACCGCGGCAGCTGGGACACCTTCGTCACCGAGGGGTTGCAGATCCCGTCCCACGATCCGTCGGTGATGATCTCGGCTCTCGGGGCGGTGACCGAACACCTCGGCCTGGCCTGGACGAGCTCCGTGATCCAGGAGCACCCGTTCACGTTCGCACGCAGGGCGAGCACCCTCGACCACCTGACGAAGGGCCGGATCGGCTGGAACATCGTGACGTCGGCACTGGAGAACTCCCACCGCAACTTCGGGATGCCAGGGCTCACCCCGCACGACGACCGGTACAAGTGGGCCGACGAGTACGTGGATGTCGTCTACCGGCTGTGGGAGGGCAGCTGGGACGACGGCGCACTGCTGCGCGACAAGGCGGGAAGCCGCCACGCCGACCCCAGCCGGATCCACAAGATCCGCTATCGGGGCGAGCGGTACTCCGTCGAGGGGCCGCACCTGGTGGCGCCGTCACCCCAGCGAACGCCGGTGCTGTTCCAGGCCGGCACCTCGCCGGCCGGGATGGCGTTCGCCGCCCGCAATGCCGAGGCCGTCTTCATGTTCGCCGGCTCGCTCGGCAACGCGGAGAAGGTGACGACGACGGTGCGCAGGCTCGCGGTGCAGCACGGCCGTGCGGCATCCGACCTGCGGTTCTTCGCCGGGCTGTCGTTCGTGGTCGGCAGCACGGAGGACGAGGCCCGCAGGCGGAAGGCCGACTACGACTCCTACATGTCGCCCGAGGGGCTCGCCGCGCACATGCTCGGCGGCATGGGCGTCGATCTCGGGGACGCCCCGCTCGACACGCCGTTGAAGGACCTGGAGGTCGAGGGTGGCCGGGGAGTGCTGCAGGCCATCATCGACTCGGTGCCGGGTGGCAACCCGACGATCGAGGACATGGTGCGCTACCGCGCCGAGCGGATGCGGCTGGTCGGCACGCCGGAGCAGATCGCCGACGAGCTCGAACGCTGGCAGGACGCGGGAATCGACGGCATCAACATCATCAATCACGTCATCCCGGGCAGCTACACCGAGGTGATCGACGGGCTGCTGCCCGAACTGCGGAAGCGCGGGTTGGCGCAGACCGATTACCGCGCCGGAACCTTCCGCGAGAAGCTGTTCGCCGACGTCCCTGGCAGACCGCCCGGCGACGGCAGGCTCGACGCGCGCCACCCGGCCGCTGTCCACCGCGGAGCGTTCCGCGACACCGCTCGATGACGGTGGTCGAGGCGATCACGTACGCAGGCGCCGGCGGAATAGCCCCACGCGTCCGGGCCTGATCGAGCAGTGTCGGTTGGATCACTTCGAGAGCGCGACTCCTGTGCCTCGCGACCGGGTATTCGTGATCGGCGATGAAGCCAGCCACCACCGACCGGTCGCCCTGGCGGCGAGCACCGAGAACGGGCTGGACCCGCGAACCGCGCCCGTAGTCACCACACCGGCCGGCTGAGGAAACCCGCCGCAGCAGATTCGAGGGCTCCCTTCCGAGGGCGACCCCGGCAGCCGCTGCCGAACCCGAACGGGAGCCACCATGTCGACGATCTCGGCACCCTGCCCGCTGTACCCACGTCGACAACGGGGCGCACCAGGCCGGCGGGCGTTCGCCGTGCCCGTGACGCAGCGGGAGATTCTGCTGCACGGCCAGCAGGTGACCTTCCTCGAGGCGGGCGCCGACTGCGACGGGCCGGTTGTCGTATTGCTGCACGGACTGGCCAGCAGCTCGCGGACCTGGTCATCCGTTCTGCCGCTCCTGGGCCGCCACGCCCACGTCATCGCCCCGGACCTGCTCGGTCACGGCCAGTCTGCGAAACCCCGCACCGGGGACTACTCGCTGGGCGCCTACGCGACCGAGTTGCGTGACCTGCTGCTCATGCTGGGCCTGGACCAGGCCACCATCGTCGGGCACTCGTTCGGCGGCGGCGTCGCGATGCAGTTCGCCCACCAGTTCCCGGAGATGACCGAACGCCTGGTCCTCGAGGCGAGCGGCGGCCTCGGCCAAGGCGTCACGATCGCCCTGCGCGCCGCAACGCTCCCCGGCACCCCGCTGCTCCTCCGCGCGCTCTCCGCAATCACCCCACCCTGGCTCGCCAAGGCCGTCCACTGGGCCATGCACGCCCTGCCGACGCTCAACGGACCGGATCTCGACGGCCTGGCCAGCGCATTCGCCTCCTTCACCGACGACGGAGCACGCGGCGCCTTCGCCCAAACCGTGCGCGGCGCATTGGATTGGTCGGGCCAGCGCCTGGGCGGTCTCGAGCGGCTCTACCTCCTCGCCGACGTTCCGGTACTACTCATCGGCGGCAACAGGGACTCGGTCATTCCGTTCCAGCACACGGTGAGTGCTCACGAACTGCTGCCCGCCAGCCGCCTGGAGATCTTCGACGGAGCGGGGCATTTCCCCCATACCGAGCAGCCGCGCCGATTCGCCGATCTGCTGGCCCATTTCCTCATCAGCACAAGCGCATCACACTCGGACCTGCAGTCGCTGCGCCGCCGCTTGCAATCATCGGGCCCGACCGGTTGCGAGCCTCCGACAGAGGCAGGACGCACTGCGCGGTCGTCCTGACGGAGGAGAACGGCCTTCCGGTCCGGGCCATCACACATCAGCGGGCGGCCGAGGCTCCGCAGCCACCGTGACGGTCTCGCCTGCCTCGAGCATGAGCAGTCGGTCCCTCAGCCCGCGGCGCGCGAATGCCGGAGGGATCGCACTCGACTCCTGCGTGAGGTGCTTCCAACCCTCCAGATGGATCGGGATCACCGTCGGGGCGCCGAGGATCTCGGCCGCCTGGGCGACCTGGTCAGCGCTGAAGGTGAGGTAGGCGTCCATCACCGGACTGCGTGCGTGTCCGCCGAAGATGATCGCGATGTCGACAGGACCCGCGTGATCGGCGACATCGCGGACCACCGCGAGCGCGGCGTTGTCACCGCTCACGTAGACGGTCGGCAACCCGACGCCGGACAGAACGAACCCACGGACTTCTCCGGTCAGGTGCTCGGTGCCCGCGGGCCCGTGCTGAGCCGGCACTCCCGTGATCCGCAGCTCCCCACCGTCCGGCCGGCGCAGGACGTGGCTGCGCCACAGCGGCAGTTCACAGGTGACACCGCCGAGTCGCTCCGCCGCGCCCGCGGTGCTGAGCACCAGCGGCACATCGTCGAGGAACCGCCGTCCGGCGTCGTCGAGGTTGTCCGGATGCTGGTCATGAGACAGCAGCACCACGTCCACCCGGCCGATCTCGTCGGCCGGCACCGCAGGCCCGGTCGTCTTGACCAGGTTCCGCTCCCCGACCGGGTGGTCGCCGGGAGGGTCGAACGTGGGATCGGTGATCAGCCGCATTCCGCCGATTTCGATCACTGCCGTGGGGCCACCGACCAACTGGACCGTGATCGATGCGCTGACGTCCGCGAGGACCGACGGATCAGATGAGGGCGACACAGTCATAGCTTGATGCTGCCTCGACGACGACGCCGGGCGTGAGCGGCCGGGAAGCTGATTACCGATCGATTCCAGCCACGTCGAGCCGTTTTCCGCCAGGGTGCCCGACCGGCAGCCTTGTCGTCCACGTCGGGTAGGGCAGAACCAGTCACGGCTGGCCGGAATCAATCGAAAGTCAGCCTGGATTTCGCTCACGGTGAACTGGATTCGCGGCGCACTGTCGAGGTATGAGTGCGTCGTCAGCACGGGCGGGAACACCACCGTGCACCTGACGCCCTGCAGATCGGGAGTAATCCCGGCGGAAGGTACGTCAGGCTGTCGGGGTGAGCGGGAAACTCCCCATTTGTTTGTTCAGCCTCCCTGGAAGATCTGGATGCGGTCATGGTCGCCCGCTGCAGCAGCACCATAAATCGATGTTGCGAGCCGACGTGCACTGTCAGGCCCGCGGAAGATGGAGTGCAGTGTGAGTGGCACCGTGAACGTGCAGGCAACTGTGGCGATCGTCGGCGGGGGCGCGAGCGGGACCCTCAGCGCACTTCACCTGCTGCGCACCAGCAACGACCCCGACCTCCGAATCACGCTGTTCGAGCCCGACCCCCGCCGAAGGCACCTTGGCGTCGCCTACGGCACGACCGATCCCCGGCATCTGCTCAACCTCCGCGCACAGATCATGAGCGCATTCCCCGACGAACCCGACCACTTCGCGAACTGGGCCCGGCGCGCCGAACGCGGGTGGACACCCACCGACTTCCTGCCACGCATGGTCTACGGCGACTACCTGCAAGACCTGATCACCCAGTTCGGCGGCCACCGACTGACCACCGTCGCCGCCACGGTCCAGGACATCGAGCCCCACGGCGGTGGCTTCGAGATCACGACCGACAGCGGAACCTCCCAGGCCAGGAACGTCGTGCTCGCCTACGGCGTCTCCGCTCCCGGCCGGCTGGCCACGGCACACGGCCCGGTTCCCGACGCCTCGTGGCACCTGCAGAACCCGTGGGATCTCGGAGCCCTCGCCCACCTGCCCGACGACGCCACCGTCGTCCTCGCCGGCAGCGGCCTCACCGCCGTCGACGCGGCCATCACCCTCCTCGAGGACGCACCTCAGCGGCGGGTGGCGATGGTCAGCCGCCACGGCGAACTCCCCCGAACCCACCTCGAACACGTACTGCCCGACTGGCCCACCGCGATCCCGTCGGGCCCACTGACCGCAGACGGAGTCGCCGAACTGGTCTATGACCAGATCGGCGCAGCCCAACGCCGTGGTGTCGACTGGCGTGCAGTCGTCGACGGCTTGCGCTCACAGTCCCAGTCGATCTGGCGTCGCTTCGACCAAGCCCAGCGCCGGCGTTTCCTCACCACTTACGTCCACACCTGGCACGTGCATCGCAACCGGATGGCCCCCCAGGTCGCCGCCCGGATCACGGCCTACCGCGACACCGGGCGACTCACCCTCCATTCCGGCGGAATCCGCCACGTCGACGATCTCGCCACCCGCTGCCGCGTGCATCTCGCCAACACCACGCTCGAAGCCGACGCACTCGTCAACTGCACAGGCCCCCTCAGCGACATCACGATGACCACCAACCCGCTCCTGCGAGCCCTGCTCGACCACGGCACCATCACCCCCGACCCACTCGGACTCGGCGTGGCCTGCACCGAAAGCGGTGAACTCCTCGACGGCCACGGCGCGGTCGTCCTCGGTGTGTACACCCTCGGCCCACCCAGCAGGGCCACCGCCTGGGACGCCATGTCCGTCCCCGAAATCCGGAACCAGGCCGCCCGGCTCGCCGCGCACATCACCAGCACCAGTGCAGTAAGCCATGCCGCGATGCCCGTCGCGGGACAATGAAAGCGCAGAACGAGCCGACCGTGATCGGCAGACCCATCAGATGAGCGAGTCCGAATTCGGGCAGCGTCGTAAGTCGGCGATTCTGGCCATCTCCTGCATGGGGGTGTTCGTCGTCGGCTTGGACAACACCATCATCAACCTCGCCCTGCCCTCGATCGGCCGAGAACTGCAGGCCTCGGTGTCGAACCTGCAGTGGGTGATCGACGCCTACACCGTCGTGCTCGCGAGCCTGCTCCTGCTCGCCGGTTCGGTCGGGGACCGGATCGGCAGGAAGCGCGTCTTCCGGACCGGCCTGGTCCTGTTCGGCCTGGGGTCGCTGCTGTGCAGCATCGCCCCGAGCATCCAGCTACTGATCGTGTTCCGGATGTTGCAGGCCGTGGGCGGGTCGATGCTGAACCCCTCCTCGGTGTCGATCATCACGAACACGTTCCGCGAACGCGGAGAGCGGGCCAGGGCCATCGGCATCTGGGGTTCCGTGGCGGGGCTGAGCTGGGCGCTCGGGCCGGTTCTCGGCGGCCTGCTGGTGGACGTTGCCGGCTGGCGGTCGGTGTTCTGGATCAACACGCCGATCGCGTTGGTCGCCGTGGTACTCGTGGCGCGGTTCGTGCCGGAGTCCCGCGCAGACCGACCGCGGTCACTCGACCCGATCGGGCAGCTGCTGGTGATCGCACTGCTCGCCACGGTGACCTACGCGATCATCGAGGCGCCGCAGCTCGGCATCCGCTCGCCATGGATCATCGGCTGTGCGGTTGTGGCGGTCGTGTCGGCGATCGCGTTCGTCCGCTACGAGAAGCGCACGAACGAGCCCCTGCTGAACATGGGCTTCTTCGCGAGTGCGCCCTTCAGCGGTGCCGCGCTCATCGCAGTGGGCTCATACGGCACCGTTGCGGGGTTCCTCTTCCTCAATGCGCTCTACCTGCAGGAGACACGAGGGTTCTCCCCGCTGTCCGCCGGCCTGCTCACTCTGCCGGCGGCAATCATGATCGCGCTGCTGGCTCCCATGTCGGGACGAGTCGGGGGGAACCATCCACGCATCCCCGTCACGGTCGGGACGCTGGCGATGGCGGTGAGCTCGTTCCTGCTCGCGCAGCTGACTGAGCACTCGCCACTCTGGCAGGTGACCGGCGCCTATGCCGTGTTCGGGCTCGGCTTCGGATTCATCAACCCTGCGATCACCAATGGGGCCGTCTCGGGGATGCCTCCGTCGCAGGCGGGAGTCGCGGCGGCGGTGGCGTCCGCGGGACGACAGGTCGGCGCGACGCTGGGCGTGGCGGTGCTCGGCTCGGTGGTGACCGCGCGGATCGTCGGGCCGGTATCGACCGGCTTCGTCTCAGCTGCGCATCTCGGCTGGTTGATCATGGCCGCGGCCGGCCTGGGGCTGTTCGCGGTCGGGTTGTTGACCACGGGCCGTTGGGCACTGCGCACCGTTCAGGTGTTCGACGAGCCGCTGACCGTCCGAGCGGAGTAGTAAATTGCGGACGTGCATTAGGTCTGACGACCTCGGTCACGCGCATCACCAGCCCGGCAGGCTCATTGCAGCGTGATCTTCCGTTTCGAGCGTGGCAACTTCCGCCCTTGCGGTCGAGGACTCCGGCAAAGGGCATAGTTGTGTGGTGCGGACCGAGCCTCGCTCGGGCGAAATGATGTTCGGAGGACTCGATGACTCGTGACCGAGCCACCATTGCAGTGGTGATGTTCGACGGGGCACCCATGTTCGAGATGTCGGTGCCGATCAGTGTCTTCGGGGTCGATCGCACGGCCAACGGGGCGCCGCGGTTCAACCTCCTTTCGGTGCACGGCGATCCCGGTGTGCTCACCACCACCGGTGGCATCCAACTCAAGGTTCCCAACGGTCTGGAAGCACTGCAGCACGCCGGGATCGTGATCGTTCCGTCGTGGCGCAACTCCGGGGAACTCCCGCCAGAGCCCATGCTGCGGGCGCTGCAAGAGGCGCACGACGACGGTGCGCTGATCGTGGGACTGTGCATGGGTGCGTTCGTCCTGGCAGCCGCTGGGCTGCTCGACGGCCGACGCGCAGCGACCCACTGGTATCACGCCCCGGTCCTCGCAGCCATGTGCCCCCAGGTCACGGTCGACCCGACCGTTCTGTACGAGGACGACGGTGACGTTGTCACCAGCGCCGGCACAGCCGCCGGCCTCGACGCCTGCCTGCACGTCGTGCGCCGGTTCTGGGGAGCGGATGCAGCCACGGCCATCGCCCGCCGAATGGTCGTGCCGCCCCACCGAAGCGGAGGCCAGGCCCAGTACATCCGCCAGCCCATCCCCGATATCTCCACGGATGACGACCTCGGCAAGGTGATGACCTACGCCCTGGAACACCTCGACGAGACCCTCGACGTCGAATCCCTGGCCGCCCGAGCGCACCTCAGTCGACGCACCTTCGACCGACAGTTCCGGGCAGCGACCGGCATCTCCCCCCTTCAATGGCTGCTCCACCAACGCATTCTGCGCGCGCAACAATTACTTGAACACACCGCCCTGCCAGTCGACGCCATCGCCCGACAGGTCGGCTTCTCCGCTGCCGTTTCCCTGCGTCCGGCGTTTCGTCGGGTCGTCGGCGTCAGCCCGCAGGACTACCGCACCACCTTCCGAGCGAAGGAAACCAACCACAGTCGGCCGAGACCGACCGACGATCACCCGCAGGACAGCTGCTGCACCACGGATCGCGTGGAAGATCGCGCGCCGTCAACAGGGCCCTGATCCCGGCGAAGCCGATCACTGCTGCCTTCTCCATAAAGCGCGACCACGAATAGAAGGAGAAACGCGGCCCTAGGTCTGGTTGTCGGGATGGTGGCCTTGCCTTGTTGAGCATCGCCTCGCGGGCGCCAACGCGGATCGGAGCAGTCGAGGGGTCGGTCCGCCAGGCCCTCACCCGCTGGCGACAACGTCAGCAAGGCCATCTTCCGGGCAACTTGGCCCGCTGCTGCAGCAGCTATTCGGGCCGCGGTCGGACCAACTCTCACCACCGCCTCGCTGAAGGTCCTCTCCCGTCGAACGCCGGCTCGTCGGTCACGACATCGAGGTTGAGGACGCTCCAACACCGGCAGCAGGTAGGCATCAGCTGCACTCAGTCGCTTGCCGTCAACGATCGTGTGAACTCCGCCCAGCCGAACCCTTCCTCCACGCCGCTGTCGATGTCATCCACCACGCGGTGGCCGACCTGCCGTGCCGCCTCCAGCGCGACCTGCGACAACGGGTGCGGCGCAGCGTTCGTCCCCAGCCGCACCCGACAGCCGCGGAGTACACGACCCGCCGTACCGGCACTGACGATGACGAAGTCGTACGACTGTGAATGATTCTTCATCAAACGATCTCCATGCAGATCGGACTGAATCAATCCTCGGTCGGTCGCTCGCCCTGCTCATCGCATTGCTCTGTCTTGGATTTCGAGGATCGGTGCGGTATTTCAGAGTTCCGCCGCTGCCTCCCGCAGGTACATCTCCAGTCGCTTGATCGATGCGGTCACGCCTCTCGTATCGAGCCGGCAGGTGTAGAGACGACGGACGAGTGTGGGTTGCCGGATGGGCAGAACCACGACGCTCGGCGGAGCGTCCAACACCAACAACCGCGGCAACAGCGCGACGCCGAGACCCGCCGCGGCGAGATTGAGCGCAGTGCGGAAGTCCATGCCATCGAAGTCCAGACGATGTCCGCTTCCCCGGTCGCCGTCGACGGGTGACGCTGCCAGGTCGCGGAAGTCGACCGCGGTGTTGATCCATGCGTCCGACGGCAGGTCGGCTGGGGTGACACCGCCAGCTCCGGCCAGGGGATGACCGACGGGAAGGACGACCATGATCGGATCGTCCATGAGGTGTTCTTGCATGAGCCCGGCGGGCACTGGCCCGGGAGCGTGTTCGTAGTCGAAGGTGATGGCCAGGTCGATCTCTCCCCGGAACAGCAGCGCATGGGTTTCGCGCTGCTCCAGTTCACGGAGTGTGATGTGAACTGCCGGATGGGTCGCACGTAGGCGTGCGAGCGCGGGAGGGACGATGGAGGCTGCCGCCGAGATGAACGCGCCGAGCCGCACCTCGCCGCCGGTTCCGTCCGCGAGCGCCGCGAGCTCGGTGGCAGCGCGACTCATCGACATGCTGATCGCGGCCTCGGTGTCGAGAAGGACCTGCCCGGCCTCGGTCGCACGGACGGGCCGCCGGACCACGACTCGCGCACCGACCCGTCGTTCCAGTTCCGCAACCTGCTGCGAGACCGCGGACTGGGTGTAGCCCAGCTCGTCCGCGGCAGCGGCGAACGAGCCGAGCCGCACGACAGCCGCAAGGGTCACCAGATGCCGCGGATCGAACGACCAAGACATGAAGTTAAGGATAGCTTATCGACCAAGAAGATATCATTGCTTGCACTAATCCAGAGGCGTGGCCGACGCTGGACGCATGGACTTCACGCAATTCGACACCGCGATCAACAAACTCCCCCGACGGCGGGTCGGGTTCTACCCCACTCCGTTCCACGCCTTGCCCAACCTGTCGGCGGCGTGCGGGATCAACCTCTTCATGAAGCGCGAGGACCTGGCAGGCCCCAGTGCGATCAGCGGAAGCAAGATGCGCCTGGCCGAGTTCATCCTGGGGCGGGCCCTTGAGAACGGAGTGACCCACGTCATCACCCAGGGCGAATACCTGACCAACTCGGGTCTGCAGTTCGCCGCCGCCTGCCTGAGCGTAGGAATCACGCCGATCCTGGTTCTGACGCGGAACGTAGCCCGGCATGGTGAGCTCGGCGAGTTCCGCGGCAACTATCTGCTCAACAAGACGATGGGTGTCGAAACCCACGTCATCAACGTCAGCGGCAACGTCTGGCATTCTCCGGACGAGGCTGCGCGGATCACCGACGCCATTGCCATGTGCAAGGCCGAACTGGAAGCACAGGGGCACGAGGTCCTCGTTGTCGGGACCGGTGGTGCGCACCCCGACGGCTTCGTCGCGCACGCCCTGACGTTCCGGGAGATGCTTGAACAGTCCGATGCCGCTGGGGTCGAACTCGACTACGTTTACCACACGATCGGCACCGGGACCGCGCTGCCGGGGATGCTGGCAGCCAAGCTGAGTCTGGGACACCCGGTGAAGTTTCGGTCGATCTCCATCCAGAGGTTCAACGACGGAGACCGGATGAACCCCGGCGTGATTGTCGAACGGACCAAGGCGGTTCTGGCCATCTTGGGCGCGCCCGTACCCGACGACGCGACGATCCGCGCCGAGATCGACATCGACCAGCGCTTCATCGGCGAGAACTACGCCGTCGCGTCCGCCGAAAGCACAGCAGCCATCCGCGAGCTGGCCCGAGCAGAGGGCGTCTTCGTCGGCCCCGTCTACACCGGCAAGGGACTCGCAGGATTGCTCGACCACGCCCGCAGCGGGCGGATCCCCGTCGACAGCAACGTCGCGTTCCTGCACACCGGAGATACCGGCAACCTGTTCGAAATCCCCCAAGTCGTCGGCCACATCGCCGACTGAGCCCGCAGCCTATGATCACCGAGGTCGCCTAGTGGGGCCACCGATCGCGGTGAGGGTGACGATGACGGCGATCAGGTAGCCGGTAGCGGCGAGGATCATGGGCAGCCGCAGGTGCGGCAGGTCCGGGCCTGCCGCACCGGACCGCTGCAACGCGGTGCTGCCGAGCAGGGCGATGCCGAGCGCTCCTCCGGCCTGGCGCGCGGCGTTGAGGGTGGCGGCGCCGAGTCCGTTCCACTGCGGCCGGAGCCCGGCCAGCGCGACCCCGGTCATCGCGGGCATGCACAGGCCGACACAGCCCGTGATCGCGCCGAAGACCGCCAGCGCCACCGTCCCCGAGTGGTCGCCGCAGGCGGCCAGCAGGCACGTGCCGAGCAGCCCGCCGGACAGCCCGAGCGCCATGGGCAGCCGGGGGCCGAACCTGCTGGTGACGCGACCGGAGAACAGGGCGCCGAGCGCGGTCACCGCGGTCAGCGGCAGCAGTGCCACGCCGGTGACCGCGGCGGACTCGCGCAGCGTTCGCTCCAGAAAGATGGTGATGCAGAACAGCACGCCGTAGAGACCGAAATTGAACAGCAGCCCGACTCCGGTCGCGCCGCTGAATGCCATGCTCCTGAACAATGCCGGCGGCAGCATCGGCTCGCTGACACGCTGCTCGGCCACCACGAAGCAGGCTCCCAGTGCCACGGCGACGGCCAGCAGGCCCAGCACGAGCGGCGAGCTCCAGCCCAGCGTCGACGTCATGGTCAGCGACGCGGTCAACGCGACAAGGGAGGCGACGGCGAGCAGCTGGCCACGCAGATCGGGCCGGGTCGCGGCGTGGCGCGGTATCTCCGCGGTGCGCGCGGCGACGAGGGCTATCGACACCGCGGAAACCGGCACCACCACGAGGAAGATCGAGCGCCAGCCCAGCGCCGCGACCAGCCATCCGCCCATCACCGGGCCGGCGGTCAGGCCGATGCCCGAGACACCGCCCCAGATACCCAGCGCACGGGCCCTGGCGACGGGTTCCGGGTAGCGGTGCGCGATCAGGGCCAGCGAGCACGGCACCACCGCTGCCGCGCCGATCCCCTGCACGGCCCGCGCCGTGACCAGCGTGGTCGCGTTGGGCGCCGCCGCGCATACGGCGCTGGACACCGCGAACAGCGCGGCGCCGCCCTGGTAGACGCGGCGCGCCCCCCAGCGGTCGCCGAGGCTGCCCGCAGTCAGCATCAAGGCTGCGAACGCCACGGTGTAGGCGTTGAGCACCCACTGCAGGGTGATCACCGATGCTCCCAGGCCCCTGGTGATGTCTCCGGTCGCGACGTTCACCGCGGTGGCGTCGAACAGGACCAGGAAGAAGCCGAGGCAGATTCCGGTCAGCGCGAGCCCGCCGCCGCGCTCGGGGCGGGTCGGCATACTCGGGTGAGAATGTGCAGTAGCCATCGAGATTCATTATGGCTACGGAAAAATACCTGCTAAATGCGAAGTATTTTCAGATAGGGTTCGGAAAAGTCGAAGGCTGGACGTGCCTTGGACGTATCACCAAGACAGGGGCTGTCAGTGGACCTCATCGATCTCGACCTCGTGACGGCGGTCGCGGAGACAGGAAGTATCACGCACGGCGCGGCCCGCGCCCGGCTGTCCCTGCCCTCGGCCAGCGGGCGCATCCGCAGCCTGGAGCACACCCTGGGCGTGACGCTCTTCGACCGTGGCCGCCGCGGAGTCGCCCTCACGCCGGCAGGACAAGTGCTGCTCCGCCATGCCAGGTCCGTGTGCCACGCGATCGGCCAACTGCGCACGGAACTGGACGAGTACGCGCAGGGACACGGCGCCACCGTCCGCGTCCAGGCCAACACCGCCGCCACTGAGAGCCTCATGCCCGCCGTCGCCGTTTCGTTTCTCGCCCAGTACCCGCACGCCCGCATCGACCTGGAGGAACGCCCGAGCCACCGCATCATCGCGGCCGTGGCCGAACGCCGCGCCGATATCGGAATCGTCGCCGACTCCGTCGAACTCGGGCAGCTGGAAACCCGGGTGGTCCGCCCGGATCCGCTGGTAGTCGTCACCCTCCCTGACGACCCGCTGGCCCGCCTGCCCCGGGTCCCGTACGCCGACGTGCTCGGCCGCGCGTTCGTCGGCCTGAACGTCGCCAACCCGTTGCAAGAGCACCTGGAGACGCACGCCCAGCCGCTGGGCACCCAGCCGAGGTATCGCGTCCGGCTGCCCAGCATCGACGCGGCCTGTCGCGCCGTGGCCGGGGGAATCGGCATCGCCATCCTGCCCTGGTACAGCGTGCGGCGCCGGCTCACCAGCGGCACCCTGGCCGCCATCCCCCTGGCCGAACCATGGGCGGACCGGCGGCTGGTCGCCTGCTTCACCAGCGACCGCGATCTCTCGGACACGGCCCGCGCGCTCCGCGACCACCTCCTGGCCCACGCCGACGACAAAGACGACATGGACGAACCGCCATCAGGCGGCGAGTGGGGGTAGGAATGCTCGCAGGGCCGGTGTCATGCCGGGAGCCGCAGCGGTCCGCCGGGCCGAGTCGCTGTCCATTCCCTGATGCGCCCGGCCAGCGAGTCCGTCCATCCGGGCGGACGGATGACCGGGGAACGGCAGCGGTGCCCGGTCAAAGCGATCCTGTCGATTCGCGAATGGGTGACCACGTAGGCACCGAGTGCGGGAATGCCGGGCACGATGTTGAGCGCTCCGGCCGGCAGCCTGGACTCGACAGCTGCCTCGGCGAGCAGGAAGTGGTCGAGGAGGAAGTCGTCGAAGACCACCTCGGAGTACGGCGTCACCACGACAGTCGGCTTGACCACCACCGGGCAACCCGCCGCCAGCGCCGGACAGATCGTGATGAACCCCTGCATCTGCGGGAAGCTCCACGGCACGACCACCCCGACCACCCCGATCGGCCCGCGAGCCGGGCAGACGTGCTCGACGGCGTGGAGGTTGTCGATGACGTCGGCGCATCCGCGCAGCCACTGTGCCGGTGAGGCCGCCCCGGGCGGCTGTGGCGCCGCCGGTCCCAGGCCGCCGCGGGCGAACTCGGCCCTGCGCTCGTCGACGGCGTCGGCGAAGCCGCGCAGCGCCTCCGCCCGCGCGGCCGGGGCGAGCCGGGCCCACCCGGCAGGACCGTCGAACGCACGCCGGGCGGCGTCCACCGCGGCATCGACGTCGGCGCTCTGCGCCAGCGGCATCGTGCCGATCGGCCCGCTGTCCGTCGAGACGATCGTGATCGTCTGAACGCTGCTCGGTGTCGCCGAGACACCGTCGATGTAGAGGTTGTCGTAGTACCGCATTCCTAGCCCTGTCCCGATCGGATTTCGCACATCGTCAATCGGGCAGCGTGGCCTCACCGCGGAGCCACCGACGCAGAAGTTCTTTGCGCACTTCTCCGGCGGGGTTTCCGGGCAGGGCGGGAAGGACCTCGGCCCGGCTCGGGTGGTGTTCTGGTGGGCTATCCCGACCCCGACGGTGAGCTGGCGTGCGCCGTGATCCGACGTCATCGACGTCGGGATCGCTCGCCGGCGTCGCCTCGACGTCGCTGACCGGGATCATGCAGGCGCCGCCGATCCGGTCGGCCACGCGGCCGAGCAGCCGGATGCCACCGCGGCTGTCCGGGACGGCGAGGTCGCCGGTGTCGTACCTGCCACCGTCGTTGTGCGCGACGAGGTTCAGCTCTACAGGAGCTGCCTGGTAAGGACAGCGACGCGCCGATTCGGTCGTCCGCGGGCGCGACGTCACGCGGAAGGTGTGCGTGTTGGGCACCGGCGGGAGCGCCGCCGACGGTGATCGGGAGTGGCGTCGGGGGGTGCCCGGAAAGCAGCCGCGGCGAGCAGCGGGGCCGCCGCTGCGAGCAGCGCGGCGAGCTTGGCCGCGGCCGCGGCCTCGGGTCTTTCCAGGGACCAAGTTGGACGTGCAGAGCGAGCGGGTAACGCCGCTCGCGCGCGGTTGGCCGGCTAGTGATCAGGCGACGGTGGCCTCCGACTCGGGAAAGTCGATTTCGGTCTCAGCGACGTTGTTAATAAAGTTGGTCAAGAGAAACTGGACAGAGAGGGCTATTATCTCGATAATCTGGGGATCGGTGTAACCGGCATCGCGCACGCTAGCGAGATCGGCGTCCGTAACCTTCCCGCGCGTCTCGGTCACTCGTTTGGCAAACTGCGCTGCTGCCGCGCGCTTCGGGTCGCTCGAGCTACCTTCCCGGGCGAGTGCGATCTCCGCGGCCGGCATCTTACCGAAGGTACCTGCGACATGGCTGTGCGCTGAGACGCAATAGGCACATGCGTTGACCTCCGAGACTGCCAGCGAGATGTAGTGGCGAGTCGTGGCATCCAGGGTCTTGGAGAGCTCGCGCTGTAGACCAGTGACACCGGTGAGCACAGCCGGGCTGGATGCCATGAGTCGGTAGCCGTTCGGCATGAAGCCCAGTTGCTTGCCGATGGCGTCGAGTACCCCGTGGGTGGTCTCCGGAGCCTCATCACGGGTGGGAATGTTCAGGCGAGGCATGAATGGTCCTCCTTCTTGGCTGCACAAGGAAACAAGGCAATTTGCCCGTTTGTCGTTCTTTCGGTTCGACTTCCGAAGTTGTCGGCCGCGGCGCGCGCTGTCGCCAGTACGTCCTCGACGCTCAGCTGGTTTTCGTCCGGAACTCCGGCCGACCAGTACAAGGCCCCGCTCGACGTGGCAATCGCCGTGGCCCCGGCAGCCGCGATCATGTGCGCACTCCCGGCGTCCCACACGTTGGCCGGCACCAGCGGGGCTTGCGCGTGCAGTGCATCGAATCGTTCCGCTCCTGCTTCATTTGCCCCTTCTTTCTTTGTGGAGGTGGATCTGGCTCCGGTTGGCCCGCCAGGCGCGGCACTGCAGTGAACTGGCCACGGAGTCCTAGCGGGCTATCGACGCTGATAGGGCGCACCGGTACCAGGCTCGGCGCGATGTCGCTGGTGGCTCGCCCGCGCGCATTCCCGTTGGTATGCGTCGGCCCGGTCCCACCGGCCTGCGGTCCGGCCGGACGCCGCAGTCCAGTCCACACCAAGCTAACCAGGCTGAACTCCTTAGTCCAGTATTCACAGGTTGAAGTCCGATACTCGCTAGACCGTTTCGCACCTATCATCCGATTCATCTCGGTCACTTGTCGCTGACAGGGCATCACTGGTTGACGGTTGTGCGTAGCTGGCTCCCAAAGTGGAGTTAGCACTGCTCAGGCGCTGGACTCAACAGTCCTAATTAAGCGTTAAGCTGGCCCGCATGAGATCAGGTCCGAGGCGGCCGGCGCCGTGGATGCGTGTCGCGGTCGCGATGCTCGCCGTCGGCTGGGGTGCGAACCAGTTCTCCTCGCTCCTGCTCGTCTACCGCAGCGCCTCACACCTGCCCGACACGTTCGTCTCGCTGGCGTTCGCCACCTACGCGCTCGGGCTGATTCCGGCGCTGCTGGCCGGCGCAGCCCTCGCCGACCGCGTGGACCGGCGCCTGCCACTGCGACTCGCCGTGGTGCTCATCGGGGTCGGAACGCTGCTGCTGGCCGCCGGTTCGGAGACCTCCTGGTTGCTGCTGGCGGGACGATTCGTCTCCGGCGTCGCCTCCGGCGCCGCCCTCGCTCCGGGCAGCGCATGGATCGCCGAACTCTCCCACCAGGACGGGCCGGGCGTCGGCGCGCGGCGCTCGACCATCGCCCTCTCGATCGGTTTCGGCTTGGGGCCTCTGGTCACCGGGTTGATCGCTCAATGGGCGCCCCTGCCGGAGCTCACCCCCTACTCGGTGCACATCGTCCTCACGGTGATCGCGCTGCTGGCGGTATGGAACGTGCCGGACAAGCCCGGGGTGACCCGGACCCGACTATCGAGCCGCCGCGCCGAGATCCGCGCCACCCTGCTCTCCCCCGCGTTTCTGCGCACCACCCCGGCCACGGCCCCCTGGGTGTACGGCACTGCAAGCACCGCCTTGGCGATCGCCCCGAACATCCTCACCATCCCCGGCTTCGGCGTGGTGGTCAGCGGCACCGCGGCAGGGCTGACCCTCGGCGCCGGCGTCGCGATCCAACCCCTGGCCAAGCACTTGGACCGCAAACGCCCTGGCCAAGCCCCCCGCACGGGATTGATCCTGGCCACCATCGGCCTGCTGATCGCAGCGGCAGCGTTCGAGGTCCACATCGTGTGGCTGATCGCACCGATCGCGCTTGCGCTCGGCGGTGCCTACGGGCTGCTGCTGGTGTCCGGCCTCAGGCGGGTCGAAGACCTCGCCCACCCCGACGACCGGGCCGCGGTCAACGCGTTCTTCTACGCACTCACCTACGTCGGCTTCGCGGCCCCACTCGTCTTCTCCGAACTGACTGCACACCAGCTCAGCCCGTCCGCCCTGATGATCGGCGGCGCCGTCATCGCCGCGGCGACATCGGCTCTCCGACAACGGCCCGCGGAGCCCGACCCGCTGTAGTCACCCGCGGCTGTGTACGAGATCGCCCTTTCAGGTGGCGGCCGTGCTGGGCGTGACGGTGCGCAGGAACAGGGCCTGATCGATCTGGCCGAGGAAGGTGCCGTCGATCGGGAAACTTCAATGCGCCAGATGGCAGTCCACTTGCCTCAGTCAAGATGACGACTCCCAGGTCACGAGCTGCTGGCGTTGCCAGATTCGCTGAGCCAGGACACCGGCGTGCGCCGGACATCAGAGTCCCAGCGCGGCCACATGGGCCCACACACGCGCGGGGTCACCCGGCGTGACGCGCATACGCCGGTATCTCTCGCCGTCCACTGTGGGGGCCGTGGGCACGGTGGCGTCGATACCGAGTTTGGCCGTCATCGCGCCTTGCGCGGACGGATCGAGGCTGCTGCCCTTGGCATTCGGGACGACGAGCAGGTCGCGGTCGGCCTGCACGCGCGTGGCGACCGCCCACGCGACCTGCTCGTCGTCGAGCACATCGATGTCGTCGTCGACGACCGTGACCTGCTTGACCGTCTCTGCCGTGAGGAACAGCGTCAGGATCGCCGTGGTGACCGCACCCGGCGCCCGGTTGCGGAGCGCGACCACCGCCGTCAACCGGCAGGAACCCGATTCCGGCAGCCGCAGTCCCACGACGTCCAGGCCGGCCCCGCGCAGCGCGCGGGTGCACAGCGCCTCGCGCGGAACACCGCCTGCGTACAGATGCTCTCGTCCGCCGGAAAGGATCGTCTGGAAGAGCGCGTTGTCGCGATGCCACCCTTCGATCAGCTCGATGACTGGCGCAGGCGCCGCAGGCCCGTAGGTGTGGGGGTACTCGCCGAACGGGCCCTCGTCTGCGCGTCGCCCGGCCCGGAATCGGCCCTCCAGCACGACCTCGGCGCGTGCCGGGACCAGCGCGTCGACGGTTGGAGCGGGCACCAGCTCGATCGGTGTGGGGGCGAGCGCGCCGGCGACCGCATAATCGTCGAGACCGCGTTCGGCGGGAGCCTGGCTGGCCAGCACCAGCACTGGATGGACCCCGATGACAAGCGCGACATCGAGGTCCTCGCCGGCGGCTTCGGCCTCGGAGAGGATGCGCCGTAGCCGACAAGGCAGCACCAGTACCCGCAACTCACGCTCCCCCACGGCCAGCATCCTGTTGATCGACAGGTTCATCCGACCCCTCATCGGGTCTCGTACCGCCAGCAGCGCCGAAGTCAGGTAACGGCCCGCGTCGTGCTCGTGCTGCCGCACCAGCGGCAGCACCGAGAGCAAACCCTCACCGTCGAACCGGTTCGCCAGCACCGGTGCATCAGCGGCGTCGACCTGCGGGCAGGCACCCGGCCAATCCAGTGCCGCGGCGAAGCGTTCGGCCACATCGCCGGGTTCGCAGTTGAGCGCGAGCCCGAGGTGTTCGTGAGTCGGAATCGTGTTGCCGACCAGGGGGAACCGGGCACCGACCACGTCCTCGAACAGAACGGCGCGGGCGCCGTCGGCACGTTCGAGTACCGCGGCGATCTCCTGATCAGGCTCGATCGACGCCGCAAGGCGCGCGAGGTCACCGCGCAACTCGAGCAGATCAAGCCACGACCGGAGATCGCTCATCACCACACCGTCCTCTTTGTCACCGAATCTCCACGCTCACCACCTGACAACCGATTCGATCGATCAGATTTTCAACGTCGGGTTGTACAGATCGAGCCAGATGGCCAGGTCAATGGTCCGTTCCAGGCTTCGGCGGACGCTCGGGCGCGCAGGCCCGTCATCCGCTACCGCGTTGGTCAACCATTCCTGGTCAACCAGCTCGACAACCGGATGCCGTGAGCCGAGCACGTAGTCGCGACAGATTCCGCGAAGCTTGGCCACGTAGGTCGGGTCCTGGGTAGCCGGGTAGTTCGCCTTCGTGCGGCCCAGCACCGAGCTGGGCAGACGGTCAGCCGCTGCCCCTCGTAGCAGAGACTTCTCCCTGCCGTCATAAGTCTTGAGCGACCACGGAACGTTGTAGAGGTACTCGACCAGCCGGTGATCGCAGAAGGGAACCCGCACCTCCAGACCGACCGCCATGGACAGCCGGTCCTTGCGATCCAGCAGCAGGCGAAGGAATCGGGTCAGGTAGAGATGGCTCATCTGGCGCATCCGATAGTTGTGATCATCATCGTGGTCCAGACGTGGAACCTCTGCGACCGCACTCTCATACGTGTCCTGGATGTAGTCAGGCAATTCCAGTGCGGTCCGCAGACCAGCATCGAGTGTTTCGGCATCGACGCCCCTCATGGGCGTCACGTCGGTCAACCAGGGAAAAGTGCGGGCCTGCTGCGCCTCTCGACTGAAGAACTCCCGATAGCCACCGAAGACCTCGTCGGCCGACTCCCCCGACAGCGCAACCGTGGAACGGGCCCGGATCTCCCGGAACAGCAGATACATCGAGGTGTCCATGTCCCCGAGCCCCTGCGGGATATCTCGGGACCGCACGACCGCGGCTCGGACCTCGAGGTCGGTCAGTGCGTCGGGATCCAGCAGGATGTCCTGGTGCTCGGTGCCGGCGTGAGCGGAAACCGCGTGTGCGAACGGGGTGTCCGGAGCATCACGGGCGGCGTCGGCAACGAAGCGCTCCGTCTGGCCGGCGTAGTCGACGGAGAAGCTGCGGACGGTCTCGTCGTCACACGCCAGCTGGGAAGCGGCGATCTCGGTGATGACGGAGGAGTCGAGACCTCCGGACAGCAGGGTGCAGCGCGGCACGTCCGACACCAATTGACGGGCGACGATGTCCTCGAGCAGTTCCCGGACGTGGACGACGGTGGCGTCTCGCGAATCGGTGTGCTCCCGAGTGGGCAAGCTCCAATAGCGCACGGCCCGGGTGCCACCTCGCTGAACGGTGACCACGCAGCCAGGCTCGACCTCACGCATGCCCTCCCACACGGCCGCAGCGGGCGACTTGGTCTGGCTGAACATGTCGCGTAAGCCGTCCAGACCCACGACATGCTCCGCAAGCGGGTTGGCGAGGATGGCCTTGGGCTCCGACCCGAACAGCACACCGTCCTCGGTTTCGTAGTAGTAGAGCGGCTTGACGCCCATCCGGTCGCGGATCATGACCAGTCGTTGAACCCGGGCGTCCCACACGGCGAATGCGTACATCCCGTTCAGCCGCTCCGCCGAGGCGATACCCCATTCCAGGTAGGCGCGCAGCACGACCTCGGTGTCCGAATGAGTCATGAAATAATGACCCCGAGCGGCGAGCGCATCACGAAGCTCTCTGAAATTGTAAGCCTCGCCGGAGTAGACGAGCACCACCGAGCCGTCGGAAGTTTCTTCGACCATCGGTTGCCGACCGCCCGCCAGGTCGATGACGGACAGGCGCCGGTGCCCTAGAGCAGCGTGGTCGCTCAGCCACGTGCCCCGATCATCAGGGCCTCGACATGCCAACGTATCGGCCATCGCATCGACGGTGTCCGGTTCGTTGCGCAGATCAGCGCCGAACGCCACCCAACCCACGATTCCACACACGGAAACCCCCAAGCCTTTGGTTTTCGGGACGAAGACACGAGAGAAGCGCAAAAGAACCCGGATTTCATACGGGTGCGACTACCGGGGCCTGATGCCAGAAGAAGGGATGCCACCTGCCCTGCGGGCAGTCCGCCCACGGGCTGCTTCTGCCTCGTCGTGATCTATGCCGCCGGCCCGGGAAGGCCGTGAACGTTCGCCGGACCCCGGTCCAGCACCGGAGTGCGGTCCCGAGTCTCCAGCGCCCAGTCGGCAACCTCGTCTTTGCGGGCGAACCATACCGCCGGCTTGCTCGTGGCGTAGGCCAGGAAGCGGTTCAGCACACGGACACGGTTGGCGTGGCCCGAGATGCGGTCGTGCAGGCTGATCACCATCATCCGTCGACGGGTAGCGCCCTCCTCGTACAACTGGTCGAACTCGTCTCTCAGCGCCTGCTCGTAGGCGGCTGGATTCCATCCATCGAGGGGAAATGAGACAATGTCGTTCATATGAAAGGTGTAGGGAACGGTGACGAAGTCGCCGTTCTTGAGCGGCACGATGAACGGTTCGTCACGGCTGGGCTCGTCGAGATGGTAGGTGAAACCAAGGCCCTGGAGGATGTCCAGGGTGCTGACACTGTTGCGCACCCAGTACGCACTCCATCCCCTGGGCGTCTGCCCGGTCGCCCGCTCGATGCTTGCGACGTTGTCCGCAATGAAGCGGCGCTCGGCCTCGGGATCCAAGTTGTAACTCGGCTCCCACGTCCTGCCGTGGGCCGCCGCTTCGTGTCCACGGCGGACGATCTCCTGCGCCAGATCCGGCGCTTTGTCGACCGCCTGGCCGATCATGAAGGCGCTCAACTTGACGTTGTATCTGTCCATCAGGTCGAGAAGACGCGGAGTTCCCTCGTAGATGCCGTACTGGAAGACGCCGTTGGTCGGCATGTCGGGAAGGTCGCGCTCAATGGGATCAGGAATGACACCGCCGGCACCGGAGATGGGCTGCCCGCCGCCTTCGAACATCAATGAGAAGCTGACCGCCAAGCGAGCGTTGTTCGGCCAGAACGGCGCTTCGTTCGCCATGGATCTCTCCGGTGTAGAAGAAGTAGAGCGAGCAAGGTTCGACCAGAATAACCGAGCAGGCCGACAAACTCAGGGCAAGCCCAGCAGGGTTCGTAGCGGCCGGCGATCGCCGCTGATTATGTCTGCGCGCAGCTGATGATCTGACCATACGGGGCCTGCACCTACCGTCGTGACACTTGCGGGGGCCACGTATCGATCAATTCCGGCCGTTCCGTTCTACTCCAACTGGCGGACGCTGCTCGTACAGCCGCCCTTGCCTGTTCGAACTCGACAACACCAGGATCGGGCATAGTGGTGTGGTGGGGTGTGGATCACGCCACTCCAGCCCGCGATGTTCGGAGGATCCGGTGACTCGTGACAAAGCCACCATCGCAGTGGTGATGTTCGACCGAGCATCCATGTTCGAAATGTCGGTGCCGGTCAGCGTCTTCGGCGTCGATCGCACATCGTTCGGGGCGCCGCGGTTCACCCTTCTGCCGGTTGCCGCAGATCCCGGCGTGCTCGCCACCACCGGCGGCATTCGGCTCCACGCACCGAACGGTCTCGAAGCACTGGAAAAGGCCGGGATTGTCATCATCCCGTCGTGGCGGGACGCCAAGGAACGCCCGCCGGATCTGTTGCTGCGAGCGCTGAGGGAGGCGCACGAGGGCAACGCGCTGATCGTGGGGCTCTGCATGGGAGCCTTCGTCCTAGCGGCAGCCGGGTTGCTCGATGGGCGGCGAGCCGCGATGCACTGGTACTACGCGCCGTCGCTGGCGGCGATGTATCCGAATGTCACCGTCGACTCGACGGTGCTCTACGAGGACGACGGCGACATCGTCACCAGTGCCGGGACGGCCGCGGGACTCGACGCCTGTCTGCACGTCGTACGCCGGCTCTGGGGGGCCGAAGCAGCAACGGCGATCGCCCGCATGATGATCGTGCCGCCACAGCGGACCGGGGAGCAGGCACAGTACATCGAACAGCCGATCCCTGGCGTGCCGGCAAACGATGCACTCGGCAAGGGATGGCATATGCCCTGGAACATCTCGACGAGGCATTCGACGTCGAGATGCTGGCAGGCCAGGCGCACCTGAGCCGACGGACGTTCGACCGGAAGTTTCGCGCGGTGACCGGCATCTCGCCCCTGCAGTGGTTGCTGCACCAGCGGATCCTGCGGGCCCAGCGGTTACTGGAGAACACCGAACTGTCGGTCGACGTCATCGCGCGACAGGTTGGCTTCGCCGCTGCGGTCTCACTGCGTCCGGCGTTTCGTCGGATTGTCGGAATGAGCGCGCAGGACTACCGCGCCGCGTTTCGCGCGAGAACACTTCGTCAGAGCCGCCGCGAATCGATCGAAGAGCCGTCGGAATGTGGCTCCGAGTGATGCATCGGGTGCCATCGCCAGGGTTCGCCCTCCACATTTACGCCTAATCAGATATTCGCCTGTGCGGCGATATGGACCGGGTCGAGGTCAGCGGCGCGCATGCTGCGCACGGCGGCGGTGGCCACGTCGCGCAGCAGAGCGGCCTCGTCGATCTGCTGAAAGCGCCGGTCTCGCAAGATCAGCCTGCCGTCCACGACGACGTCGCGCACGTCGCTTCCGCGGGCGCTGTACACCAGCGCCGCCTCGAGGTCGGCGGCCGGCGTGAGATGCGGCTGGGACAGGTCGATGGTGATCAGATCTGCACGCTTGCCGACCTCGAGCGACCCGATCTCGTGATCGAGGCCTATTGCGCGCGCACCCTCGATGGTCGCCATGGCCAGCACGCGACTGCGCCCGAGGGCGGTCGGATCGTCGGTCGCCGTCTTCGCCGTGGCGCAGGCGTATTTCATGGACTCGAACAGGTCTTGGCCACAGTTGGCGGCCGGCCCGTTGGTGCCCAGACCGCAGGTCAGGCCGGCGTCGAGGAACGGCTTGATCGACGGGAAGCCGGTGCCCCAGAACAGGCGCGTCTGTGGATCGAACACGACGGGCGTGCGGCTCTCGGCGAGCAACTCGATCTCGGTGTCGGAGATGTCGGACACCGCTGCGGCCTGCGTGGCCGGACCCAGGCATCCGGCACGGTGCAGCAGCTCGACATTTCGCCAGGGCTGCGGATGATGCCGGGCGATCATCCGGTTGAACGCTGGAGACTCGGCGACATGCATGTGCATCCCGAGCTCGAGCCGGTCGGCAAGCGCGCGTGAACGCCGCATCTCCTCCACGTCAACGACCCAGGGCAGCAGCGGCCCCAGCGACAGGCGCAGCCGGCCGTCCTCCGCACCATGCCAGCGCGCCGCGAGGTCGGCGACGGCCCGATCCTGCTCGTCGATCGACTCCACGAAATCTGCGGCCTGGTTGCGCGACTGATGGGCACGGGCCAAGATCGCGCGCACGCCGCTGTCGCGCATCGCTCGGAATGCCGTTTCCTCGGGCACTTCGTTCGGCCGACGCGGAAAGAAGAAGTTCTCGACGAGCGTGGTGTTGCCATTGCGGAGGTTCTCGAGGCATCCGAGCAGCTCGGCAAGATAGAGCGCACCCTGGTCGGTTGCGCGCATCAGCGCCATCCCGATCTCGAGCCAGTCGAGCAACCTCTGTTCCACGCCGATGGTGCGACCCAAAGTCATGCACAAATGTGTATGACAATTGACGAGCCCGGGCATCACCAGCTTCCCACCGGCGTCGATCACCTCTGCATTGTGGTCGACGGGGACGCCGACCGCGGGGCCGACGTAGGCAATGCGCCGATCTTTGACCAGCACAGCGCCGTCAGCAATGACGTCCCGAGCGTGATTCATGGTCAACAAGGTGGCCGGCCGGATCAGCAGCGCACTCACTGCTCCGCCCTGACCACAGCGCGAATGGTCATCGTGTTCCGCGCCGCGACTTCGACCTGCCCCGATGGCGCAAACCTGCTCGGCACATGAGTGCTGATGATGTACCCATGCCTTGAGAATGCCCCGCGCCTCCGGCACACGGTGAGCGATATTCGAGATCATCTTCGATCGGTTCCGGCCAGGCGTGATACGTATCTCTCAGCAGACCTCGGGGAGAGATACCTGAGGCGCTCCTCGAACTCCGCGACCCGGTAGAAGGACACCTACGCATGAATCGCTCGCAACCCGTCGACTCGTTCACCATCGCCTACCACGACACCGGGCCCGCCGACGCAGCATCTGTCGTGCTGCTGCACGGTTGGCCGGGCGACTCGCACGACTATCGGGCGGTGGTGCCGCTGCTGGCCAACCGATACCGCGTGGTCGTTCCCGACCTGCGCGGTTTCGGCGCCTCCGATCGGCACCTCGTCGACCCGGACACCCACTACAGCCCGTCTGCTCAAGCGCGGAGCGTCGCCGGGCTGATCGACCAACTGGATCTCGGCGCGCCCGTCGTCGGCGGATACGACGTCGGCAGCCGCGTCGCGCAGACCCTGGCAACGGAGCATCCCGACAAGGTCCGGGGACTGGTGCTCTCCCCACCGCTGCCCGGGATCGGCGAGCGATGGCTCGCTCCCGACATCGTTCCCGAGCTGTGGTACCTCTACTTGCACCGGTCACCGCTCAGCGTCCGGTTCATCGACGGCCAGCGCGACAAGGTGCACGCCTACCTGCACTACTGCTGGGGGCACTGGTCGGGCCCTGACTTCGTCGTCGACGGGCCAGAGTTCGAGCGGCTCGTCGACGACTACGCGCGCCCCGGCGCCTTCGAGGCCTCCACGAACTGGTATCGCGTTGGGCCGGGCTATGTGGCCCGCAGTCTGGCCGAGACGCCGCCCGACCGCGCGAGTCGGATCAGCCGGCCCACCCACGTGCTGTGGCCGGAGCACGACCCGCTGTTTCCCCGTGCGTGGTCCGACCGACTCGACGAGTTCTTCGCCGACGTCCACCTGCACCCCGTTGACGGCATCGGCCACTTCACCCCTCTCGAGGCGCCGGCGGAGTTCGCCCGACTCATCGACCTGCACGGACAGGGCTGAGCCATCGGCATTGAAACGCACGATTGCGTCCGGGCAGAGATCGCCCACGGGCGTAGGCGCGCTTCGCCATCAGTCGTCTCATCCTCTGGTTGCTGCGCAGGGCGGAAGAGACTTGGCCAGCTCGCGATGACATTGCGGAGCCAGCCTGCCTGGTAGTCCGATCACAGGTACTCGACGAGGCGGAACGATAGTGCCGGATTGGCTATGAATCCGCCGCCAGGCTGAGTAAACGATCCAAGAGGGACGACCCGGAGATATCAAAGCACTCCGAATTTCCGCAATATCATCCTTCCCTTGCGGGTCCTCCATCAACGCCGACCGCCCTATAGGATGATAGACACACTCAACGACACGCGCACGACACTATTCAGCATGTCGCCGTTGCACACTTGCCACTCCCCGGACCTAATCTTACATACAATCAGTGAGTCGAGAGTCGAGAGTCGAGAGTCGAGAGTCGAGAGTCGAGAGTCGAGAGTGCGCGCAACCGCGGCGAACTCGATAGGACACAGCATGTTCCCCCATGCCCATTCGCCCATCGCCGCCGCGCACAATTTACAGAATACCCTAGCAGTCAACCTGCCGACCCTTAATCGTCAGCGCCCGGTCCAATGCAAGCCCGTGTAACCACCGTGAATCTCGCCGGGGTCGTCGAGGTACGGACCACCTGACAGTTCCAGACCATACCGATGCCTTGCTCCTACAATCTGCGCCACTAGATAGAATGAGCGTGCCAGCGGATCACCATCCCTGGGCTTCTCGTCCATCATTCTTCGAAAAAATTCATCCGATGCCTTAAGAGCGCCAGTATCGAGGCCGAGACGATTGAGGATAACCCGCAATTCAAATGAAGGTGGGACTCGCAACAAGGGGTCAATGAGACTGCATATCCGCAGGAAGATCTTGCCTCGCTGCGATACCCGGAAGAGCATCCGCCCAAGAGCAAACTCCAGCATGCCAGAGCTGAGGAGGGTCTGAACCTGCCGACTCAAGGTGTTTCCACTAATCGACACATCCTGCTGCTTCAAGGCGGCAACCGTTCGCCGTTGGCTGTCGTATCCATTTACAGCAATGTACTCTAGAAGGGTCAGTGTCAACCCGAAGTTGGCTGATCGAGAATCGGACAAAAAGTAATCCACATCGGTTCCCGCAAGTCGACCGAAGATCACATTTAAGAGCAGGTCGTCGATGATTTGGTTGCGCAGAGAGTCGCGAACGACCTCGCGCTGCACTTCATTATCCGCGTCGAATTCACTCGGATACCGATACGTGCGCAGCAGGCTCACCCGATCGGGTTCGGAGCGCCGAAATCGATGGATCACCTCCTGAATGCGCGCCTCGTTGCGCGTCGAGTGCTCGTATAGATAGACCGGGATGCTATCGAGATTCTCCAATAGTAGAATATTCAGATCTTTCTCTATTCCCGCCGCATGATGGGTCAAGGTCTGTCCAGCTACCAGCCGCTCTCGGTTCGCCGTGAGCGCACAAGCGAAGTCAAGCTTGCCGCGATCAGCCTCCGGGTATCCATATATCCTTGATTCCGACAGCTCCTCGACGATCGCCAGGAAGCTCTCGGTTACAAACTCGTGCTCCACTGATCGTGGCATTTAGTCGTACCTTCCGGCCCTGCGTTCAACGTCCACGCATCCTCTCGTACGATCTGGCTCAGTGTTACCCTCGTAGCTGGGAGAACCTTCTGTACGTCGTCGTAACGCTCCAGCTGCCACGCTGCGTCGCCTAGCCACGGGGTCCAGAGCAGCCGTCCCACCTCGATTCCGGCCCGTGCGTGGCGGTCAGCGCCCGTTGCATCTCGTCGGCCGTGACGGGCGCGTCGCGGCCGAGCCGCTGCCTCTCCTCGCCGACGACGACCACGCGGTGGCGCCCACCCGATAGCGGCAGCAGGAACCCCGACGCGAGCGACGGCAGCGCCAGCGGTCGACGAGCCTGGCGGGCTTCCTGGTCGCTGGCTTTCCGACAGCCGCTCACGAGACCTGGCCGCTTCCATCAGGGTGTGCGAGTTCTGAAACGGACAGAATTGCGACGAGATCTCTGGGCAGGCTCCTGGCTTCATAGATCACCAGCAGAAGCCCGCGCTACGCACGAATCCGGAACCGGCATCCAGGGCCTGATTTCGGCGTCGCTCAGGCGACGAAGGCCTCGATCGCCGCCAGACCATAGACGCCCGCGTGGATCAGTGCGCCGGCAGTTTTCGCGTTGACGCCACCCAGGGCGTATACGGGCAGAGCACTTCCCTTCGCGATTTCACCTGCTGCTGCAACCCCCAGTGGGTTTGTGGCGGAGGCGCTGTTGCTGGGAAACACCGGCGAGACCACGACCGCCTCGGCGCCGCAGCGCTCGGCCGCATGGACGGCGGCGGCGTCATGGGCGGCGACGGTGAGACGCCAGGCCGGATGGGCCGCGCGGAGGGTCGGGCCCGTCTCGACCAGGCGTTGGGGCAGATGCAGCCCATCGGCCTCGATCGTTTCGGCGAGGGCGGGATCGGCGCCTGCCAGCAGGACGAGCCGCCGGCGGCGGGCGATCTCGGCGAGGCGGAGGCCGCGCGCAACGGCGTCGGCCGCGCCGAAGGGCCGATAGACGATTCCCGCCCCCGTCGGCAGGCGCTCGGCGACAGCCTCCGGCTGGGGCGTTCGCACAGGATCGGTGAAGAACAGCAGGCGAGGTAGGGGGTCGCTCGTTCCGACCCATAGGCGAAGTCGCGCGGCCGTTCTGGAGAGAGTGTCGAGGCTGTCCGTTCGCTGATCCACCACTTCTGGCACCTCCGTCGCCCACGCTGCGCCGCGACGGCCGCAGTGGCCAGCCCCACCACATCTCGACGTGAGTGGGCACACGCGCACACGCACCCAAATCGGCCCACCTTCGGTGATGCCGGACATCGGCGTCGAGACGGCGCCTGCACCGAGAGAGCGACGGATACTCGACAAGCCGCTGCCCGAACGACGAGACCGCGGGGGCATGCGGCAAGTGATGCCGATCTATGAACCATTGCACATGTCTTTGTCCCGCGGGACCGCCAAGCGTAACGTCGAGCGCGGCTCTTATACGTATAAGGCACATTGAACACACGATACAGCCGAGGGTTAGGACCGGTTCGCCGGCTCGGCATCACGAGATAGAGAACGCCGAATTCGTAGGTTTCTACACCGAACACCCCGGCCGAGCTTTGCACGTTAACGAGGAGCTGCGCAGTGAAATGGTGGAAGCTCGCATTGTTCGTCGGCGCGTTCGCGGTGGGGAGCACCGAGTTCATCGTGGTGGGCCTGCTGCCCCAGATCGCGGCCGACACCGGGGTCACGGAGGCCGCGGCCGGGCAGCTGGTGAGTGTCAACGCGGTGGCGTTCGCCATCGGCGTCCCGGTCCTGGCCGCCGCCTTCGCGCGCGTTGATCGGCGACGCGTCCTGATCGGTTCACTTGCCGTCTTCGTGGCCGCTCACCTCATGGCCGCGACAGCGCCCGACTTCACGGTCCTGCTCGCGTCACGGGTCCTCACGGGCGCATCGTTCGGGCTCTACCTCGCCACCGCGCTGGCGGTGGCCGCGCGTCTGGCCGGACCGGCCAATCGGGCCGCGGCGATGGCCACCGTCGTCTCGGGAGTGACCACTGCGACCGCCCTCGGCGTGCCCGCGAGCACCCTGCTCGGTCAACACACCGGATGGCGGGTGCCATTGGCCGCCATCGCAGCTCTGGCCGTTGTCGGACTGGTGCTCGTCCTGTTCACGGTGCCAGCCCTGGGAGCAGACAACGGTCCGCCGCTCCGCGAGCGCTCGACCGCCCTCCTCGCTCGCCCCGTCCTGGTGGGGCTCGCGGCGGTCGCGCTGTTCTGGGCGGCGTCCTTCACCGCCTACACCTACCTCGTCCCGATGCTGGAGAACCGCGCCGGCGTCCACGGAAGCCTGGTCACCGTGGTGCTGTTCATCGCCGGACTCGGCGCCGTGTGTGGCAACGTGCTCGGCGGGCGGGGCGCCGACCGATGGCCGCGCGCGACAGTGCTCATCACCGCTGCGATCACGACAGCATCCCTGTTCGCTCTGCTGCCCGCCTTCAGAACGCCGGCAGGTGCCATCGTGCTGGTCGCGGTCTGGCAGCTCGCGGCGTGGTCGTTCGTTCCCGCGGCGCAGGCCGCGCTCTACAGCGCCGGCGGACAGGCCGGTGACCTCGTGGTCTCGTTCGTCGTATCCGGCTTCAACATCGGGATCGTCGTGGGAGCCGGGCTCGGCGGCATCGCGCTCGACGGCGCCGGGCTCCCCGGGGTCGGCTTCCTCGCGGCCGGGCTTGCGGTGGTCAGCCTCGTCCTCGTCGCCGTCATGGCCAGGATGTTGCCCGCCACCCAGGTCGGCGCGCGAGCCGAGACCGCACCGGCGACCGCGACTCCGGCGCGGTCGGAAAACTGCGCCCCTGATGTGACCGCACCGGCGGCGGCGGTGACCGCCGCGCGGTCGGCCCGGTCGTCGTCGACGACGCCGTGAGTCACATATACGCCCGTAGACTTCGCTGACCACCGCGGTCTACGCTCGTGAACATGGCGGTGCAACTCAGCGGCGGACGCGCTCTCGGCACGGGGTCCGCTCGCCGGATCCCAGCGTCGGCCTGAAAGAGTACTGATTCACAGCGAGGCACAAGGACGACCATGCGATTCGCTTTCAAGACCTCACCGCAGAACACGACGTGGCCCGACATGCTGTCGATGTGGCGGACAGCCGACGACATCGACGTCTACGAATCGGGTTGGACCTTCGACCATTTCTATCCGATCGAGGGCGATTCGTCGGGGCCCTGCATGGAAGGCTGGACCACGCTGACCGCATTGGCCCAGGCCACGAATCGACTGCGGCTGGGCACCCTGGTCACCGGGATCCACTACCGCCACCCCGCGGTCCTCGCCAACATGGCGTCAGCCCTCGACATCATCTCCAACGGACGCCTCGAGTTGGGCATCGGCGCCGGCTGGAACGAAGAAGAATCCCGCGCGTATGGAATCGAGCTCGGTACCGTGAAGGAACGCATGGATCGCTTCGAAGAGGCGTGTCAGGTTCTGATCGGGCTCTTGAGCCAGGAGACAACCGATTTCGACGGTCGGTTCTACCAACTGCAATCGGCGCGCAACGAGCCCAAGGGGCCGCAGCGGCCACACCCGCCGATATGCATGGGCGGCAGCGGCGAGAAGCGTACGTTGCGGATCACCGCTAAGTACGCCGACCACTGGAACTTCGTCCTCGGCACCCCGGAAGAGTTCGCACGAAAACGCGACGTACTCGCCGCCCACTGCGCGGACGTCGGCCGTGACCCCAAAGCGATCACCCTGTCGGCGCACATCTGGCTCAACGCCGAGCGCGACTACCTAAGCGTGATGGACGAGGCGGCAGCCTTCGGCGAAGAAGGTCTGGACCTGGCCATCATCTACCTGCGACCGCCACTGGACGCCACGGTGCTCGAGCCGCTCGCCGAAGCGATCCGAGACTCCGGCCTGTCGCTCCGAACTCCGGAGCCGTAGTGATGTCAGCGGGGCCGCCTCGCAGCTCTACGGCTCCACAACTCCGTTGTCACGAGTTGCTCTTTGAACGAAAGCGGTCCTTGGTTCGCCGCCACGGCGTGGTTCAAGCTGCCTGAGCCCCCCAGCAGAACCCGGACCATGGAGGATCTGAAGTGGCGTTTTCCGACGATCGCATGATCGGGGTTTCGATCAACAATCTGACCGGGATCACCGGTCATCGTTACGGACTCGGCGAGATGCTGGATGCGGCATCAGCGGCGGAAGCCCTAGGTTTCGACGGCATCTGGGTGCACGACGCCCCGCTGGGCCGCCGCACGATGGCGTCCTACGACAGTCCGTCGATCCTCGCAGCGGTCGCAGCCAGGACGCGGACCCTGAAACTCTGCACGGGGATCCTGCAGCCCCATCTGCGCAACCCGGTGGCACTGGCGCTCACCTGGGCCACCATCCACGGGATCTCCGAAGGACGGCTGGTGATGGGCGTCGGCACGGGGGCCGGCAAGGGCACGCTCGTCAAGCGCGAGTACTCGGCGCTCGCGGCACTGCGTCACAAGGCCGATCTCGATCCCGACATGCTCTACGCCGAACGCGGCCGGCTCTTCACCGAATGCATGGAGGTGCTGAACCGGCTGTGGCGCGAGGACAAGTTCTCCTATCACGGCGAGTTCTACCACTTCGACGAGGTGACCCTCGGGGAGGCACGGCCACAGACCCCGCCACCGACATTGATGGGCTCCGGAATCTACGTACCCAAGGAATGGGGTGGCCCCGCCTCGCACATGTGGAAGACGGAGAACGCCGGGAAGTTCATGCTCGGCAGGTACAAGCGCGTCGTGAACCACAGCGACGGGTGGATCGCGAACCACACCACGCCGGAGGAATTCGACGAGGGCTGGGCGAAGATCAAGGCCTACGCCACGGAAAAGCACCCCGGCAAGGCCCTGGCGGCGGCCTACAACTGCTTCGTCCACGTGGACGACAACCGGGAGAAGGCGCGCGACGCGGCCATCAGCTACTTGAACCAGTGGCACACGATGATCACCGACGAGGTCGCCGACCGGTGGATCGTGACCGGCCCCGCGGAGGAGGTCGCCGAGAAGCTGGTGGACTACCAAAATCGCGGCGTCAACATCTTCCAGCTCATGTGCGCTTCACCGGACCAGCGCGAACAGATGCGCCGCATCGGCGAAGACGTGGTCCCGTTGCTGCGATAAGCATCTCCCGTCCATTTCACGAATTCACGAAAGGGACCTGCCGCGTGATGACTTCGCTGGCGGACTATCTGGACAAGGGTGCGTCGCTCGGTCGTGACGAGCCTTGCCTGACGCTCGACGACACGAGCCTCACCTACGGAGAGGCACAGGACCTGAGCTGTGCAGTGGCCCGAGCCCTGCACCGCTCGGGTGTGCAGCCGGGTGACAAGGTCGGGATCCTCTCGGCCAACGACGCGGTTGCCTACGTCTGCGTGTTCGGGATCGCCCGCCGCGGCGCGGTGTGGTGCCCGATCAACCCGCGCAACGAGGCGGACGAGAACCGGGATCTGCTCGACCTGATGGACTGTTCATGCCTGATCTTCCAGAGCAGGTTCGCACCCTTGGTGGAGCGCGTCGTGGCCGAGCTGCCCACGCTGACGTTGCTGGTGTGCCTGGACGCCGAACTCGACGGAGCGGTGTCGTTCGAGAACTGGGTGGCCGCCGCCGCGGCGGACCCGATCGGTCCGGCGCTCGCCGCGCCACCCGACGACATCGCGGTGATCATGGGCACCAGCGGCACGACCGGCCGGCCCAAGGGCGTCATGCTGACGGTGCGCAACTTCGAGGTGCGCTCGGCGATGACGCTGTGGGGTTATCCGTTCGAGGGCCGCCCGGTGTTCCTGGCGATCTCCCCACTCACGCACGCGACGGGCATGTTCTGTCTCCCGATGCTGTCGCTCGGGGCGGAGATCGTCGTGATGCCGAAGGCGGACCTGACCGCGTTCCTGAGGCTGATCGAGCGTCACCGCGTGACGCATTCGTTCCTGCCTCCGACGTTGATCTACATGCTGCTGCAGCACGACGGCCTCGCGGCCGCGGATCTGTCCTCGTTGCAGTGCATCATCTACGGCTCCGCCCCGATCTCCGCCACACGGCTCGAGGAGGCACTGACCGCCATCGGCCCGGTGATGGGGCAGGTCTACGGGCAATCCGAGTCTCCGAACATGACGATGCTGCCGCCGCGCGATCACTTCAACACCGACGGCACCGTGGCCGGGTCGCGCCTTGCGTCGGCCGGCAGGCCCGGTCCGCTGACCACGCTGGAGATCATGGACGGCAAGGGGCGGATTCTGGACCGAGGCGAGCGGGGCGAGATCGTCGTGCGCGGCCCGGGCGTGTCACCCGGCTACTACAAGAACCCGGAGGCCACGGCCGAGGCGTCGCGGTTCGGCTGGCACCACACAGGTGACATCGGCTACCTCGATGAGGAGGGCTACCTGTTCATCGTGGATCGCGCCAAGGACATGATCATCACGGGCGGTTTCAACGTGTACTCGGTCGAGGTCGAGCAGGCCTTGATGACGCACCCGGCCGTCCGCGACTGCGCAGTCGTGGGGCTGCCCGACGACAAGTGGGGCGAGCGCGTCACAGCGGTGGTCGTACTGACGCCCGGCGCTGAGGCAACCACCGCCGAGATGATCGAGTACATGAAGAGGCGGATCGGCAGTGTGAAGGCACCCAAGGAGATCGTGGTGTGGTCGGACCTGCCCCGTTCTCTGATGAACAAGGTGCTCAAGACCGACGTGCGGGCCCGAATGACGGCGGCAGGCTGATGGCCACCGCTCCGCAGGTCGAGCGGACGGACCGGGATCACGATGAGTTGCCGAGCGTGGTGGTGCAGCGCAGGGTGGAGTGGCACGACACGGACGCGGCGGGCCACCACCATCACGGGGCGGTGCTGCGGTGGGTCGAGTCGGCGGAGTCGGTGCTGTTGCACCGCCGCGACGCGACGGCGTTGTACGGCCGCATCCCACGGGTGCACTACGAGGTCGACTATCTCCACCGGCTGTACTACGGCCAGGTCGTGGAGATCGAGGTGGCCGTGGAGCGGATCGGCACGAAGTCGGTGCAGTACTCCTTCGTGGTGCGCAGTGGGGACACGGTGGCTGCCACCGGCAACCTGGTGGTGGCGATGGCCGCCCGTGACAAGCCCGGCGCCGTCCCGCTGCCCCCGGAGATACGGCGTGCGCTCACCACCGGTGGCCGTCAGCGACCGGAGACCATCGGCTGAGCGGAGCCGGGTCAGCTTCCCCATTCAGCCGAGTCAGGCCGGAACGACCGACTCGGCCGTGGGTGACCTCTGCCGAACAGGAAGTCGGATCTCGTGCCGGGACTGCCCCGGTTGTGAAACGGCGGCCGCCCTAACGGCGCTCGATGAAGTCACGCGCAGGCAAGGGACCGCCGGGGAATTGATGGAGCCTTCCACCCGTCGCCAGGTCACCGAGTGGTACGCCCGCGAAGCCCAGACGCTGGATCATGAGGCCGACGGTCTGCAGCGCACCGGCCCCGTCGCCGGAGTAGAAGATGACCCGCCTACCGCCGTCGACCTCCGGGTTCGATCCGAGCGTCTCGGGGCTGTAGGTGTTGAACGCCTTGACCACCGCAGCCCCGTGTGCGTGGCCGGCGACGACCTCGCTCGAGGTGAGTCCGCCCAGGTCGAACGGCTGGAACGTCGGGGCCTCAAGGGGGTTGGAGGTATCGATCAGCACCCGGCCGTTGAGGTCGAGCCCGTTCAGAGCGGCCGGAATTCGGCTCCACTGCACCGCCAGCACAACGACCTCGGCCGCCGCGGCGTCCGCCCTCGTCCCCGCCCGCACCCCGGACTGCCGAGCCAGTGCGGCCAGGGTCTCCGGCCCGCGGCTGTTACTGAGAACGATGTCCGACTCGCCGACAGCGGTCAGCCGTCGCACGAGTGCCTGGGCGATCGCACCCGCTCCGATGAAGCCGTATCTCATCGGTGAAATCCTCCGTTGACGTCGGGGTCAGACGCTGAATCCGCGGGCGTGATCTCGTCGCCGGCGCTCACGCCATGAAGCCTCCGTCGACGAGGAGCGTCGCTCCCGTCATGAAGGTCGCGTCCGGGCCGACGAGGAAGGAGATCGCCCCCGCGATCTCCTCGGGCCGCCCGTAACGGCCCAACGGGATCATCGCCCGTTGGGTGTCTGCGAACGGCCCGGTTTCGGGGTTCATGTCGGTGTTGACAGAGCTGATCTGCACGGAGTTGACGAGGATGCCCCGAGATCCGAGGTCCCTGGCCCAGCCGCGGGTGTATGCGTCCACCGCGGCCTTCGTCGCTGCGTAATCGCCGAGTCCGGGGAACGGCGCCCGGTCGGCGCCCGTCGAGCTCATCGAGACGATCCGACCGCCATCGCCCATCACCCGCACCGCGGCACGTGTGGTGGCGACGAGGCCACGGACGTTGGTGGAGAGCTGGCGGTCGAACGCATCCACATCGGCGTCGACCGCGTCGATCGCGCCGGTCAGGAACACTCCGGCGTTGTTGATGAGAATGTCGAGCCGGCCGAATGCGTCCATCACCGAGTCGACCAGGCGCGCTGCCTGTTCCGGATCGGACTGGTCCACGGCGAAGGCCGCGCCGCGCACTCCGCACTTCTCGATCTCCTTCACGACATCCTCCGCCTGCGCAGTGGACGCCCTGTAGCTGATGGCGACGTCAGCGCCCTCGCGGGCGAGCCGGACAGCTGTCGCCGCGCCGATGCCACGGGATCCGCCCGTGACGAGGGCGGTCTTGCCGGCCAGCGTCTTCTCGGTCATGAGTGCTCCGGTTCCGGCCGCACATCCGGCCGATCATTGAATGAATGTTCGTGATCATCTCGGCAGTGCCGGCCACGTCACGGGGCATCGCCGCATGCCTGGCCAGAGAGAGGAAGGCCCGTCCCGAGGAGACGGGGCCCGCACATGAACCTCCACCCCGTCGTCCTCGACGGTCCTCTTTGCTACGGCTTCCCCACTGTTTTATTGATCGTACGATCAATATATAGGATCCACGAGCGGTCCTGTCAACACGCAGAGCACTCGCGGCGAAAGCGATCTCGGAACCCTGCCGGAGCTCGCGCCACCGCGCGCGGCGCGCCATCAGCGCGAGGTGACGGGGACGCCCATCCTGCCGAAGAACTCGACCATTCCCCGGGGGGAGTCGTCGGCGAAGCACAGGTCGAGCCCGCGAGCGGACTGCCGGGCGGCGTCCGCGGCGCGCGGGAACATCGCCGTCTCGTACTGGTGGAGCGCGCTCTCGACGTCGTGACCGTGCTCGATCAGCGCCAGCGCAAGCTCACGAGCGTCGTACATCGCGGCGTTCGCGCCCTCGCCGGCGAACGGCGACATCAGGTGGGCGGCATCGCCGACCAGGGTCACGCCCGGGATGCGCGGCCACGAGTGACCGGTGGGCAGGGCGTAGATCCGGCGAACTGCGATCTCGTCGTCGCAGTGGCGGATCAGGTCGGTCAGCGCCGGGGTCCAGTCGGCGAACTCCGCCAGCAGGGAGGTGCGGGCGGCGGCCACGTCCGACCAGTCGACGCCGCGCGTCTCGATCCAGTCCTCGGCGGTCCGCAGCATGGCTCCCAAGTGCATGTCGCGGCCTCCGTGCCCGCCGAGGTTCTTGTTGTCCGACAGGGCGAACAGGCTCCCGGTGCCGACAAGGGCGGCCGAGTCGGGCACCTTGGCCGGGGCATCGGTGACGTGGAACTCGACGCAGCTGATCCCGGCGTACTCCGGGGAGGCGCTCGAGAGGAGGGGGCGGACTCGCGACCAGGCGCCGTCGGCACCGATCAGTAGATCGGCGGTCTCGCGCGAGCCGTTGGCGAAGACGAGTTCGTACCGCCCGTCGGCCAGGCGGCGGGCCCGGCTGAGCTTGCGGTCCCAGACGACCCGTCCCGGGTGGAGCGAACCCAGCAGCAGGGCGCGCAGTTCCGTCCGGTCGATCTCGGGTCTGCCCGAATTGCCGTCGGAGACCTGGTCGATGAAGACGGTGCCCGCCTTGTCCATCACCCGCATCGCCTCCGCCTGCGGCCGGGTCAGCCGGCGGAACTGCTCGTACAGCCCCGCTTCGCGCAGGGCCAGCTGGCCGGACTCGACGTGCAGGTCGAGCAAGCCGCCCTGCCGCCGGGCGTCGGCGGTGGCGTCGAGTTCGTAGACGGTGCTGGCGATGTCGTGCTGCTGCAGGATGCGGGCCAGCACCAGCCCGCTGAGGCCGCCGCCCACGACGGCGATGGACGGGGAGGACGAAGAGGGCATGGCGACACCTCGAACGAGATCGACGAGTTAGATGTGTACAGCGTATGCGACTAGTCATTTACACCGTATGCGGCTCGTAGGATGCACGCAACACACGCAAGGAGCGCTGCCGTGACCGACGAACCGCCGCCCGTCATCTGGGCACGACTCTCCGGCCAGGGGCGGGGGCCGGTGCGCACTCTCGACTACCGGGCCATCACCGCGGTCGCGATCGCCCTGGCCGACGAGGACGGGGTCGACGCGGTCTCGATGCGCAAGGTCGCGGGGCGGATGGACCACAGTCCGATGTCGCTCTACCGGCACGTCGGCAGCAAGGACGACCTGACCGAGCTCATGTACGACGCGGTGCTGGGCGAGCTGGACCTGACCGGGATCCCGTCAGGGAGCTGGCGGGCGGACGTCGCCCGGCTGGCCCGGGAGATGCGCCGGCTCCACCACGCCCACCCGTGGATCACCCGGTTCGGGCACCGGCCGACCCTGGGACCCAACGCCCGGAAGTTCCTCGAAACCGGTCTGGCCTGCGTGGACGGGCTCGGTCTCGACATCGACGGAATGTTGGACGTGCTGTCCACCGCCCTGCAGTTCACCCGGGGTTTCGTCGTGCAGGAACTGGGAGAGGTCGAAGCGCAGCAGCGCACCGGCCTGGACTTCGCGGCCTACCAGCGCCAGACCGGGCCGTTCATCACGCAGTTGCTACAGGGCGGCGAGCTCCCATACCTGCAGCGGCTGATCCTCGAAGCCGAGGACCTCCCCGATCCGGACGTGGTGTTCGAGCGTCGCCTGACGATGGTGCTCGACGGGGTGGCGGCCGGGATCGGCCGCCCGGGCTGACGACGGGGTTTCACCTCCTGAGCAATAGCGGAGGGCGGCGGGAGAGCTGAGCGCCGTGGTGCTGCGATCATCGTGCGATACCCGCGAGCGTGGAATCGCATCGTCACGCAGCGGCGAGCCTCGCTCGCGCCGATGCCCTCCTCTTCGGCCGGGTGACGTACCGCTGGGGCGGTGGCGATGCGGTACGAGCCGAGGAGCTGGTTCTAGTCCGGTGACCACATGGACGTAGATGGGTGCGCCGTCGGCGCGAGTCGTTCATGCCTCCCAGGGCAGACGTCGCATGGTCAGATCGACGAGGCTCAGCAGCGTCTCGCGGTCGGCGCCGGACGCCGCCTCGACGGCGATGCCTTCAGCTAGGGCGACCACGTACCGCGCGGCATCGCGCGGTTCGACGTCCGAGGAAAGGTCGCCGCTCTCCTGAGCCCGGGCGAAGCGCTCGGTGAGCATCACCTGGGCGGCCTTGCGGCGATCGCACAGGTCCTGTCCGACCTCCCGGGCCGCGTCTCCGGTGACGAGCGCGCCCTGCACCAGGAGGCAGCCGCCAGGAGTGGTCTCTCCCGTGGAGCTCTCCGTGGCTCCGGTGAGCCAGCGGCGGACCACCTCCCGGACGCTGCCGGCCTCGAGGCTGTGCGCGCCGTAGGAGAAAGAAGTGGCGACGTATCGATCGACGACCTGTGTGAACAGTCCGGCCTTCGAGCCGAAAGCGGCGTAGATACTGCCCGGTTGGAGGCCTGTCGCTTCACGGAGGTCGGCCATGGTCGCGCCTTCGTAGCCCTTGCCCCAGAAGACGTTCAGCGCCGCCTGCAGGACCTCGTCGACGTCGAACTCGCGGGGACGCCCCCTCGCCATGACCCGCCTCCGAATTGCGAAGTGTGCGTTCAATATAAGGCCTGACACCCCGTCGTCCTCGCGTCACCGTCGACCACAGGACTCGCGCTACGCGTGATCGTCGATGGTTCACATGAAATTGCGCGTGTGGAGGGCGGAGAGTTCGGCGGCCTCGTCGGGTGGGAACCCGAGCCGGGCCAGGCGCTGTCGGCGACCGTCGTCCATGGCGTGATGGAGCTCCTGTACCGCGTCATGGCCGTCTGCGATGGCGGTGGGGGTCCAGGAGCCGGCGGCCAGTACGACGAGCGCGTCGAACACATCGGCGTTGAGTCCGGCGGTGTCGGCCAGGGCGTCGTGTCGGCGTTCGATCGCCGCGCGCAGTTTGCGGGTCGCGGCTGCCCTGGTGTTCGAGGTGGGCAACGCCGAACGCGACGTGACGTGCCTCGTCGACCCGAGCGAGGCGAGTGATCTGAGCGGTGACCGGGTCTGGTGCGTGCCGCTCGAGAAAGGCCAGCAGCGCGAGGAAGCTGCCCTCCCCGAGAACGGAGAGCAGGAAGGACGCCAGCGAGAAGTCCGGTTCGGCGAGCAACGTGGCCAGCGACGACCGTCCACCGGCCGAGGAGGTCCCCATCTCCCCGCCGTGCAGCAAGGCCCGGCGGGTGAACACGTCCATGTGGCGAGCCTCGTCCGCCGCCTGCACGGCGAGCAGTTGCTGGACCTCCCGGAAGTGCGGGTGCACGCGAGCTAGCAGTCCGGCGGGGACGACGAGTGCGGCCTGCTCGTTCTCCACGAGGTAGGTCATGACCTGCACGACAGCCGACTCCACGTCGGTGGGCACGTCCGCGCTCGCGTCCCAGTCGACCGCGGTGGCCGGGTCCCACTGCGCGGCGGCGGCGTGCGCGTAGAGCCGTGGCGCGAGGTCGGCCCAGACGACGTCACGATCGTCGAGGTCGAATCGCCCCTCCGGCCCGCCGGCCTCGACCAGGGCACCGCGGGCGGCGAGACCCCAATGGGCCGGTGGACGGGCGACGATCCCGTCCGGTCCGGGCCCACCGGCGCGTTCCGCGCCCGCCCACCGGTCGGCCTCCGCGGAGCCGCGCACGAGCTCCCAGGTGGCCGTGCGGTCCGGGACGGCGGCGAAACCGTGGCCCTCGCGGCGGGCCCAGGCGCGCAGGTGGACCCCGAGGGCCGGATCGCCCCCCGTGACGGTGACCCGGCCGCCGATCGGCACCTCGCGCAGCGACCTGCGGACGAGGAGATGGGCGCCCCGCTCGAAACCCAGGAAGTCGAGGTCGAGCGGGGCACCCGAGCGATGCCCGTGGATCACGGGTCGTACTCCCGCGCGGTGACCGTGCCGGTGGCGTCATAGAACCGGGCCTCGTCGACAGCTCGGGCGAGCGGGCCGAAGCCGCTCGTGCGGCCCGGCACCCACTGCCTGAGCCCTTCGAGGTCGAGCAGCGGGCGGACCTGCGGGTCGGCGTAGGACATCGACTCCAGCAGACGCACGAACTCGTCGGCCTCGGCGGCGGGTGCGGTGTCGACGATCGCCATCGTGCAGTGGTCGTAGACGTCGGTCTGACCGAGGATTCGGGTCGACCCGGCCGGTAGTGTGCCCTCCTGGCCGAACAGCAGGTGATTGCCATCGATCATGCATGCGGCGTCGACCTCGCCGGCCACCAGCGCGCGGGCGGCGTCGCGTTCCCCGCCGATATGGTCGCCGTGCAGGCCCGCCCCGACGTCGAAGCGGCGGACGCGCAGGTCGTCGACACCGGCGTGACGCAGGAACGACAGTGGGATCAGCGTCGACTGCGGCGAGTCGACCGCTCCCACGCCGACGGTGCGGCCCGCGAGGTCGGCGAGTGAGGACGCGGGAGAGTCGGCGCGGACGACGACCACCGAGGTGAGGTCCTGGTCGGTGTCACGCATGACCGCCGAGCGGACCGCGCGCCCCTTCGCGGCGGCCAGCCGCTCGGAGCGCAGCCATGCCAGTGGCGAGTTCCACGCAGCGTGGATCCGCCCATCGGCGAGGTCCTCCACTTGGCGCTCGTAGTGCGAGAACAGGACGTAGTCGAAGTCCAGGCCCTGCCGGCGCAGCCACTGCCGAAACCCGTCCCAGATAGTGACGACCTTGGGGTCGTAGGCGACCGCGCCCATGATCAGCGTCATCACGCACCCCCGAACAGCGGCAGCCCGAGCGTGGCGCGACCGACGAAGTCGTGCAGCGCCTCGGTGGTCGGTGCCATCACCCGCGCGGCGAGGGCGTCGCGGTAGCGGCGTTCGATGCCCAATTCCTTGCGGAACGCAGCGCCGCCGCACAGCCGCATCACCCCGTCGCCGACCTCGGCTGCGGCCTCGGCCGCGACGGCCTTGACCTGAAGTACCCGCAGCGTCGCGTCCTCTCGGCCGCTGCCCAGGGCGGCGAGGGTGTCGGTCAGGAACGCGCGGGTCAGGTCGACCCGGGTACGCAGGGCCGCGAACGCGAGGCGGCTGGTCGGCTGCTCGGCCAGGCTCTGGTCGAGGTGCTCGAGCCTGGTGCTCGTCAGGTGGGCGGCCGCCTCCTCGACGAGGGCCTCCATCAGCCCCAGCGAGACTGCGGCGTTGCCCACCAGGAAGGTGGGCAGCGCGGATCCCAGTGCGACGTCCAGCCCGGCGCCGTCGTCGCCGAGCCGCGCCGAGGTGTCGACAAGGGCGCCGTCCGCGGCCATGGGGCGTGAGGCGTTGCCGCGGAGCCCGAACCCGTCGAACTCGCCCGCGACGCCGACGCCCGGCGTGCTCGCGGGCACCAGCCACAGCGTCATCGGGCCCTCCGCGGTCACAGGGCGGCTCGACCAGACGTAACTGTCGGCCTCACCGGCCGAGGTCACCCAACTCTTCGCGGCATCCAGCCGCACCTGGCCGTCAGCGGCGGTCGCCGTGCTCACCGGCGCCCAGAAATGGCTGCGTGACCCACGCTCGGAGAATGCCAGCGTGCTCAGGTGCTCACCTGCGGCGATCGCTCGCCGGACGTCGTCCGGGCCGTGGCTCTCGAGTACCGACACGGCGGCGTAGTGCATCAGCACCACCATCGCGACCGAGGCGTCCGCACGAGCGATCCGCTCCAGGGTCACGGCGACGTCGGCGAGCGAGCCACCGGCTCCGCCGACCTCGGAGGCACTCAGCAGGCCCAGAACACCGGCGCCGGCCAACGCGTCGATGTCGGCGCGGGGGAACGCGCCGGTGCGGTCGACCTCGGCGGCCGACGGCGCGATCGTCTGATCGACCACGTCGACCAGGGCGGATGGGGGTGAAGTGACAGCGGTAGGCAACACACGCTCCTCGATGGACCGCAGGGCGGTCACGACGGAGCGGAGAGCTCAGCTCGATCCAGGTACGCCGCCGCGACCGTAGGGGCACCGCCCGACCGGACGGCAGACAGGGACAGCTCAAAGACGACGGAACACAGCCCCACCTCCCCCGCTGGGAGTGAGACCCGCGCGAGCGCAGCGGATCGGCACCCATGATTGGGCGTCCCCGAGAGAAAGGGCAAGGACCCCATACCGGACCGCGCTCGCGGCCTGTCGGCGCGGACCTCCCCCGCCCTGCGTCGACGCGCTCGCCTTAGTCGGCCACGACCATGTCCGGTCGACGTCGCCTCGACACCATGTGGTCGACGCTCAACCGTCCAGAACCGGCCGCAGCGAGCGCGAGTGCGGTCGCGCCGACCAACCCGGCCAACTCCCAGCCGCCGTTGGAGACGAACACACCGGACCCGACGTGCACGAACAACACGGCACCGAGCATCACCAGCGCGACGAGGACACCGACCACCGCTGTCGCTGCGCCGATCAGTATCAGGAGACCGCCGAGAAGTTCGACCGCGATGACGAACATCGCCGAGACCGGAGCGGCGGGAATTCCGTTTTCAACGAAACCCTCGGTAGTTGCGTCGATGCCCTTGGTCATGAGCTTCTGCCACCCATGAGCGATGAGGACGATGCCGAGGGCCAGCCGAGCCAGCAGGAGCGCGACATCTCGGGCCCGGCCGGGTAGAGCGCGGATCATCTGTGGAACCTCCCAGCTATATGACCTTGCACATTCCGGGCAAGGTCACGAACACGCCGGATTCAGCCATGGGATACCCGCAGATGGGCCGGTGGCCACACCACTACGCATGCCGGAACGCCGCCAACCGCGTTTCGCACCAGCCGGTCTCCGCGATTGCCGCACTCAACTCACCCGTGCGGAGTCTCGGGAGCCGGCCGCCCGGAAACCCTCCCCCAGCGCGGGTTTGCCGCGCCGCGCACGGTCAGCGGGCGGGCGGACCGGCAAGAACCTCGTTGAACGCCTCGGTGGACGACGGGTGCGTGTAGATGGTGTCGCGCAGCTCGCTCGCGGTCACGCCGTGGCGCATCGCGAGCGCGACGACGTTGATCATCTCCTGCGAGTCCACACTGAGCAGCGCGGCGCCCAGCACGAGGTCCGTTTCGCTGTCGACCACGAACTTCATCAGCCCGCGCGTCTCTCCGACGATCTTGGCTCGCGGCATCGCGGCGATGTCCGCGATCGCTTTCTCGACCACCTTCACCGAAAGCCCGCGTTCGCGCGCTTCGCGTTCGGTGAGGCCGACGCGGGCGAAGGCCGGGGTCATGAACACCGTGTACGGCACGAACTTCCGGTCCGCGGTGGATCGTTCGCCGCGACCGATGAGCTGGTCGGCGACGATGCGGTTGTCGTCGAGAGAGATGTAGGTGAACTGCGGGCCTCCGTTGACGTCGCCGATCGCGTAGATGTGCGGCTGGCTCGTGCGCAACACCTCGTCCACCTCGACGGCGCCGGACGGGGTGGTGCGCACGCCGGCGCGGTCGAGGCCCAGGCCCTCGGTTGCGGGCTTGCGGCCGGTAGCCGCAAGAACCTCGTCGGCCGCCAGCGTGTGCGTCGCTCCATCGACTTCGTAGGTGATCTCGACCCCGTTGTCGATGTCGCGCACTCGCGTGACGTGGGCTCCGGAGATGAACTCGACACCGGCTCCGCGCAGAATGCCGGTGGCCACCTCGGTGATGTCCTCGTCCTCGCGCGCCATGATCCGCGCGGCCGGATCGAGCATCGTGACGGCGCTGCCGAACTGGGCGTAGATCGACGCGAACTCCACACCCACGTAGCCGGCGCCCACGATCGCCAGGCGCTTCGGCAGGTGGTCGATATCGATCAGGTCGGTACTGGTGAGCAGGTGCGCGCTCTCCCGCAGGCCCGGGATGGGCGGAAGCACCGGCACGGCCCCGGTGTTGATCACGATGGTGTCGGCGGTGAGGTCGAGCATGTCCACCTGACCGGCAGTGACGCGCACGGTCTTGGCGTCGAGGAACGCCGCCCGCCCGGTGATCACGGTGACCGAGTCGAGCATGTCGAGCATGGCGTAGTTCTTGCTGCGCATGGCCGTTGTGAGCGCACGCGTCTGTTCGACAGCCGCCCGGTGCCGTTCGCCGGGGCTACCTACGCCGGGGCGCTCGGCGTGGTGGACGAGCGACTTCGTCGGGACGCAACCGATGTTGATGCAGGTGCCGCCGTACATCTTGGACGACTGCTCCACCATCGCGACGCGCTTGCCGAGCCGCCCCATCGTCGCGGCGAGCGTCTTGCCGCCCTTGCCGAACCCGATGACCAGGACATCGAAGTGCGTAGTCTCCATGTGTGCACGGTCCACCTCCGGAAGCGAGACGACCACGCGCTGACGCCTCACTTTTCGTCGGGATCGACTCATGGACGGCGTGAGCCGCATCGTCCGACTGGCGCGGCTCGAGGGCAGGGTCGATGTGCGCTGCCTGCTGGCCGGACGCATCACGCTGGACAACGCGCCGGCGGGGCCAGGAGAGGTGCCGTTCCACCTGGTGCTGGACGGCCGCTGCAGCGTGATCTCGGGCGCGTCGGCTGTGAACATGGGCCCCGGGGATCTGGTGCTCCTTCCGCACGGCGATGCGCACCGCGTGGCGGCGACCACGGGGCCGCGGCGCCAGTTCGTGGAGGAGCCGGGCGCGGCATTCCCGACCCGGCGGACGGTCGACGCCAAGCCCGAGCTGGACCTCTTCTGCGGCCACTATCGCTCGTTGTCGGCCACTGGCGCGCTGCTGTTCCGCTTGTTGCCCCAACTGGTGCACGTCACGCTGGACGCCCCTGCGTTCACCCTGGCGGAGGTCCTGCGTGGCGAGGCCCGTGCCGACGGCCCCGGCACCGGTGCCGTCGTCGCCGCGTTGTGCGACGCACTGCTCGCCATGACCCTGCGCAGCCGTCCCGATCAGCGCCTCGGCACGCCCAGTCTCTGGACCGCCATGGGCGACGACGCGCTGGGCCGTGTGATCGCTGAGGTCGTCTACCGCCCCGGCGAAGCGTGGACGATCGACCGCCTGGCCGCCGGGGCTGCGATGTCGCGGGCCACGTTCCTGCGCCGCTTCTCCGCCCGCACCGGTACGACCGTGGCGACGCTGGTGACGGCGATCCGGATGATGGTGGCCGCCGACCTGCTGGCGCATTCGGACCACTCGGTGGGCCGGGTGGCGAGTGAGGTGGGGTACCGCTCGGAGTCCGCCTTCACGCAGGCGTTCCGCGCCACGCTGGGAACGTCACCATCGCGCTACCGGAAGGACGCCGTACTGGGCCGATGACCGAGCCGGTGCGCAGATGAGCGCGGCGGGCACCTGCTGAAACCACTGCTCCCAGCGATGGCGTCGGGCCCTGCCACGTGATCTCGGGGTGCCCTCGCCGTGCGGGGCGCCTGTCGTAACGAGCCGCGACAGTTGTTAAATGACTGACGGGTGTGGCGGACAAGCGATAGGAGCAGGGCCAGTGGTGACCCGCGCGGAGCGGAACTCAACCGACCCGGATCTAGGAGTGCTCGCGGGCCGACTGTTGTTCGCGGTGCAGCGCGAGCTGTTCACGGCGCTGGCGGAGCTAGGCTTTGATGATTTGAAACACAGACACGGAGCGGTTCTAGCGTACCTCGATGCCGACGGAGTACGCCCATCCGAGCTGTCTCGTCTATCACACCAGTACAAACAGAACATCGGGACACTCATCGACGAACTGGAAGCTCTGGGGTACGTGGAGCGGCGGCCGGACCCGAGCGATGGTCGGGCCAAGCTTGTTTTTCCGACCGAGCGCGGCCTGGCCCAGATGCGCGCGGCCGACCTCATACTGGCCGCCATGCAGCGGCGGCATGCACAAATCGTGGGGCGCGAGGAATATCAGCGGTTCAAGCACATCTTTTTTCAAGTCACCGAGAATCAACGCGGTTACATTCGCCACCTTCCCGACGAGTGATCGGTTCTCGGAATGCTGTAGTACCGCTTCCGAGCCTCCTGTGGGTTCTCCTACGGGTGGATAGAGCGCATCCGTCCCGGCACGTCCGTTTTCACTTTCGGCGATCATGAAACTGTCGGGACCACTTGCAGCGTCTTCCCGGCTCCCCCCAGTTGACCACAGGGGCCATCGCGGGGACGGGCGTTTCATCGTCAGCCGGGGAGGCATTTCCTCGTTGAGGATTTGCGGGAGCGTTTCTCTCGGGGCCGGGTACGGTCCTCGCACCCGGCCCCGTCCGGGACGGTGTCAGCCGGCCTTCGGCAGAGTGATCCCGAGACGCTCGGCGATCCACGCACGGACCGCAGGCCAGATCTCGGGGTTGGCCGGGTCGACGGTGTCGAAGTGGCGTCCCCCGGCGCACTCGACGAACTCCGCCTGGCCGCCCTGCGCGGTGATCGACTCGGCGAAGGCGCGGCTGTAGCTCGCCGGGACCGCCTCGTCAGCGTCACCGTGCAGGGCCAGTACCGGCACCCCGCTCGCGCGCATCTGCGCAGGCGAGGTGACGGCGAAGCGCTCGGAGTCCTTGTCGGCGTGCGCTCCCACCAGCAACGGGACGATGCCGCCCGTCACCGCCGCGGCGACAGCCGGCCACACCTCCGGCCGGGCGGGCGGCGGGGCACCCCAGATCGGCTCGGCGTCCATGTCCTCGAGGGCGGTGCCGAACTTCTCGCCGTCGGCAGCAACCAGATCGAGCACCCCCGACAGCGACACGACACCAACCGGGCGCGCGACCGGGTCAGCACCGACCGCGCCCGTCGGCAGCGCCCCGCGCAGGCCGGCCCACGTCGCGAGATGCCCCCCGGCCGAGTGCCCGACGAGCACGATCCGCTCCGCGTCGACGGCGGGATCGATACCCACGATCGTGTCGACCGCGGCGGCGACGTCGGCGAACGTGCCCGGCCACCCCCCGCCTTCCTCCCCCACTCGACGGTAGTCGACGTTGTAGACCGCGATCCCGAGCGACAGCAGGTCCTCGACCACCGGCAGGATCTGCCTGCGATCCCACATCGCGGTCCAGAACCCCCCGTGGACGAGCACCACGCCCGGGAAGGGCCCGGATCCCTCGGGCAGGTACAGCTCGCCCACCTGGGAGGGATGCGGGCCGTACGCGACGGTCCGCACCGTGCGCGGCCCGTCCTCGGCGTCGTCGTATCGCGTCCCGCGGCGGGCCTCGACCAGCGAGTCGATCGTCGCGAAGAACGCCGCGATCTCAGGCAGGTTGCCCCCCTTTGCGGACGATTCGTCGTACGCGGCGTCGTCGGCCCACTCAACGGCGTCGAGCCACGTCCGCTCGTCCAGGCGGATCAGCTTGGCGGCGATGAACCCGCGGCGGTCAACGCGAAACGCCTCGATCATGGCGTGGCGTGCGCTCAGCATCTCGGAAACGCGATCGTTTCCGACGATGAACGTCGTGAGTTCGATGACGGACACTACTCAGCTCCAATTCTTCGAGTTCCGATGGTCTGCGGAGCCGCAGTCAGTGGGCCTCGCGGGCGCCGCTGACGGACTCCTGAGGTTGTAAGGCAGGCGCGACAGTGGGTGGCGCCGCGGCAGGGCTCGGCGGGAACAGCGTGCCGGCCACGAGGGCCGCGATCGAACGCACGGCGATCCCGCCGATCAGGACCGTGATGGCAGCCAGAACGATCCACGCCCAGGCGACGTGACCGAACGGCCTCGTGACCACGAGCCAGTGCAACACGACGGAGGCCACGGCCGCCCACGAGAAGGTGAACGCCCAGAAGCTGATCGAGAATTTCAGCCGCAGGAACATGGGCAGCAGCCGAATCTGGGAGAGGACGATCAGCACCCCGTAGCCGGCGAGGAACTGCGCGATCCCGTCGATGCGCCCGCCGTTGAGGCCGAACCAGGCCAGGCTGGCGACGGCGGCGGGAGCGACCTCGATCGCGAGTGTGGGCGTCAGCGCGGCCGGGAGCGCCGGGCGGAAGAAGAGCCGGGCAAGGATGATCGACCCGAGGACGAACCAGCACACCACGCCGTAGCCGAACATCACGTGACCGAGCGTGGGCTGACCGACCGCGGCAGCGCTCATCGCCGCGACCAGCCCGCCGGCGACGGTGGGCAGGAAGTAGCCGGGGTGAAGCTGGTCGAGCGCGTAGTCGCCATAGATCAGCTGCCCGGTGAACCACGACCCGTGAATCACTATGAGGACGATGAACAAGTCCGTCAGCGCGGCGCCGGCCGCCGGAGCGAGCGGGGCTATGCCGGCGGAGCCCAGAACCATCGGCGTGATCAGGGCGACGGACATCAACGGCCCGAGGACCGGATGGGTCAAGTCGCCACGAAGCACGCCATGCTCGAGCGCAGACGCGAGGTACGCGACGAGCACTGCCACCCAGGTGACTGCGGCGACGGCCAGGAGCGCCTGCGCGATGCCCTGCGGGGCGAGCCCGGCGCCGGCTGCCGCCGACCAGGTGCCCGCCAGCCCGGCCAACCCGAACGCGGTGCCGAAGATGTTCGGTGGAATGCGGGGCATCGTTCCTCCTCGGGCGCTCATCCGGCACCGGCCCGCGCGATGTCGAGGCCGACCTCTTCGGCCGTCACGGCCGGCTCGACGGTGTTGCGGATCCACTCGTGCCTCGACTTCGCGCGCCCCGTCGTGGGGTCGGCTGTGTCCGCGACGGTGAAGGTGTGTAGCAGCAAGGTGTCCTCCCGGACTCCCGGACGGTCGGCGACCTCAGACGGCGGACCGCTCCCCCATGCGCTCCCGGACGCCGGGCGCGACCTCTTCGGCGAAGAGCCGGATCTGCTGCTCGTCCACCTGTTCCGGCCACAGCACGAACGTCGTGAACGGCTGCTCGGTGGCCAGCCTGGTCAACAGCTCGACCCAGCCGGCGACATCGGCGCGGACCGGATCAGCGCCGGACTGCGCGAGCGAGCTCGGCGTCGGCGACCCCGCCGCGATGGTCCCGACAAGCTGCGCGACGCGCCGGATATCGGCGGCATCGCGGCCTGCCTCGCGTGCTGCCCGGCTCAGGACCTCGTTGCTCTCGGCCCAGCGCTCGTAGGGCAGGTACGAAGGGATCGGCGCTGCCCAGCCGTCGGCGGCGCGTCCTGTCAGCGCGAGGCTGCGTGGGCCCTGTGCGCCGATCCAGATCTCCACGCCGCCGGGGCCCGGCTCCTGCCCGCCGATCCCGCGGACTCGATAGAACTCGCCGTCGTGGTCGACGCGGGCATCGGCACGCCACAGCCCGCGCATGATCGTGATCCCTTCGTCGAGCGCCCGCAGCGCCTCGGGCGGGGTTCGCCGGGGCGCGCCCATGGACTCGATCGCATCCCAGTAGCCGCCTGCCCCGAGCCCCAGATGGAAGCGGCCCCCGGACACCCGGCTCAGCGCGCTCGCCGTGCGGGCCAGGACGGCGGGCGGGCGCAGCGGCAGATTGGCCACGTCGGGAAACAGCTGGATCCGCTCGGTGCGGGCGAGGAGATCGCCGATGACAACGAACGCGTCGAGGTATCGCCGGGCGTAGGGATGGTCCTGGACGCCGATGTACTCCAGCCCTGCCTGCTCGGCCACCGCCGCCAGCCGACGGGTGGCCTCGAGATCGAGCGTCGGGATCAGGGAGACGCCGAACCTCAACTCTGACATGGGGTTCTCCTTTTCGGCTTGCCCGGTTCGTCGTGGGCGTGCTGACGAACGTGGAGATCGCCAACTAGTCGAGTATTGTGATCAATTCGGTCGAACCGCATATGAAACACATCTACCGGAATTTCGGCGCTACGTCCCCCTTCGCGACACGGAAGACCACGGCACGTCGAGCTCCACATCCGGGTGGATGCCGACGGCGCGAACCGGCCTGAACAAGACATTCAGGACGAGAACCCTGGTGTAGCCGGCAAGGGAGGGGCGATCCTGCAGATCCGATAACTCTGCGGGATAGCGGCTTGGCGCTCTGTCGGACGCGCTGGGGGCCGAGATCGGCGGTCCGGACCGACCGGATGGCGGCGGGCGCGTCGGAAAGCAACCGGATGCTCTTGTCCGTACAGGTCGCGGCCGGGGCCACATGTTCCAGCGCGATCGTCTTGCCGTTATGGCGGCCGGCACGGGGGTCGTGACCGAGCGCAGCATGGACCTCGCGTCCCCGGCCATGCAGATGCCGGCGGCCTATCTCGGTCGGTTGTTCGAGATCGCCGACAGTCTCACCGCGCCGCAACGGATGGACGCCGGGCACGCCGCGATCGACCTGCTCGTGATGGCGCTGCGGGACGTCGTCCCCTCGGTACCGGGCTGCGACGGCTCCGCGGAGGTGCTGCTCGAGATGATGCGCAGGCACGTCCGCGAACACCTGGCCGACCCCCACCTGCAGGTGGAGGAGCTGGCGCGGCGGCACCATGTCTCGGTCAGTCACGTGTACGCCCTGTTCGAACGGATCGGGACCACGCCCCGCTGCCTACCTCCGCGAGCAACGCCTGCTCCCAGCACAGGTGATGCTGTCCGACCCGAGGCACGCCCGCCTCCCGACGTCGGACATCGCGGCTGCGGCAGGGTTTCTCGACCGCAGGACGTTCGAACGGGCGTTCCGGCGGCAGTACGGGATGACGCCCGGCAACTTGCGCAGTGAGCATTGCCACTCCGGGTCTGCTCCCGCAATCCCCAACGAGGAAATGCCCCTCCGCTGACGAGAAAACGCCCGTCCCCGAGATGGGCCGGTGCGGTCAACTGGGATCACAAGGTTGGGCCTCAAACACGTTCATGCCGACCGCCTGCAAGCCGTCGCGACGGTTCCATGACCAGCGATCGTAAGACGGACGTGCTCCTCCGGGCATGTCTGATTCGCGCGCAGCCCCACCGGCCGGCGGAGTGAGCACCCGGAAGGACAAGTGATCGAAACGGAACCCAGGCCCGCAACGTGGCGAGCAGCGGCAGCCACGGTTGTCTGCGCTTCACGTATCTCCGCGGGCGCACCGGTACGGCGCTTGCTCCCTGTCTTGGTCATGCGCGAAGCGGTTCGTCCTCGCGCAGGAGGGTGATCGGCTCATTGTCTGCTCGAGCAGCCGCGGAGGCGAGGAGTTGTCCGCCCGAGATGCAGCAATGACGGGGCACGCGGACAGCGTCGTCGCCCAGATCATTCGCATGGCCTGAATTCGCATTGACATGGTCTGCGCTGTCGCTGAGTTCGTTCCTATCGACGCGAGCCAAGTGATCGACGCCGTGACAAACGAGACGGCCGTCAGCGGCGAGACCCTCGCGGTCGGTGCCGGCCAGAGCACCACCAAACGTCGGACGAGGAGGAGATCAGCATGGCAGGACGTCTCGAAGGCAAGGTCGCTCTGATCTCCGGCGCGGCGCGGGGGCAGGGTCGGTCGCACGCGGTGCGGCTGGCGCAGGAGGGCGCGGACATCATCGCGTTCGACCTGTGCCGCCAGCTCGACACGGTGGCCTATCCGTTGGCTACGCCGGAGGACCTCGCGGAGACGGTCAAGCTGGTGGAGGAGTGCGACTGCCGGATCGTGGCGTGCGAGGCGGACGTGCGGGACGCGGCGGCGGTGCGGGCCCTGGTCGAGGAGGGGGTGCGGGAGTTCGGCCGTTTGGATGTGGTGTGTGCCAACGCGGGCATCGGCGGGGTCGTGGAGAACACCTGGACGATGACCGAGGACGAGTGGGAGGAGATGATCGCGGTCGATCTCACGGGGGTGTGGAAGACGGTGAAGGCGGCGGTGCCGGCGATGATCCAGGCCGACAACGGCGGTTCGATCGTGATCACCAGCTCGGCTGCGGGTCTGAAGGGTATGCCGGGCGCGGCGCACTATGTGTCGGCCAAGCACGGCCTGGTCGGTCTGATGCGCACCTTGGCCAACGAGTTGGCTCCGTACTTCATCCGGGTCAACACGGTGCACCCGACGGGGGTGAACACCCCGATGATCGTCAACGACTTCATGGCGCAGATGCTCTCCAGCGCGGACGGCTCGTTCAACCTGCAGAACGCCCTGCCGGTCGAGATGGTCGAGCCGGTGGACGTCTCGAACGCCATCGTGTGGCTCGCTTCCGAGGAGGCCCGCTACGTCACCGGTGTGTCGCTGCCGGTGGACGCCGGGTTCCTCCAGCGGTGACCAACCCGGCCACCCGCCAGGAGGTTGCTCATCTTCTGGGGCAACCCAAGAGGAAGTGTGGACATGTTGTCGAAGGTGTGTGTCGTTCGGTCGGACAGGTCGGACGTCGGTGAGGTCGTCGACATCATGTCGACCGCCTTTTTCGACGATCCTGTATGTCGTTGGTTTTTTCCTGACGAACGTCAGCGAGAGACCCAGCATCCCCCCTTCTTCTGGCCACTTGTCGAGGAGGCCTACACCAATGGGGAGGTCTACCTGACCGACGATCGAGCAGGGGCGGCGCTGTGGCTGCCTGTCGATGTATCGGCCCACACCCGGCCTCCGGACCTTGCCAGGATGTACGAGGACTCCGTGGGGCCGAGCAGTGCTGCTCGAATAGGAGTTTTCGGGGCGCTGAACGCGGCAATCCACCCCACGTCGATCAACCATGACTATCTGCCGTTCATTGCGGTTCGCCCTGAATGGCAGGGTAGCGGACGCGGGGCAGCATTACTCGATCATCGGCACGCCTGGCTGGACGAGCACAGTAGGCCCGCCTATCTGACTGCCAGCAACCAGCGGAGCGCGAAGTTGTACGAACGCCTCGGCTATCGCCGCCTTGCCGGCACCATCGACATGCCCGATGGCCCGAGCCTGTATCCCATGTGGAGAAATCCCATCTCGTCGTGATTCGGCGGGCGGTGAGGGCCCGTAATCGTCTGCCAACCCGACGTGGTGATCGACTACTCGCGCACTTCGAAAGGAATCACGATGGGTCTGGTTTCGTCCCATCGCCGGCATGCCGTGGTCATCGGCGCGTCGATCGGCGGTGCGCGACGCCGCCAAGGCGGATCCGGCGTCCGGCTTCTCGTGCGGTGATCGGACAGGATGATCGATTGTGCTGGGCGGCGGTTCAGGGCCGACATCTTCTTCGCACCGGCCCGATCCGATGCACACCGTTCCGTTAACCGGCACTCTCGACCATTCGACGGGATACGCAGAAACATTCCCCGGCACACACCGCACACGCGGATATGACCCCCGAGAGGGATATCGCAGCGATGCGTGCAGTCCTTACGGTCGGTATGCTGATCCGACGAATGGAAAATTCATCTGACCTCATTACAGTTCGGCATATTCGCCGGCCCCGTTCCGTCCGGCTAACGAGGACCCGACGCGGCGGTCGCACGTCGGGCACCTGCCGGCGACTGGGAACAAGACCGGAAAGCCGCCCCATGCGGATCTGTTCACAGAGAGGACATGCTTATGACCCGCTCCCGCGGCCGCACCGTGGACATCCACGCCCACGTCTTCACACCTGCCTGCCAGGAGCTCGTCGCCGGTCTCATGGAACCGGAATATGAACCGTTCTCCTACTACACGAGTGCGGAGACCAAGGAGCACCAGGCCCGGCACGTCGCCGAGATCGCGCCGATGATGACCGATCCCGTCATCCGGATCGCCGATATGGACAAGATGGGTATCGACATCCAGGCCATCTCGGTGGCGCCCCCGCAGTTCTACTACTGGACCGACGTGGAGCTGGGCCGGCGGCTGGCACGGATGCAGAACGAGAACCTGGCCTCGATGGTCCACGACCACCCGGACCGCTTCGTCGGGCTCGCCACAGTGCCGCTGCAAGATGTGTCCTCGGCCGTCGCGGAGCTGGAGTACTGCGTGCGGGAGCTCGACTTCCGCGGCGCGGAGATCAACACGAACGTCTTCGGGCTCGACCTCGACGACCCCCGGTACCGGCCGTTCTTCGCGAAGGCCGAGGAGCTCGACGTCATGGTGCTGGTGCACCCCAACGGCTTCACCCAGGGCCAGCGGTTTCAGAAGTTCTACATGTCCAACGTGATCGGCAATCCGCTGGACACGACCATCGCCCTCAACCGGATCATCCACGGCGGGGTGCTGGAGCAGTACCCGGGATTGAAGCTCTGCTTCGTGCACGGCGGCGGGTACCTGCCGTTCTACTCCGCTCGGATGGACCACTCCTACGAGCTGCGCCCCGAGGGCCGCCACCACATCACGCGGTTGCCGAGCGAGTATCTCAAGCAGGTCTACGTGGACTCGATGGTCTTCGACTCCGTGCACCTGCAGTTCCTGATCCAGCAGATGGGGGCCTCTCACGTCGTGCTCGGCACGGACTACCCCTTCGACATGGGGCACTACGACCCGCTGGGGCAGCTCGAGGGCGTGCGCGGACTGAGCGACGAGGACAAGGAGCTCATCCGCAGCCGGACCGCGTCGCGGCTGCTCAACATCAAGGACTGACGCCCGGTCCCTTCTACGCGACCGACCGGATCTGCTCCTCGCGCGGGCACCACAACGAGCCGTTCCCGCAGTACATCGCCGGGTGGCGGCGCTACACCCAGTACGTCGAGCCGGCCAGCCGGGCACGCGGCGACATCGAGAAGGCCGCGGCGGCCGCAGGGCTTCGGCGGAGACGACACGTCTGCGGTGCCGGCGCCTCGCCGGCTGGTGCGTCGATCAGTGGGCGCCGCCTGCCAGGAGCCGAGGCCAGGTCGAGCGTTGCAACGAAGGACTCTGGAAGTCGCCCCTCCAGTAGTCCGAATTTATTACGACCAGCGGTGTCATGAGAACGTAAGAGATCCGCGGTGGCCCGACCGCCTGAAGCCCCTCATAGTGAGGCGTTCGACGTCTCCGCCGAGATGCGAGTTCGCCCGATATCGTACGATTTGATCGTTCCGACCTGCCTATATGATCGCCCAGTGATCGAATTGAGCTTCCGGTCTCCGGTGACGCATTGATGAACACGCGGCTACTCAATGGCGCTCCCTACCCCACAACCTTGCGATGAGTCCAGGCCTGTGATAGTCGTGGACTATGACTACTTCGGCTCGGTGTGGGAACTCCTGATACCGGCCGAACTCCTGTTCGGCGATTCGCTCGCGCCGAGCACCGACGTTGCAGCGTGCCCCGACCTGACGGTCAGTGCCGACCGCTTGGCTCGCCCGATTTATGCCTATTCATGTCCAGATGTGAGGAGAAGTCATGTCGAACAGATTCACCGAGCGGCTGACCCGAGACAACGCCGCGGTGGTGCTCGTCGACCACCAGGTCGGCCTCTACAGCGGTGTCCGGGACATCTCGGTCGGCGACCTGAAGCACAACGTCGTGGCGCTGGCGAAGGCCGCCCAGGTGTTACGGCTTCCGCTGGTGGTCACCACGACCGCTGCAGACAGCATGTGGGGCCCGCTCATCCCGGAACTGGCCGCAGCACTGCCTGCGAACCTGGAGGTGATCGACCGGTCCACCGTCAACGCCTGGGACGACGAACGCGTCGTCGGCGCCATCCGGGCAACCGGTCGAAAAAAGCTGATCCTTTCCGGAGTGTCGACTGAAGTGTGTTTGGCGCTTCCGGCGATGGCCGCGATGGCCGAAGGATTCGACACCTACGGCGCGATCGACGCCTCGGGAACGTTCTGGCAGGCAAAGCGGGAAGCCGGTCTGGCGCGGATGACACAGGCAGGTGTAATCCCGGTCGACTACTCGAACGTGATGGTCGAAATCCTCGCCGACAATGCCGACCCGCTCGCCGTGGACGTCTACGCCGCTCTCGACATGCCCTTCGCTGTGCTCGTGGGCCAGATCGCCGACGCTTACACCAAGCGCTGAACTGAAAAGGGTGTCGACACCCGGGTCAGCCGCTATGCGGTCGACCCGACCCTCCGGTGTGCAATGTCGGGCCCGGGAAGATGGGAGTGCAGCGTGAGTGGCACCGTGAACGTGCAGGCAACTGTGGCGATCGTCGGCGGGGGCGCGAGCGGGACCCTCAGCGCACTTCACCTGCTGCGCACCAGCAACGACCCCGACCTCCGAATCACGCTGTTCGAACCCGACACCCCCCGCCGACACCTCGGCGTCGCCTACGGCACAACCGACCCCCGCCACCTGCTCAACCTCCGCGCACAAACCATGAGCGCATACCCCGACGAACCCGACCACTTCGCGAACTGGGCCCAACACACCGGCCACGGGCAGACACCCACCGACTTCCTGCCACGCATGGCCTACGGCAACTACCTGCAAGACCTGGTCAACCAGTTCAACGGCCACCGACTGACCACCGTCGGCGCCAACGTCCACGACATAGCACGCCACGAGGGTGGCTTCGAGATCACCACCGACAGCGGAACCGCCCAGGCCAGGAACGTCGTGCTCGCCTACGGCGTCTCCGCTCCCCGCCGACTGGTCACCGCGGCAGGTCCGGTCCACGACGCGTCGTGGCACCTGCAGAGTCCCTGGGATCTCGAAGCGCTTGCCCGCGTGCCCGACGACGCCACCGTCGTCCTCGCCGGCAGCGGCCTCACCGCCATCGACGCCGCCATCACCCTCCTGGACGACGCACCCCAGCGCCGGGTGGTGATGGTCAGCCGACGCGGCGAACTCCCCCGAACCCACCTCGAGCACGTACTGCCCGACTGGCCCACACCCATCCCACCCGGCCCCCTCACCGCCGACGGAGTCGCCCAACTGGTCTACGACCAGATCGCCGCAGCCCAAATCCGCGGCGTCAACTGGCGCGCAGTCCTCGACGGCCTGCGCCCGCAATCGCAGTCGATCTGGCGTCGCCTCAACCACAACCAGCGCCGACGCTTCCTCACCACCTACGAACACACCTGGCACGTGCACCGCAACCGCATGGCCCCCCAGATCGCCACCCGGATCACCGCCTACCGCGACACGGGACGGCTCACCGTCCACGCCGGCGGAATCCGGACCGTCGACGACCTGGCCACCCGCTGCCGCGTGCACCTCGCCAACACCGCCCTCGAAGCCGACGCACTCGTCAACTGCACGGGCCCCCTCAGCGACATCACGATGACCACCAACCCACTCCTGCGAGCCCTGCTCGACCGCGGCACCATCACCCCCGACCCACTCGGACTCGGCGTGGCCTGCACCGAAAGCGGTGAACTCCTCAACAGCTGCGGCAACGTCGTGCCGGGCATGTACACCCTCGGGCCGCCCACCAGAGGCACCGCCTGGGAAGCCATATCCGTGCCCGAAATCCGCAACCAAGCCGCCCGGCTCGCCACGCACATCACCAGCACCAGTGCAGTAAGCCGCACCGCGATGCCCGTCACCGGACAATGAAAAGGCAGAACAAGCCGGCGCGGATCGGCAGACCCGGCACGATCGGTCGAGAAGTGCAGGCCTGCCACTCGCGATCGCGTAATCAGCGACAAGACGATCCTCGATCCTCAACTCACGCTTGGCTGACGGCGGTCACCCGCTGACTGCCCCGACAGATCTGTGCAGATCGCTTACCCGAGCGATCGCGACGTCGACGGCCCCACAGGGCCCGCGCGAAGGAGAAACAATGAGCATCGACATCCCTGCCGGTCGATACGCCATCGATCCGGTCCACTCGTTCCTACAGTTCGCCACCCGCTTCGTGGGCGCGCGCGTGCGGGGGAGATTCAGCGGGCTGTCCGGCACCCTGGAGATCGCCGAGGATCTTGCGAAGTCCTCCGTCCAGGCGCAGATCGACGTGGCCACCCTGTCGACCGGAGTCGGCGAGCGTGACGACCACCTGCGCTCGGCGGACTACTTCGACGCGGCGAGCCACCCGGTGGCGACGTTCGCCTCGAACGGCCTCGTCGCGGACGGCGACCGCTTCCTGCTGGCAGGCGACCTGACCATCCGGGGCACGATCCGGCCCGTCGAACTCGAGGTGCGGTTCACCGGCGATGGCGAGGATCAGACCGGAACCTTCCGCATGGGCTTCACCGCGTCCGGGCGCGTCTCGCGATCCGCGTTCGGCGTGAACGGCAACGTCTCGAAGGTGGGCGGGCCGCTCCTCATCGGTGACGCGACCGACATCACCCTCGAACTCCAGGCCACCCGCGAGAGCTGACCTCACATCCGCGCGGCCGGGCCCGCCCACGCCAACGAGATTTGGAGCACTGCGACGATGAGCCGCCGAACCACCGCCATGTCGGTCAGTAGTGCGGGTGCGGAGTTCACCCGCCGGGAGCTGACGATCGACGATCCCGCCGCTGACGAGGTGCTCGTCCGCGTCGAGGCCGTCGGCATGTGTCACGCCGATCTCGCGGTGCGGGCAGGGGAATTCCCGTTCCCGCTGCCGGGTGTCGCGGGCCACGAGGGCGCCGGACGCGTCGAGGCAGTCGGGGCCGGAGTGACCTCGGTGCACCCCGGCGACCGGGTGATACTGACCTTCGACTCGTGCGGAGTCTGCGTGTGGTGCGTGTCGGGCGAACCGTCGCGCTGCTTGGAATTCGTGGCGTACAACTTCACCAATGGTGCGCGCCCGGACGGCACACCCACGTTGTGGGACGGCGACACACCGGTGCACGGCAACTTCTTCGGTCAGTCATCCTTCGCCGGCTACGCGCTGGCCCGCGAGCGCAACACCGTCCGGGTCCCGGACGTGGCGGCCGACGTCGCGTCCGCGGTGCTCGCGCCGCTGGGCTGTGGCATCCAGACCGGCGCGGGGGCGGTGCTCAACACGCTGGCTCCCGAGGCGGGTGGCACGGTGGCCGTCTTCGGGGCGGGCGTCGTCGGGTTGTCAGCGGTGATGGCGGCCGCGATGCTGCCGGTCAGCAAGATCGTCGTCGTCGACGTGCAGGACGCGCGCCTCGATGTCGCCCGCACGCTGGGCGCGACGGACGTCGTCAACTCCCGCACCGAGGACGCCCGCGAGCGGGTCACGGAGATCACTGGCGGCGGGCCGCAGTACCTGGTCGAGAGCAGTGGGGTGCCCGCGGTGCTGGCACTGGCGATCCAGACCCTCGCGATCGGCGGAACCGCCGCCGTCGTGGGCGTGCCCCCGTTCGGCGCCACCGCTCCGATCGACGTGGCCGACCTGGTCAACGGCAGCAAACGGATCATCGGCGTCGTCGAGGGACAGAGCAATCCACCGGTCTTCCTGCCCCGGCTGGCCGTGCTGGTGGCGACGGGTCGATTGCCGGTCGAGAAACTCGTCGGCATCTTTCCCCTGGAGGACATCGAGAAGGCCGCGGATGCCATGAAGGCGGGTACCACGATCAAGCCGGTGCTCGTCCCGTCATGACCGTCACGCTCAGCCCGGGTCCGGCCCTGGCACACGGCCTGCTCGCCTCGGTGGACGAAGTGATGCCGTCGCACGCTCCGACTCGCTATGCCGAGCCCGACCGCTCCCCCTCCTGCCGGCCGGCCACACGCACGGGCGCAGCGTGGCCGGCCGGCGTGGGGCGGAATCGTTTCTGTGTGTGCTTCCCGGGCTTCCCGGGGAAATGCTCAGGAGAGGAAATGACGTCGAATATCACGCTCGAACAGCACCTCGAGACCTGTACCGAGTGCAGGGAAGGTAGTCGATGCGCTCCGCGAACTCCAGAGTTGCTGACGGAGGTACCCCTCGAAGCCCTGCTGGACGGTCCGCCCGACGATGCGGACCTCCTCCTGCAGAGAACGCTGCGGCACGTTCGAGCGGGGTCAGCGGCGGTCGAGGGTAGACGTCGATCCCTGCCCACCGCGCCGTCGTCATCGACCTACGCGACAAGGCGCTCGCGGATCTCGTCGCGTGGCCCCCGTGTGATGCACGGAATCTGCATGGGAGTCCACTAATTGATCCACCTTCTCCGTGCACAACCAGCCGCGCAGGCCTGAGCACATGCTGAACAACCACGAACCGTCCAGTGCGGCGACGTATGAACACGACGCGACCCATGAAACCCCCTCTCTCGGGGCGGCCACACCGTGGCGAGCGGCATGGCGTCTCGATGCGCCCGGGAGGAATCACCATCCGCATGAGCGGCATTGACTGGCAGGACGTCGCCCTATTCGGCGAGCGAGCCTGCGGCTCGCTCGATCCTGTCGCCGTCCAGCGGCGGACATTGCCGGACTTCATTCGCCTGCTGCAAGCCGACTCGGGCGCGATCCACTTGATCGATCATCGCCACCGGGGCTTGGTCGCGACGATCAAAGGCGCGCCGGTGAGCATGCTCGTCGACTTCGAGTCGATCTCCCGCCACACGGACGTCTACGTGCAGCGGTCGTTCACCACTCGGTTTCCCGTGCACGACGCAATGATCCACAGCCAACGGAGCGAGCACCAGCAGTCTCCGGTGGGCCTCGTCCTGTCGCGCTACGGTTTCGAGCACTGCCTGTTCACGCTGCTTCTCCACAGTGGCAGGCCGGTAGGCACGGCCACTGTTGCACGACGGATCGGGCGTCCGCACTTCACTCCGCAAGACTTGGCTGTGGCCCACCGACTGGGCGGCTTCCTCTCGATCGCGCTGGCCAACGCGGTCACGCATGCACGGGGCAGGCCGGTGACGGAGCCCTTGGTCCCGCCCAACTGGGCGGACGGAGACACCCAGACCCTGCGGCTGGACGGCATCCAGACCGGCGACCACGACCCGGCCGCCGGCGCCGGTTGCGATGTCACCGAGGTACTGACCAAGCGCGAACGTGAAGTGCTCGTGCTCGCCATGAGTGGGCTACAGAACGCCGAGATCGCCATTGACCTGGGGATCGCGACGAACACAGTCAAGCAGCACATGAAGCACATCTTCAACAAGATCGGTGTGCGCTCTCGCCTCGATGCTCTCCGCTACCTCCAGAGCAAGCGATGCGGACTGTGATCCATGGCTCGAGGGGATATCTGCTGCGCCGCAGCAAAAGTGTGCGTTCGTTGACGCTCTCCTTCTCCGCCGTCGGACGTGAGCAGCCTCGGCAATATGACCCTCAGGGGTTATCGCCATGGCACACGTAAAGAGATCACGATTGGACCATGCACAGTCCGGCCGAATCGCCACGGCAGCAACGAGGCGTAATAGGTATTCGATGACGCGCGCGCCTGCCATCGACCGTGTCCGTTCTCGGCTGATCGAGGCCGTTCAGCCCGAATACGGCCGGATTCCCATGTTCATCTACTCCGATCCGGACGTCTATCGGCTCGAGATGTCGACCGTATTCCGAGAGGCGTGGCTGTTCGTCGCCCACGTGTCCGAACTGCCCGAGGTGGGTTCGTTCGTGGTGCGCGACATGGGCGAGGAGTCGGTTATCGTCGCTCGCGGCGACGATCGGACGGTCAGGGTGTTCCTCAACTCCTGCCGGCATCGCGGCATGCGTCTGGCATGTGCGGACTTCGGTTCCACCAATGTGTGGCGGTGCCCGTACCACGGCTTCAGCTACGGGAGCAGGGGCGAGTTCCTCGGCACGCTGGTCGGCGCGCCCTTTGAGCGAGTCGCCTACCCGGGCGGCCTGGACCGCGACGCGCTGCACCTGATCGAGGCGAAGGCCGACATCTACCAGGGACTGGTCTTCGCCACGTGGGGCAAGCACTCACCTCAGCTCGTCAGCTATCTCGGCAATGTCGCCTGGTACCTGGACCTCGTGGTGGGGCGCGCCGAGATGGAAGTGGTGGGGGTCCCCCAGAAATGGGTGGTTCCGACCGGCTGGAAACTGCCGTGCGAAAACTTCGCCGCTGACGCCTACCACACAGCTACCGCACATTCGTTCCTGGCTCGGCTGGGGCTGGTGGAGACGGTGGGCTTCGGTCGCGACGGCTACCACGTCGACCCCGGTGGCGGGCACGGCCTGGGGGTCGGGGTGCACAGCGATCAGGGGGGCTCGTACTTCCCGGTCGAACTCGCGGAGGAGTACGCCAACAGGCTGAGTCCCGATCAGCTGAGGCTGTTGAAGCGGGTCAAGAATCTTCACGGCAATGTCTTCCCGAACCTCTCCTTCCTGATCCCGAGCTTCATCGACGTCGACGGGCGCCGGGTCAGCGGGATGATGTTGCGGGTGTGGCAACCCATCGCCCCGGACAAGGTGCAGGTGTGGTCCTGGCACCTGGTCGAGAAGAACGCCCCGGGCTGGTGGAAGACCCTCGGGCGCAAGATGTACACCCAGACCTTCGGCGCGTCCGGCATGTTCGACCAGGACGACACGGAGAACTGGGAAGCCCAGACCCACAACGCCACGGCGTCGCTCAGCCGTGCGGACGAGGTGTTCCTGCATTACGAAATGGGCCTGGGCATGCAGCCGTTGCCGGACTCCCCCGGACCGGGGGACGTCTACGACGGCAAGTTCAACGAGGCGGCCGGGCGCACGTTCTACCGCACATGGTTGGACTACGTGGTCGGACGGGAGCTCGTATGACCGCCACACCGTCCCGCGTCGACATCGAGACGCGGATGGCGGTCCATGATCTGCTGGTCGACGAGGCAGCGCTGCTGGACGCGGGTCGCTACGAGGAATGGTTGGAGCTCTTCACCGACGATGTCGAGTACATGGCCCCGATCCGCGTCACTCGTAAGGCCGGCCACCCGGACGTGGTCGAGGACATCTGCTGGTTCGACGACAATCGCCAGTCGTTGGGACTGCGAGTGCGGCGGTTGGGCACCGACGTCGCATGGGCTGAGGATCCTCGATCGATGACCCGCCGGTTCGTCACCAATCTCAGGATCACGGCAAACGAGGACGGCTATCAGGTGGTGGGCAATCTCTTGCTCTTCCGTAGCCGAGGCGACCGTGGGCGCTACGACCTCATCGTCTGTGAACGCACCGATCATCTGCGGTTGGTGGCCGGCGAGCTGAAAATCAGCAGGCGGCGAGTCCTGCTCGACCAGGCCTCGCTGGGAACGAAGAACTTGGGGATCTTCTTGTGACCACGACCCGATGCCAGCGGTACAGAAATTGAGCCCGCTCACGGTTGATCAGCGCAATTCATTCATTGCGGCGCTGCTGGGTTGGATGATGGACGCGTTCGACTACTTCGTCGTCGTGTTCGTCTACGCCCACATCGCCGAGGACTTCGGCATCTCACTGACGCAGGTAGCCTTCATCACCACCGCGACGCTGGTGATGCGCCCGGTCGGGGCGATCATCTTCGGGCTGTGGGCCGACCGCAAGGGACGTCGTATCCCCCTGCTCGTCGACGTCTGCTTCTACTCACTGGTCGGATTCCTCAGCGCGTTCGCACCCAACTTCACCGTGCTGCTGATCCTGCGCCTGCTCTACGGCATCGGCATGGGCGGCGAGTGGGGCCTAGGCGCTGCCCTGGCCATGGAGAAGATCCCCGTCCGCCGTCGCGGCTTCTTCTCCGGCCTGCTGCAGCAGGGCTACTCCCTGGGCTATCTGCTTGCCTCGCTGGCCTCGCTGCTCGTGATCACCGTGCTCGGCTTGTCCTGGCGCTGGCTGTTCGCCCTGAGCATCCTCCCTGCCCTGATCAGCCTGCTGATCAGGGCTCGTGTCCGCGAATCGGAAGTCTGGACCGACACCCGCCGGCAGATGCGGATGACCAACTCGTCGTTCCGCGACGTGTTGCTCAACCCCGCGATCGTGCGCCGCTTCGGCTACCTCATCCTGCTCATGACCGCCTTCAACTGGCTCAGTCACGGCACGCAGGACATCTACCCCACCTTTTTGCAGGCCGTCCACGACGGCGGCGCCGGCCTCCCGGCGGCCACCGCCACCGGGATCGCCGTGCTCTACAACATCGGCGCAACCCTCGGCGGGCTCGTCTTCGGCACCCTGTCCGAACGCTACGGCCGCCGGCACACTGTCGCCTTCTGTGCCGTGCTCGGGCTGCCCATCGTGCCGCTGTTCGCCTGGTCGCAGACCGCGGGCCTGCTCGCCCTGGGCTCATTCCTCATGCAGGTCATCGTCCAAGGCGCCTGGGGCGTCATCCCCGCCCACCTGGCCGAGATGTCCCCCGACACCATCCGCGGCTTCTACCCCGGCGTCACCTACCAACTCGGCAACTGCCTCGCCGCGTTCAACCTGCCCATTCAACAGAGCCTCGCCGCCACCCACGGCTACCCCTACGCCCTGAGCGTCACCATCGTCCCCGTCCTCATCGCCGTCGCCGTCCTCACCCTGCTCGGCACCGAAGCCAAAGGCATCCATTTCGGCAAGAATCTCGGTACCGCTGTTACCGGCCGCGGAACGCAATGAAGATCGCCGCAACAGGCGCCGGTGTTCGGGAGTACGGACTCCACCACCTTCTACGGGCAACCGGCGACGTCCGCCACCTCCAGGTCAGCCTGACCGAAGTCCTCAACGGCCTCCGCAGCCCTCGCCCCTCCCATACGAATGCGCTCCGAGGCACGACAAGCAGCCTGCCCGCCTGACCGCCGCCCGACCCGGCGGCGGCCGACATCTGTGCGAACCGGCGTCCGATGAACATGTCGCCGCTCCGGACCGCGTGGAGCGGTCCCGCTCGGTTTCCGCCGGGCCCATGCCCGTTCTTTCTCACGCAACGCGAACCCGCCGGTACCGCTCGTGGTAGCTCTCCATGAGCGGTACCGGCAGTTGAACGGATCGCCGCTCTCAGGACCCGGCCGCGGCCTGCCTGATCAGGTCGGCCACCACTGTCGGCTGCGACTCGTAGATCGCGTGGCTGCCGACGATCTCCGACACGGTGGCCCCGGCACGCGCGGCCATGGTGCGCTGGGCGGCCGGAGGAATCATCCGGTCCTCCGTCGCGACCAGGTACCAGCTCGGCTTGGCCCGCCAGGCCGGCTCCGTGACCGAGCCGGCGAGCGCTTCGAGACCCCAGGGCACCTGTGCGTCGGCCATGAAGGCCGCCCGCTCGGCACTGACGTCAGCGGCGAAGGAGGCGTGGAACTTCTCCTTGTCGAGGAACAGGTAGCCGTCGCGCGGCGGAAGGATCGGCGGAACCGGCACGCCCGGGGGCGGGTCGGCGATGAGGGTGTTCACCGACTCGCCCTTGTCGGGAGCGAAGGCGGCGATGTACACCAACGCGGCGACCTTGTCGTGGGTGCCCGCCTCGCTGATCACCGCCCCGCCGTAGGAGTGGCCGACGAGGACGGTCGGGCCGTCCTGCACGTCGAGGATCTGTCGGGTGGCCGCAGCGTCACCGGCGAGTGACAACGTCGGGTTCTGGACGATCGAGACGTTGTATCCGTCCCGCTTGAGCAGGTTGTAGACATCCTGCCATCCGGATCCGTCGACGAAGGCGCCGTGGACGAGGACGACATTACGAGGGCTCATCGTGGAGGTTCCTGTCTCCGAGGTGGGTCGGAAGCCTAACGCCGGACCCGGTGGCGCCCAGGTGCCCCGCGCGCAGCCGCCCATAGGTAGGCAGCCGACGTGTCCCCCACGGGGCTCACACCCGTAGTGCTCCTCGCAACCTCCAGCAGTGGACGCGCGCGATCAAATCGTTATCGAAACCTTCCCGAAATGGCCTTGCGCGAGGAGATGGTCAATCGCCTCTTGCGCCTCGTCAAAAGGAAAGACTCGGTCGATCGACGGCCGAAACTTGTGAGCAGAAATTGCTCGACACATATCGGCCGTGTCCTCGACACTGCCGACAGTCGATCCGACCACGGTGATATTCTTGGCCATGACCACAACGTTGGGGAACGCCGGGCTCTCACGGCCGCCCACGAAACCGGCACAGGCGATGTGACCACCGATTCTGGCGGACCGAACCGACTGGGCAAGCGTTTGAGCGCCGCCTACATCGATGATCACGTCCGCTCCGCGCCCATCGGTCATGTCCACGACCGCAGCGCTCCATTCCGGCGTCCGCCTGTAGTTGATCGTGTGGTCCGCGCCCAGTTCGCGTCCGCGATCCAGCTTGGAGTCCGAGGATGATGTGAGGATAACCGTGGCACCGGCCATCTTGGCGAACCCGAGAGCGAAGAGCGACACACCGCCGGTACCTTGAATCACGACACTGTATCCAGGCTTCACGTTCGCCTTCGAAAAAGCGCGCCACGCCGTCACGCCGGCGCAGCCAAGGGTTGACACTTCGACGTCCGACAGGTGAGCAGGTGCAGGTACCAGGCAGGCCGAAGAGACGCAGACGTGGGTCTGGAGCATCCCATCCACCTGGTCACCATGGATGAGCGAGAGACCATCGGCCGTTGGATCGCCGGCCTGCCACCTCGGAAAGAAGGAAGGGATCACACGGTCGCCGACTGCAACATTCGTGACATCTGCACCGAGTTCGACAACTTCAGCGCTGGCGTCGACGAATGGGACCCGCGGCCATGTCAGATCAGGCAGTTCGCCGGTGACCACCCCCAGATAGTCTTTATAATTGACACTCGTGGCGTGAATGCGCAACAGAACTTCTCCGGCCCGCGGGCGAGCCGCCGCACGAGTGATCGGTTCCGTCAATCTCCCAGGACTGTCAATCACATAGGCAAGCGATCGCAAAATCGGGTTCCTCTCGTCATCCTTCGGCGAATTGGACCGTAGCGAACCGAACGTCACCGGAGGCCCAGGTACCGAGATTACTTGACGGCACGACGCCCGACGGTCGACGCCGTGAGTATTGTCCCCGTCCCCGAGATGACCCGGCGCGGTCCACCGATGCGAATGGGCGCACTGCTCCGGATATGTCCGATTCGCGCGTGGTCAGGTTCCGGTTGTCCGCGCGACGCAGCAATGCATGAAATAATGGCCGTCGACGGTTCGAGTCAACCCTTCGACGGCCGCGCCTGCCTCGTCACCGACGGCCTCGGCCGATCCCGTCCATCCACTGCAGGAACGGCAGTCACCTCATGACACAGCACGATCTGATGCCCGCCGCGGCATCGACCCGGTCCACGTCGCCGGCGCGGCTGACGCGCCGTGGCTTCCTCGCTGCCGGTGCCCTGTCGGCAACCGCGTTCATCACAGCGTGCGGCGGGTCTGCGAGTGCCCCGCCGTCGGGCCCCAGTTCGGAGGTCGACATCTACAGCTGGGCCGACTACTTCTCCGAGGACAACCTCAGGGCGTTCACCGCGGCCACGGGGATCACGCCGAAGATCAGCACCTACGACGACAACGACACCTTGGCGGCGAAGCTGGGCAGCTCGGCCGCCACCGGGTTCGACCTCGTCGTCCCGACATCCGGCTGGGTCCCCTTCTACGCCGCCCGCGGCGAGATCGAGAAGATCGATACCCGCCGGGTCGACCTGTCCACGCTGGACCCCTCGCTGCTGAGCCGCAACTACGACCCGCACAACGAGTACTCGATCCCGAAGGACTGGGGCGTCGTCGGCGTGATCTACGACCCGCGCGCCGTGGGCGGGAACATCAGCACGTGGCAGGACTTCCTCGACGCCGGCGAACGCCCGAGTGTGCAGGGCAAGATCCGGCTGTCCAGCTCGGGATGGGAAAACGTCGGGATCACCATGTGGGCGCGGGAACAGGACTGGAACACCACCGACCAGTCGGTGATCCGCGCCGCCGGCGACCGGCTCAAGGACTGGGCGACCCGCGCGAAACCGCAGCTCGGAGGCACGGAGGTCGACCCGCTCGTGAACGGCTCGATCGTCATGAGTTTCTACGACCAGTCGCAGGCACGGCGCGCGATCATGCAGAACCCCAGTCTGCGCTGGGTGGTGCCGGCACCGACGAGCGAGCTGTGGGTGGACTGCTACGCGATCCCGAGGGGCGCCCCGCACACCGACGCCGCCTACGCGTTCCTGGATCACCAGCTCACAGAGCAGGCGCAGGTCACCGACACCCAGTCGCTCGGGTATCCCGCCGCGCTAGCCGGTCTGCAGCAGAAACTGCCCCCCGGCACCGACCACGCCGACCTCATCTTCGGCGGTCCCGGAGTCGACCTCTCCCGACTCACCAGTTTCGTGGTCAACCCCGACACCGTCACCGTCTACCAGGAGATCGAGACCGAGCTCCGCGCGCTCACCTGACTCCCAGAGCGGCGGGCCCACGGACACTGTGAAGATCTTGCCCGGCCGCTCTCTACTCGATGATCTCTCGGGTCACCTGGGTCTTCGGCCAGACGACTCCGACGCTCGTCATCCCCTTCGTCACGTCCATCTCGGGTCATCGCCTTCTTGAGCGCGGTTGACCGCACCGGGCTTTCTCGGGGAAGGACACCGTCTCGTCAACGGGGAGGCATTTCCTCCTCGAGAGTTGCGGGAGCAGATCCGGAGGGGCAATGCGCGCGGCGCCAGTTTCCGGGCGTCACCCCGTATTGCCGCCGGAACGCCCGCTCGAACGTCCTGCGGTCGACGAACCCCACCGCAGCCGCGATGTCCGACGTCGCGAGGCGGGCGTGCCTCGGATCGGACAGCATCACCTGTGCCGCGAGCAGCCGTTGCTCGCGCAGATGCGAAGCGGGTGTGGATCCGATCCGTTCGAACAGGGTGTAGACGTGACTGACCGACACGTGGTGCCGCCGCGCCAACTCCTCCACCTGCAGGTGCGGGTCGGCGAGGTGTTCGCGGACGTGCATCAGCATCATGTCGAGCAGCACCTCCGCGGGGCCGTCGCCACCGGCTACCGAGGGGACGACGTCCCGCAGCGCCATGGCGAGCAGGTCGATCGCGGCGTGCCCGGCATCCATCCGTTGTGGCGCGGTGAGGCCGTCGGCGATCTCGAACAACCGACCGAGGTAGGCGGTCAGAATGTGCATGCCCGGGGACGTGGGGTCCATGCTGCGACCACAGGCCTCGGTGATCTCGGCGCCACGTAGCGGCAGCAACTCGCGGGAGAAGGACAAGACGAGATGCCGCGTCTCGGTCTGCGAGACCCACGTGAAGGGAGTGCGCGCCTCGTGCAAAAACCCCATACCGGCACCCAGCTCGGCGAGTCGGCCGTGTTGGGAAAAGCGTCCCCGGCCGGCCACCTGTACGGCGAAGAGCATCCGGTCGTCTTCCGACGCCCTCGCTGCCATCTGCTCGGTCCGGTCCGCCGACCTCGGCCCCGAGCGCAACTGCGAGAGTGCCAAGCCCTCGCCCAGCTCCTGCACCGCCATCCGCCCGCGGACGTCGGGAGCCGTTCGGATGATCACCGGTATAAAGAACTCATCGGCAACCTCTTCGAACTCCTCACTAGAGAACTCGCGGATCCGCACGGGCCCGAGGCTAACCCGCAGAGCTGCGTGGCGACAAACTATTCACGTTCCGATTTGTGTGGATGGTGTCACCTGGAGACGCCATTTGCACTCGCCTGGCGCGCGTTGTCCACGGACGGGCCGCGCGCGGGAAAGGATCGGCATCATCACGGCGATCTCGCGCCCGTGCGTCGACGCGAATGTCTTCAGATTCTCGAGGCCGACCACGGCTGGACGGCGTCGAATTCTTCGTTCATGTGCCCCTGGTTTACGGCGTCTATACGGGAGGGTCCGTTCGACACGGTCACGAGCCGGTCTCGCCCCGGATGAGCTGCGCCGCGCGTTCGGCGATGGCATAAACAGTTGCGTTGAGGTTGGCGGACACCGGGGACGGCATCACCGACGCATCCGTTACCCGCAGACCGCGCAGGCCGTGCACCCGCAACTCGTTGTCGACCACGGCGTCGGAGTCGGTCCCGATCCTGCACGTACCCGCATAGTGGAAATAGCTGCTGGCGCCGGCGCGGACGTACGCGCGGAGATCCTCCTCGCGCCGCAGGTCGGCGCCAGGCTCCGACTCCTCGCCTCGCCAGGGGGCGAAGGCGGGCATCTGCCCGAGCTCGCGGGCGAGATGCAAGCCGGCGACCACGGCGTCGACGTCGCGGATGTCGATGTAGTAGCGCGGGTCGATCAGCGGCGGAGCGCCGGGAACAGCGGAGGCCAGCCGCACCGACCCACGACTGAACGGCGTCATGAGCGCGACCGTGATCTCGTAGCCTTCCCCCAGTCCGGGACCCGGCTTCATCTGCTGACGCAACGGCCGCGACACGATCATGATCTGCAGGTCCGGACCGTCAAGACCATCCCTGCTGCGGAGCACCCCCTTGATCTCTCCGTCGTTGCCGTTCGACGGCGGGACGGCTCGGGCCGAGTAGTAGACGACGCCCGACACCGGGTGGTCGTGCAGGTTGGCGCCCACGCCAGGAAGATCGGCGAGCACCGTGATCCCGATGTCGTCGAGATGGCGCTGCGGACCGATCCCCGATGCCAGCAACACCTGCGGCGATCCGATGGCCCCGGCGGTGAGCACGACCTCCCCGTCGCACTGCGCGATGAACGTCTGCGGCCCGATGCTGTACTCGACCCCGCTGCACCGGTCGCCGTCCAGGACGACACGGTGCACCAGTGCGTCGGTGACCAGGTCGAGGTTGGGCCGGTCGAGGGCCGGGCGCAGGTAGGCGTCGGCGGCGCTCTGGCGCCTGCCCTCGATGATGCTCATGTCCGTGACCCCGAAGCCTTCTTCGAGGCCGCTGTTGATGTCGGCGATCCGATGGCCGGCCTGCCTGGCCGCCTCGAGCGCGGCTTCCGCGATCGGGTGCGGCGGAGCAGTCGGCCCGGGCCGCAACGGCCCGCTGTCTCCGCGCACGGCGGGGTCTCGTCCGTCGAGGTGTTCGGTGCGCTTGAAGTAGGGCAGCAGGTCGGCGAACCCCCAGCCCTCCGCCCCGGCTGTGACCCACGCGTCGTAGCTCGACCGATGCCCGCGCAGAAACGCCATGGCATTGATTGCCGACGAGCCGCCGAGCCCGCGGCCGCGCGGCAACTCCAGGGCTCGTCCGCTGCTCTCCAGGACGACGGTCTTGTCCCGCCAGTCCATCGACGAGCCGATGAGTGTCGACCAGGCCTCGGCCGAGGCAACGGCCTCCAGCGGCGTACGGGAGCCGGCCTCCAGCAGGAGCACGCTGACGTCGGGGTTTTCCGAGAGACGCGCGGCGAGCACACAGCCCGCGGTTCCCGCACCGACGACGATGAAGTCATGACAACGGGCCACAGAACTCACGGATCGGACTTTCTGTTCGGGTGCCGACGAGCGCGCGTCTTACCCAGTATCGGAGGACGCGCACGTAGCCGCAATCATGGATCCAGACATTTCCGTAATCAGCAATACGGCCCGCATCGGTGACGTGATCTCTGTCGAGGATTTCTCCCCCGCAAGGCGCGGTTCTCGTGCTGGGGGCTAGGCAGCCAGATGGCCGTTGATCCAGGAGTTGATCCGTGCCTGCGCATGTTTCCCGAGCGGCGGAACGGAGCTCATGAATCCGTGGATGGCTCCGGGATACACGTCGATCTCGGCCGCATTGCCGGCCGCACGCCAGCGCTCCGCCATGAACAGGGCGTCGTCGAGCAACGGGTCGAGCTCCCCGATGGTGAACAGAGCAGGCGGCAAACCGGTGAGATCGGCGTACAGCGGGGAGATCGTGGGGTTGCGCAGCACCGCGGACGTGTCCGGGAAGACCAGTTCGCGGGTGCTGCGCAGGAACGACGTGTTGACGATCGGCGTGGCGGGAGTCGCCAGGCGCTCGGCAAGGGTCAGGGTGGGGTCGAAGATGCCGTAGACGAGGCTGACTCCGGCCAGGCGGTCGATCGCGCCGAGCATGTCGCGAACGTGCAGAACCGACAGCGCCGCAAGATGGGCGCCTGAGGAGTTTCCGGCGATGAGCAGCTTCTCGGTGCCGAACTCGGAGACCGCGTTGTCGAGTGACCACTCGACGGCGGCCAGCACGTCCTCGATGCCGGCCGGGTAGGGATGTTCAGGCGCCAGTCGGTAGTCGACACTCACCGTCGCCACGCCGGCGTCCCGGGCGGTGAGTTCGTTGGCGTAGTCGTTCTCTTCGGGTTTGCCACCGAACCAACCGCCGCCGTGCACGTCGAGCAGGACGGCACGAGCCGTCCCGTCCGGCCGGATGATTCGAACGCGCACATCACCGGCGGCACCCGGAATCAGCTTGTCCACAGCGCCGTCGGCTCGCGGTGCGTGGTCCGCCGCTGACCGCAGCATCGCCAGCCCGTCAGGCGTTGCCGGGTCGGGCAGCGACCTGGACGTCTTCTCCGCGGTGATCGCCCGCGCAGCCTCGCGGTCGACGTCCGGAATCGGGACCTTGTTATAGAACATGGATGTCTTTCTTGCCCCTCTGCCCTGATGAGATAAGCGATCAACGGAGCCGGCGGCTGCACCGCGTCTGAACCTTCCCTCCTCTCCTGATCTCCGGCTCTCCCGAGCGGCTGCGGGCTGCGCGAATCAGACATCACGATCGCCGATCATGAATTCTGAGAGCCCGAGCCCCAGTTGACCGCACCCGGCCGTATCGGGGACGGGCGTTTCCTCCTCAGCGCGGAGGCATTTCCTCCTCGAAGGTTGTGGGAGCAGACCCGGAGTGGGCAACGCTCACGGCCCCAGCGCGATCAGTCCTGCAGCAGCGGTGCCTTGCGGGCACCGAACACGACGACCCCGGAGACGAAGGTGCCGACCGCGCCGACCAGAAGCGTGGCGTGTGCCCAGGTCGAGCCGCTCGCGAGCATCGCCGTGACGATCACCCCGGCCACTATCGCGCCGGGCTGGGACATGGCGTTGAGGAACCCGGTGCCCGTGGCGCGACACGCCGTGTCGTAGCACTCGCCCATGTAGAACAACATCGCCGAATACGCACCGGTCAGGAAGAACAAGCCGAGCGAGTAGAGGATCACCACGGCGATCGTGCCGTTCGCCACCGTCAGCATGAATGCGAACAAGATCCCGGCGATGATCCAGCCGAACCCGATGACGTTACGGCGGCCCAGCCGGTCGCCGAGGAAGCCGTGGGTCACGTAGCCGAGGTAACCAACGGCGTTCGCCACGATGAGCAGCACCAGTGAATTCGTGAAGCTCACGTGCTTGCCCTCGGTGAGCACCGTGGTGCCCAGCACGGCGAAGAGCTGCATGCCGGCCGCGTTGATGAACCACGCGATCCCGAGCACCACCGTGTTGCGCCGCGCCTGACCCGTGAAGATCGCCGCCAGCGGAGCGGCGGGCCGCTCGTCGACGCCGTAGGAGCGCGCCAGCTCGGCGGCCTCGGCGGCGCGGCCCTCCTTGCGGAGCCTGCGCAGCTGCAGTTCCAGCTCGAACTGCGGGCTCTCGCGCAGCCCGCGTCGCATCAGGGCGATGACCACCGCGGGGAACACCGCGAGCAGGAAACAGCCCCGCCAGCCGATCACCGGCAGGAAGATCGCGACCCAGGCGGAGGCCAGGAGCACACCGAGGGGGAAGGCGCCCTGCACGAGACTGTAGATCAGTCCGCGGTGCTTCTTGATCTTCTCGTCGTCGGTGACGGCGTAGATCTCGGAGAGATAGGTGGCGTTGACCGCCTGCTCGGCCAGACCGAGACCACCGAGGGATCGGACACCGATGAGGTACGCGGCACTCGGCGTCACGGACGAGAGAGCCGACGCCACCGCGGTACCGGAGACGGTGAGGATCATGCCCTTGCGGCGCCCGATCCGATCGGTGATCGGCCCGACCGCCAGCGCGATGACCGCGGTGGCGACCGAGACCAGCGTGGAGACGAGGGACGCCGTGGCGTCGTCCCAGCCGAAACTGGCGGAGATCTGCGGCAGCAGGGTGCCGAACATGATGAAGTCGAACACCGCGAAGAGCCAGGCGAAGAAGGCGATGATCGTCGCCTTCCGGGTGGCGCGACTTCCTATTCGCCGAAACGAGTTGGTCGCGCGAGTGACACCGCTCTCGGGTGCAGCGGACATGGCGGTGGCCCCTTCACAATTGGCCGAAACGAAATGACGAGACTCTCAGTAGCGCGGAACAGCTCCAGTGGGACGAGTTACCGCGGACCGGCCGCGCACCCAGCTCGTACGACGCGCCCGCGAACCGTTCGACATGACGGCCGTGTTCGGCATTGCCGATCACGGCAGACTGCCCATCGGCCCAGGCCGTGATCGCTCGCACGTCCGGCATCCCGCCACGGGCAGGAGTCGGATATCGGCGCCGAACAGCGCCAGACCCCTACGGCGCGGAACCCCCGCGCCACGACGTCGAACGAGCAAATCGAGTGGCTAGCCATTCTGGAACTCTCCTCACACTGTGAGCGCCTCCAGAAGTTTACAGTACCTGACTGTAACGAAACACAGCCGGAAAGACCCTCTACGACCGGTTCTCACTTTTCCGCGACTTTGGACGTGTAGACGCCGGATGACGTGCCAACGTCGGCCGTCGCGGCATTTCGCCACGGCACGTTGCGGTCAGTGATCTGGGCGGGTGTCGCTCGCCTTGTCGGTGGTTGTGTCGGTGAGGACGACAGCGTCGAGTGCGACCAGGCCGTCGGGGGTCAGTCGGAGCGGGTTGATCTCGATCTCCTCGAGACCCGCGTTCGCGACGAGCAGGTCACCGAGCCTGGCCGCGATCCGACCGAGGGAGGCCGGGTCGAGCACGGGCCCGCCGCGCCAGCCGTCGAGCAGCGCGTGTCCGGCCAGCTCGCCGGGCATCTCCGCGGCTTCCTCCGGGGTGATCGGGGCCAGGCGAATGGCAACGTCGGAAAGTGCCTCGGCCGTCGTTCCGCCCAGTCCCAGCAGCAGGATCGGGCCGAACACCGGGTCGCGGCGGGCGCCGAGGACGAGATCGACCCCGGGCGGCGACATGGCCTCGACCAGGTATCGGGTCGCGCCGGCGGCGTCGAGCCGGTCCAGCGCCTCGTCGAGCGCGGCGGGGCTGGTGACGCCGAGGTGGACGCCGCCGATCTCGGTCTTGTGGAGGATCCCGGCGTCGAGGATCTTGACCGCGACCGGGCCACCCAGTTCGACGAGCGCGGCATGCGCCTGGGCGCGGTCGTGGCACGCCCGCCGAGGCGGCGTGTCGATGCCGAGCCGGTCGAGCAACGCCTTGGCCCGGTGCTCGTCATGAGGACCGTCGACGCCGGTGGGTACCGGCTGCGGGGTGCGCGTTCCGGTCGTCCGCGACAGCGCGCGGGCGTCGACGATCAGCGCACCGACAGCCGCCGCCACGCCTCGAGGATCGGTGGCCACCGCGATCCCGGACTCGAGCAGTGCGCGGCGGGCGGCGACGACATCGTCGCCGGTCCCGCCGAGCCCGATGACGACGGGGACGTCCGGGACCCGGCCGCTCTGCGCGGCCGCGACGAGGTCGACCGCATCCGGCTCGAACAGTGCGTACCCGGCGATCACGCCGACCTGTGGATCGGAGGCGACGGCGCGGAGGATCTCCCCCAGCTCGGGCCCGGGCCTACCGGTGTCGACGGGGTTGTTCTGGTAGGTCAGGGGCGGCAGCAGGGTCGCGAGAGTGCTCCGCGTGTCAGCGGCGAGCTCGGGAACACGGGCTCGTCGGCCACGCAGGTCGTCGAGCACCAGGAGCCCAGGTCCGGCTTGGGCCGTGACGATGCCGACGCCGGCATCGCGGGTGGCCCGGGCTCGCGTGGTCGACAGGGCTCCGACGGCGTCGACCAGCTCGCGCTCGTCGTCCACGAGGACGGCTCCGGCTTGGGTCAGCGCAGCACGGGTGGCGCGCCACGAGGTTGCGAGCGCACCGGTGTGGGAGGCGGCGAAGGCTCCGACGTCGTGCCGGCCGACGACGAGCGCGACGACGGGCTTGTGGGAGCTCAGGCGGCGCACGGCGTCGACCAGCCGGGGACCGTCGGCGACGGACTCGACATGCAGGGCGACAGCACGCGTGTCCGGATCGGTCGCGAGGTGGTCGAGAACATCCGGTGTGGAGATGTCGACCGCGTTGCCGATCCCGACCGCGAGGCTGATGCCATGCCCGGCCTCGACCAGCAGGAAGGACAGTGCGTGGTTCACCCCGCCACTGGCGGCGACGACGGCGACCCGGCCGGGGCGGACCCGGGCGACGCCGGGAACGAAACTGGCCGTCAGACCGGCGTGCGGGGCGAGGAATCCGCTGGTGTTGGGCCCGAGCAGCCGGATCCCGGTGTCGGCGACGACCTCGGCGATCGCTGCTTGCAGCCCGACCCCCGCCCCGCCTGCTTCGGCGAAGCCACCACCGCAGATCACGGCCGCGCCCGCACCTGCACGCGCGGCATCCGCCAGGACGGGAGGGCAGGCTGCGGCAGGTACGCAGATCATGGCCAGGTCGACCGGTCCTGCGTCGGCGGCGTCCATGACGGACGGATACATGGTGTCGTCGCGGCCGTTGACCAGCGCGAGGTGACCGCCGCGCGCAGCGAACCCGCCCAGTGAACGGGCGAGGCTCGCGCCGAGCTTGCCCGGACTCCGGGAGGCCCCGATCACAGCGATCCCGCGAGGGGCGAAGAGCGCGGAGAGGCCGACGACGCGTCCCGCCGCATCGCGACGTGGCACGGTGCCGGTCATACGGGTACTCCCGCATCGAACGTCTGCGTCGTCATGGCGTCGCTCTGCCTCCCCTTGCTAGTACTTCGTGGCGGTCGCGACGGGCGGGCCCGAGCGCGGCCCGTACGGCGCCGCGTCGAGCCAGGCGCCGGCGCGCTGCCAGCGCGGCGCCAGCAGTGCGGCGGCGTGCAGCTTGAGCCGCATCCGCGGATCCCTCGGCTCCATGTGGGCCAGCGCGGTGCCGGCCGCGGCGCGGTTGTACTCCGCCGCGGTGCGCCGCTCGGCCGCGAAACGTGCGATCGCCGCGCGGCCGTCGGCCTGCAGCGCGTCGGCGATCGCACCGGCGGCCGATGCGGCGTCGGCGATCCCGGAGTTCATCCCGCGCGCGCCGAAGGGCGCGAACAGGTGCGCCGCCTCGCCGATGAGCAGGACGCGGTCGTGACGGTCGGTGAAGGTGTCGGCGATCACCTGGAGGAACTGGTAGGTCGAGACCCACGTGACGCGCTCGACGTACGCAGCGGGCATCACGGCGCGCAGCCAGTCGCGCACGCCCTCCTCGCCGCCGAAGACGTCGGGATCGTCGTCGACGCGGCACTGCAGGTCGACGCGCCAGCCGCCCGCGAAGGGCACGAGCAGGACGTTGCGCCCGTCGACCGCGGGGTGCGCGTAGTGGAAGACGCGCTCGGCAGGCAGCGGCGCCGCCGGGTCGTCCTCGACGTCGACCACGACGAACGAGTTCGCCGAGCGGGTCCCGGACATCTCGATGCCGACCGCCGAGCGCACTGCGGAGCGGGCGCCGTCGGCGCCGACGACGTATGCGGCGCGCCGGCTGCGTCCGGCCGTGGTGGTGACGGTCGCCCCTCGCTCGTCGGTCACGACACGCTCGACCTGCTCGCCCCAGGCGATCTCCACGCCTGCGTCGAGGCAGGCGGCGAGCAGGTGCCGCTCGGTGCTGACCTGCGGCAGGCTGGTCGCCGCAGGGAGCCCGCCCCCGTGCGCGGGCGGATACGTGCGGGCGTAGACCTCACGACCGTGCCAGAAGGTGCGCTTGGTCGACCACATCATGCCGTCGGCGACGATCCGGTGGCCGAGGCCGGGCGAGACGGCTTCCAGCGTCTTCAGCGACTCCTTGTGCACGAACAGCGCGCGGCTGCCGGGCCGCGGGCGCCCCTCCTCGCCGGCCTCGAGCACGACCGGGCGCAGCCCGCGTGTGTGCAACGCGAGCGCGGCGCTCAGGCCGACGGGACCGGCACCGACGACGAGCACCTCGCGCTCGTGCAGCGGATCGGGAGTGGTCTCGTGTGCGGTCATCTGCTGTCACTCCGGTCGTGGTCGCAATCGGTGGAGTCCGCGCGCGAGACGGGCGGCGCGGGCTCCGCGAAGAGGTCGAACTCGCTCTCGAGCGGCGTCAGCTGCACGCTCAGCGCGCCGCGCACGGCCACGTCGACGAGCTCCGGCGTGAAGCCCTCGGAGCGGACGGCGTGCTGCACGGGCCGCGGCTGGGACCAGAGACCGAGCTCGGCGCCGCGGACGCCGAGGACCTGCCCGGTCACGCCGGCCGAGCGCTCCGAACAGAGCCACGCGACGAGCGGCGCGACGTCGCACGGTCTCGAGCTTCGCGCGTGCTGCTTGAAGCGCTCGAGCGCCGGGGTCGCGGGCGGGATCGACGCCGTCATGCGCGTGTAGGCGAACGGGACGAGGTAGTTGACCGTGATCCCGCGGCGGTCGAGCTCGAGCGCCGCGCCGCGCATGAGGCCGAAGAGGCCCGCCTTGGCGACGTCGTAGGCGCCCTGCCCGACGCTGCCGACGAGTCCGGCCGCCCCGCCGACGTAGACGATCCGCCCCCATCGGGCCTCGCGCATCGCCGGCACGAGCGCGCGCGTCAGCTGCACGCCCACGTGCAGGTGCGCGCCGAGGACCTCGTCCCAGTCGTCGTCGCCTGCCGTGTGCAGCAGTCCGTCGCGCAGGGTGCCGGCGGCGTGCACGAGCACGAGCGCGCTCGCTGACGTCCAGTCGGCGACGCGCTCGACCAGTTCGCGCGCGGCCGCGGGCGTGCGGCAGTCGACCCCGAACGCCTCCGCGGCTCCGCCTGCGGACCGGATCTCGTCCGCGACCTTCTGCGCCGGTGCGGGGTCCGGGCGGCGCCCGTCGAGCGCCACGCCGGGGTCGACGACCGCGACGTGGAAGCCGTCGGCTGCCAGCGCGAGCGCCGCGGCGCGTCCGATGCCGCGCGCGCCGCCCGTGACGACCGCACAGCACGATCCGACGGGCGTGCGCTCAGGGCGCGGAGTGCTCACTCGCCGGCCCCGCAGTGACGTCCGATGTGGCCGGCGTCTTGCCGCCGAGGAAGTCGACCAGGCGGTCGTGGAAGAAGTCCGTGCGCGCGCCGACGAGCACCGCCTCGCGCTCCCACTCGGTCTGGTTCTCGATGGGCGAGATCGTGCCGTGGTGCATGAGGAACTTGACCTCGCCGAGGATCTCGGTCGGCACGCGGTTCAGCGACTCGGCGAGCGCCCAGCACTCGTCCATCACGTCCTCGGTCGGGACGACCCGCGTGACATAGCCCCACTCGAGCATCTCCTGCGCCGTCGCGGCGTGGTTGGTCATGATCCAGTCGATCGCGCGGCGCAGCCCGACCATGCGCGGCAGGTGGTAGGTGCTGCTGGCGTCGGGCCCGAGTCCGATCGAGACCCACGAGGGGATGACCCGCGTGTCCTCGCCGATGACGGCGAGATCGCAGGCCGCGATCAGCCCGAGGCCGCCGCCGACGTTGGTGCCCTGCGCGCCGACGATCAGCGGCTTCTTCATTCGTACGATCGTGTGCATGATCGAGTGCCAATAGAGGCTCGCGCGACGGAAATGGCGCTGGACGGCGATCTTGTCGCCGTTCGACGGGACCTCCTTCATGTCGAAGCCCGCCGTCAGGTTTCCGCCGACTCCGCTGATCAGAATGCACGCGACCGCGGGATCGAGCTCGGCCTCGTAGAGGCGGTCCTGCGTCTCCATCAGCATGTCGACGGTCATTGCATTGCGTGCCTCGGGGCGATTGATCCGCAGCCAGCCGGTGCGGTTCACAACCTCGTACTCGATGTGGCTCACGACGTTTCCTCTCGGTCGGGATTCAGGGGTTCAGGTGTCCGGGCTGTCCGGCGGACGGGATACCCCGCAGCCCGCCCTCCTGCTCCAGGTCTCGTGCGACCCGCTCGCGCAGGGTGCGGCGAAGCACCTTGTTCATCGCATTGCGCGGGAGCCGGTCCCACACGAAGTAGTGGCGCGGGCGCTTGTAGTTGGCGAGCGAGCCATCGCGGCAGAAGGCGTCGAGCGCGTCCGGCAACGGCGTCGCCGCGCCGTGCCCCTCCACGTACGCGACCGGGAGCTCACCCCAGCGCTCGTCAGGCGCGCCGACGACGGCTGCGCCGCCGACCGACGGATGACCTTCGAGGAAGGACTCCACCTCTTGCGCGTGCACGTTCTCGGCGCCGCACACGATCATGTCGTCGCAGCGCCCCTTGAGCTCGTACCAGCCGTCCTCGGTGGCGACGGCGGCGTCACCGGTCCGGTACCAGCCGCCTGGGCACTTCTCGCGCGTGAGCTGCGGCTGGTCCAGGTAGCCGGAGAAGGCGGCAGGCGAGTCGGTGCCGACGAGCAGCTCACCCTCCTCACCGGGCGCCGCGAGGTCGTCCGGGCCGCCGCCCAGGCGGGCCACGCGCACGCGCGAGAAGAGCCCGGGCCGCATCACCTGGGGACGTGACGTCTGCGGGCCGGCGTAGAGCGAGTTCATCAGCTCGGTCGTCCCGTAGAGCTGCCAGACCGACGCCGGCAGCGCGGCGACCACGCGGTCGAGCAGCGCGACCGAGATCGGCCCGCCGGTGTGCGCGACGATCTCCAGCGAGCGCACGCTCGCCTCGGATCGCTCCGCTGCGGCGAGCAGGTCGTAGAGCTGCGTCGGCGACGCGAGCAGCGAGCTGATCCGCTCGCGCTCGACGAGCTCCAGTGCCGCGGATCCCGACCAGCGCTCGAGCACGACATAGGTCCCGTTCAGGCTCAACGTCGCGAGCAGCGCACCGTAGAAGCCCATCACGTGGTTGATCGGCAGCGCCCCGAGGCTGCGGTTGTGCGGTCCGAAGCTGAGGCCGCCCTGGGCGGCGAGCCAGACGACCCGCGGGAGGGTCGCCCGGTGCGGCACCACGATCCCCTTCGGCAGGCCCGTCGTCCCCGAGCTGTAGAAGACGAACGACGGGTCCTCGGGCTGGGGGTCGTGCAATGGCAGGTCGTCGTGCCCGTCCGACGCGACGTCGTCGAGCGAGCGCAGCCCGTCGACGCCGTCGCCGAGCGTCAGGACGTGGTCCTCGGCCCCGATCGCCTCCGCGGCGGATGCGACCAGCGCCTCGTCCGGGCGCACGATCGCGTGCGAGATGCGACCGCTGACGAGCAGCTCCGCGACCGTCTGTGAGTCCATGCGGTGGTTCATCAGCGCCGCGACCGCGCCGAGGCGCTGGAGCGCGAGGATCGCCACGACGTGGTCGAGGGTGTTGCCCGCCACGGTGGCGACGCGGTCGCCGGGCATCAGGCCGATCTCGTGTAGCCCCGTGGCGGTGCGGTCCACGCGCTCGCAGAGCGAGCGATAGGTCAGCGAGCGCCCGTGCGTGGGATCGACGAGCGCGACGCTGTCCGGCGTGCGCTCGGCCGCGGCGCGCACGAGGGCGTCGGCAGTCTGCACTGCCGCGTTCATCCGCGCTCCCGTATGGGCTGTGCGCGGCCGGGCTCGCATCCGGTTGTGGATCGCCGGAGTTCCACGTCGTCCTCCTGCCGTCGTGACGAGGGCGTCGGACCAGTCGTCACGAGAACCAAGGTTGCACTATCCATGACGGTCGTCAAGTTCGAAGTCATGGATTGCACGACGGGAAGCCGACGGCCGTGTCGCGAGTGCGTCCGATCTGTCGTCGATCACGGCAGTGGTGTGGGACCGGACCGCCGCAGCAAGTTCCGGCGCGTAGCCGTCTAGGATCTGCTGGACCCGCACGACGGCGATCGGCGCGAGGCTGTCGTACAGCTCCGCGAACAGACTGCGCGCCGCGGCCCGCGGCCACTCCGACGGCAACAGCTCCGCCGGCAGCTCCGGGTCGAGCCTCGGGAACCCGCGCCACGCATCCATCACCCGCGTGCGTACGACGAGCGCCTCGGCCGTGCCGACGCCGCCCGCGCGCATCCGCTCCGCGAGCTCACGAAACTCCGCGACGAACGCGTTGTACTCCGCACACAGACCATCGAGGTCCCACGCCGCGAGCAGCTCCTCGCCCTGATCGGGCGCACCGCCGACGAAGACGCTCGCACGGTCGATGCCGAGCTCAGCCAGCTCCCGCCGAACCGCCTCGATCGGGCGATGCGGCGAGACCCACACACCGTCGTAGAGCGGCGCGAAGCCCAGCCACGACAGCCTCGCGCGCAGCAGATGACGCAGCTGACGCTCGCGCTCGGGCACCGAGAAGCAGACGAGGGTCCAGCTCCCGTCCCACGGTCGGACGTCGACGCCGAACCGCAGGATGCGCTGCCGTCCTTCCACGAGCACCTGCGCGGCGTGCTCGCTGAGCCTGTAGTGCGTGTGCCGTCCGGTGCGGGAGGACTCGAGCAGGCCGCGCCGCTGCAACCGGCTGAGCGCCGCCCGCGCACTCGCGTCGGTCACGCCGAACTCGGCCAGCAGCTGCACGAGCGCTGCCGAAGGGAGGTGCTCGCGGTGCCCGTACCAGTAGTCGCCGAGCAGCGTGAGCAGCAGATGCTGCGGTTGCAGCCGCTCGCTCATGCCAGCCGCCGGCTCACGTTGCAGGGCGCGAGCGTCGCCGTTCTCATGCCGGATACCCATGACGATATATTAGACGACCGTCACATTTCGAGTTGTATGTCGCAGCACCACCGCGTGGCTCGCGGGGCGGTCCGCCGGGCTGGGCCCGTCCCACGCCATCCGGTGGCAGGCCTGCCTCGGACTTACCTGAACAGGCATACCCGCGCCCGGAATGCGCATTGGACCTGCATCGCGTGTCGACCCGACGATGAACGGCGTCGGTCCCTCCGCACCTCGTCCGCCGCGTGGGAAGGGCCTCCGACGAGTCCCCCGACAGCCGGCGAGAGGCGATGATGCTCCAGATCAGGAACTACGTCGGCGGACGGTTCGTCGACGGCGCGAGCACCTTCCCCGACGTCGACCCGACCACCGGCACCACTGTCGCCGAGGTGCATGAGGCAGACGCCCCGCTCGTCGACCAGGCCGTCCTGGCGGCCCGTGCAGCGCACGAGGGGCCCTGGGGACGTACCACGGTGGCCGATCGCTGCCGCCTCCTGCGCCGGTTGGCCGACCTCGTCGACGCGAGGGCCGAGGACCTGGTGCGCGCGGAGGTCATCGACACGGGCAAGCCGGCGGCCACTGCCCGCAGCCTCGACGTCGCCCGCGCCGCGGCCAACCTCCGCTCGTTCGCCGATACGGCAGCGGCCGAGGGTATGGAGTCCTACCTGCTCGAACACCCCGGAGGCCAGGCGCTGAACTACGCGCTGCGCAAGCCGCTCGGAGTGGTCGCCGTGATCGTCCCGTGGAACCTCCCGCTGCTCCTGCTCACCTGGAAGCTGGCGCCGGCCCTGGCGTGCGGGAACACGGTGGTGGTGAAGCCGTCCGACGAGACCCCGGCATCCGCGACGCTGCTCGCGGAGCTCGTCGAGGAGGCGGGCTTCCCCGCCGGGGTCTACAACGTCGTCCACGGCCGCGGAGCCGGCTCGGCCGGTGAGTTCCTCACCGGTCACCCCGCCGTCGACGGGGTGACCTTCACCGGGTCCTCGGCCACCGGGGCCGCGATCATGCGAGCAGTGGCGCCGCGGGTGCGGCCCGTGTCCTTCGAGCTCGGCGGCAAGAACGCCGCCGTGGTGTTCGCCGACGCCGACCTCGACGCAACGCTCGACGGCCTCGCGCGGTCGGTGTTCGCCAACACCGGCCAGGTCTGTCTCTGCACGGAGCGCGTCTACGTCGAACGCGGCGTCTTCGAGGACGTGTGCGCCGGGCTCGTCAAACGCGCGGAAGCGCTGCACCTGGGCGCTCCCGACGACGAGCGCACGACGACCGGGCCGCTGATCTCCGCCGCCCACCGCGCGAAAGTCCTGCGCTATCTGCGGCTGGCGGAGGAGTCGGGGGCGCAGGTGCGCACCGGCGGGGACGTCCCGGACATGCCGGACGCACTGAGCGGCGGCTGGTGGCTGCGGCCCACGCTCTGGACCGGACTCACCAACGCCGACCGCGTCATGCGCGACGAGGTCTTCGGTCCGGTGGCCGGGCTGATCCCGTTCGACGACGAGGACGAGGCCGTCCACCTGGCCAACGACACCGAGTACGGCCTGGCCGCGGCCGTGTGGACCAGTGACCTGCGCCGCGGCCACCGCGTGGCACAGCGGATGGACGTAGGGATCGCGTGGGTCAACACCTGGTTCCTGCGCGAGCTGCGGTCCCCGTTCGGGGGGACCGGCCTGTCCGGGATCGGCCGCGAGGGCGGCCGGCATTCCCTCGACTTCTACACGGAGACGACGAACGTGTGCGTGGCCCTGTGACTGCCAACGACGCTGTGACCGACAACGGCACCGTGACCGACGACGACACCCCCGACCGCCGCAAAGCCGTCCTGGTCGCCGCCGAACGGCTGTGGGACGCGCGGGTGAGCGCGACCCCGTGTACCCCTGTGCGCGACGTGCTCGGCGCCGCCAACGTCGATGCGGCGTACGCGGTGCAGGAACTCGTGCTGGAGCGCCGGACGGCGACAGGTCGGCGCCTCGTCGGCCGCAAGATCGGCCTGACCTCACCTGCCGTCCAGGCCCAGCTCGGGGTGGACCAGCCGGACTTCGGGCCGATCCTCGACACGATGGTGCGGGCCGACGGGGAGCACGTGCACCGCAGCGAGTTCCTGCAGCCCCGGGTGGAGGGCGAGGTGGCGTTCGTACTGGGAGCCGACCTCGACGACCCCCGCTCGACCGTCGTCGACGTCCTGCGCGCGACCGACTTCCTGCTGCCGGCGATCGAGGTCGTCGACTCCCGCATCGCCGGCTGGGACATCGCCATCACCGACACGATCGCCGACGATGCGTCATCCGGGGCCGTGGTCCTCGGCACGACTCCGGTGTCGCCACGCGGGCTGGACCTCACCGAGGTGGCCCTCGCGCTCGAACACGACGGCGAACTCGTCTCCAGCGGCGTCGGGGCGGCGTGCCTCGGCTCCCCCGCCCGGGCCGTCACGTGGCTCGCGCGCGAGTCCGCGCGCCGGGGCCGTCCGCTGCGCGCGGGCGAGGTCGTGCTCTCCGGTGCCCTCGGCCCGATGGCCGATCTCACCCGTCCCGGGCGCTATCGCGCGGAGCTGTCCGGGCTGGGGCACGTCGAGCTGCTGCTGGTCGACGACGAGCCGAGCCACAGGGAGGCGACGCGATGACGGTCCCGGGCGTGCAGCACGTGGCCCGACTCCTGGAGGACGCGGCACGCACGCGGACACCGCTGTCCCCCCAGGCCGAGCTGCCCGACCTCGACCTGGCCGAGGCGTATGCCGTGCAGCGAGTCCTCGTCGGGAACCGCGAGTCGCTCGGCGACCCGCGCGTCGGCGTCAAGCTCGGGTTCACCAGTACGGCCAAGATGCGGCAGATGGGCGTGGACGACGTCATCGTCGGCGCGCTCACCGCCCGCATGCGGGTGCGCGAAGGCGGCCGGATCGACCGGTCGCTGCTGATCCACCCGCGCGTCGAGCCGGAGATCGCCTTCCGGCTGTCCCGCGACGTCGACCCGGCCGACCCGCGAGCCGATCTGGTGAGCGCCCTCGACGCGGTCGCCCCCGCCGTCGAGCTGATCGACTCCCGCTTCTCCGGGTTCGCCTTCGACCTGCCGCGCGTCGTGGCCGACAACACCTCGGCCGCCGCGTTCGCCGTCGGGCACTGGATGCCGCTCGACACCGCACTGTGGACGCACCTGGCGAACGCGGCGGTCACGCTGTCGATCGCCGGGCGGCCGGTGGCCTTCGGGTCGACCGCCGCCGTCCTCGGCGACCCGCGCCGGATCGGCGCCGCCCTGCTGGGGATCGCCGCCGAGCACGCCATCCCGCTACGGGCCGGGGACATCGTGCTCGCCGGAGCCGCCACCGCGGCGCTCCCGGTCGACACCGCGCACGTCGAGGCGCGGGTCGCCGGGCTCGGGCGGGTCGCGCTCACGATCACCGGCACGCGGGACGGCGGGGAGCGCACATGACCGAGTCGCACCTGGTCGTGGCGGGCAAGGCCCGGCCACGGGGGCGGTTCCCGCACGCACGCAGGGCAGGACCGTTCCTGTACGTGTCCGGAACGAGCAGCCGGCTGCCCAGCAACGAGATCGTCGGAGCTCGGGTCGACGCGATGGGCACCGTCGACCTGGACATCCGCGCGCAGACAGCGGCGGTGATCGAGAACATCCGCGACGTCCTGCGCGCCGGCGGCGCCGATCTGAACGATCTCGTCCAGATCACCGCCTACCTCGTCAGCATGAACGACTTCGGTGGCTACAACGAGGTCTACGGCCGCTACTTCGACGAGACCGGTCCGGCGCGCACCACCGTCGCGGTCCACCAGCTGCCGCATCCGCACCTGCTGATCGAGATCCAGGCTGTGGCGTACACCGGCCGGCTCGACCCGACGCCCCTCTCCCCGACAGGAGGAACACCATGACCGACACCGGTGCGCCCGTGGACTTCACACAGTGGATCGCCGAGCACGAGCCCTCGCTCAAGCCGCCGGTCAACAACAAGGCGCTCTTCACCGGCAGGGACTTCATCGTGCAGGTGGTCGGGGGTCCCAACCAGCGGACCGACTTCCACGTGGACCCCTACGAGGAGTGGTTCCACCAGATCAAGGGCGACATGCACATCGACGTGATCACCGACGATGGGCCGCGGACCGTGCACGTCCGGGAGGGTCAGACCTGGCTCCTGCCGGGCCACGTCCCGCACTCGCCGCAGCGCCCGCAGGCAGGGTCGATCGGCCTGGTGATCGAGCGGGTCCGCGAGGAGGGCACCCTGGAGAAGTTCCAGTGGTACTGCGCGGAGTGCGGAGGTCTCGTCCACGAGGTCGAGCTCCAGGTCCGCGACATCGTGGCCGACCTCCCGCCGGTCTTCACCGCCTTCTACGCCGACGAGAAGGCCCGCACCTGTGGCAAGTGCGGTGCGCTGCACCCCGGGAAGGGCTGAGGTGGACCCACGGGGAACCGTCGACGTCCACTCCCACTACGTCCCGCGCGGCTGGCCGCTGCTGCCGGGGGGACCGGATGCGCCGCGGCTGGAGATCCGCAGCGAGCGCGACGCGATGATCATGCTGGGCACCCGCGAGTTCCGCCGGGTCGGCGCCGACGCCTGGGACCCCGGTATCCGGCTCGCCGACATGGACGACGACGGCGTGGCCGTGCAGGTGCTCTCGCCGACCCCGGTGTTCTTCTCCTACGACGCGGCGCCGGGCGCCGCCACGAAGATCGCGCGGATCTTCAACGAGCTCGCGCTCGAGATCACGAGCGCGTCCCCGCGGCTCGTGCCCTTCTGCCAGGTCCCCCTGCAGGACATCGACGCGGCGTGTGCCGAGCTCGAACGCAGCCTCGCCGACGGACACGTCGGTGTGGAGATCGGCAACCACGTCGGCGACGAGGATCTGGACGCCGGCGGAATTCGGACATTCCTCCAGCACTGCGCGCGGCTCGGCGTCCCCGTGTTCGTGCACCCGTGGGACATGCCGCAGTCGCCACGGCTGGACCGATGGATGGCCCAGTGGTTGGTCGGCATGCCCGCCGAGACCCACCTGTCGATGCTGGCGCTGGTGCTCGGCGGTGTGTTCGACGACGTCAGCGAGGACCTGCGGATCTGCTTCGCCCACGGTGGCGGCTCGTTCGCCTACTGGCTCGGGCGCATGGACAACGCCTGGCACCAGCGACCTGACGTCATCGCGACGTCGAAGGCACCGCCGTCGTCCTACGTGGGCCGGTTCAGCGTCGACAGCGTCGTCTTCCGGCCGGAGTCCCTGCGGTTGCTGGTCGACACGCTGGGGGTCGGCTCGGTGATGGTCGGCAGCGACTACCCGTACCCGCTGGGAGAACGTCCGGTAGGAGCCGTGGTGGACCGGTCGCCTTTCCTCGACGACGACCAGCGTGCGCTGATCCGGCGGGGGAACGCCGAGCGGTTCCTGGGTGTCGAGCTCCCGACGCTCTCGCCCTCGTCGGGGCGGGCGGCCGCGCCGGCGACATGACCGGAGACCCGGACGGCCGAGGTCAGGGAGAAATCCGCTCCACGGCCTCGGCTGTCCGGGTGTCGTGCACCCTCCGGGCGGCCTCGAGCGGGCCGGCGGCCCGGACCAGGCAGAAGATGAACGCCAGTGATGCCGGGTTGAGGCGCCGTCCCGTGCTCATCGTCGCGCCGACGGTCTGCCGGATCCCCGCGAGACCGATGTCGAGGACCGTGAGCCGCTCGTCCTCCTGGGCGATCAGCGTCGGCAGGAAGGCGACGAAGTCGCCGTCGATGAGGAGCTGGCGGACCGTCAGGAACGCCGTCGACTCGACGACGTTCTGCGGCACGCTGATCCGGCGGCTTAAGAAGTACTCCTCCAGCTCCCGGCGCAGCACCGTCTCGGGCCCGGGCAGGATCCACGGGTGCTCGCTCAGGTCCTCCGAGCGCACCGCAGCCCGGCCCGCCAGCGCGTGCTGCGCGCCGACCACGGCCGTGATCGGCTCGTGGTACAGGTGGCGCTGTGTCATCCCGGCCGGAGGCGGCGACGTGAGCCGTCCGACGATGAGGTCGACCTGACCGGATTCGAGCTCCAGCAGCAGCGACTCCGGTGTCCCTTCGCGGGTGACGACCGTGACGAGCGGGCTCTGCGCCTTGAACGCGGCGATGGCCCGCGGAACGAGCAGGTTGGCGCCCACCAGGTGCGAACCCACGATCACCCGGCCACGACGCGCGTCGGCGATCTCGTCGAGGTGCCGCGCCGCCTGGCTGATCTGGGCGAGGACGGCACAGGAGTGCTCGACGAACGCCGCACCGAACTCGGTCGGAGTGACCCCGCGCGAGGTGCGTTCGAACAGCGTGACGCCGAGGATCTCCTCGAGCTCGCGCAGCCGCCGGGTCAGCACGGGCTGGGTGACGTGCAGCGCGTTGGCCGCGGCGACGATGCTCTGGTGCTGGGTCAGCGTCTGGACCAGCACCAGATGTCGGATCTTGAGCCGCCCGTCGAGCAGACGGCTCTCCCGGCCGTTCATCAGACCGTGGCGGCCGAGTGCTCGTGGACCGTCCGCCCGCCCACGATGGTCTCGAGCACGCGCAGGTCCAGGAACTCGCTGTCCGGCACGTCGAGGACATCGCCGGAGAGGATCACCAGGTCGGCGAGCTTGCCCGGCTCGATGGACCCCTTGAGGTGCTCCTCGAACGTCGCGTAGGCGTTGTTGGCGGTCCAGATGCGCAACGCCTCCATGCGGCTGACCTTCTCCTCGGGCATGAGCTCGCCGGCCAGGGTGTCCTGGGAGAACGTCGTCCACAGCCCGAGCAGCGGCCGCTGCAGGTCGTACGGGATGGCCGGGGTGTCCGTCCCGCCCGTGACGAGCAGGCCCGCGTCGAGCCAGGAACGGACGGGCTGCCCCCACTCCCGCACGGTGTGCTCCAGCGGCGTCAGGTCGCTGTCGTGCGCCACCAGCTTCAGGGCCTCCATGGTCTTGTGCATCTCCATGGCCCGCCCCGCCCCGAAGTAGGCGAGCATCGGGTTCGCCGCGATGATGACGCCGAGCTTGCGCAGCCGCTCGTGGTGCACCGGGTTGATGAGACCGAAGGCGTGCTCGTAGCTCCAGCGCTTCCCGGCCAGCGGGCTCTCGGCATCGGCGGCCTCCAGCGCGTCGAGGATCACCGTGATGTCGTCGCCGAGGTCGCCGGGCGTCCCGTGGATCGCGAAGCGCCAACCGAGCCGGTTGCCCTCACGGATGACGTGGTCGAGCTTGCGCGGCGTCGTCGTCCAGTAGCCGTAGTTCTGCGCGACGAGCTTGAGCCCGCCGATGCGCACCCACTCGTTGCCGAAGCCCTGCCGGGGTCCGAAGTAGGCACGCAGGGTCTCGGTGATCCGCTCGATGCTCCAGTGCTGCATCGGCAGCCCGAGCAGGAGGTCCATCCGGACCGTCGCGTCACCGTCGCGCGCCACCTCGACGTAGGCGTCGAGGTCCCACACCGACGTGCCCATGTCCCGGGTCCCGGTGATCCCGGCCGCGTTGAGCGTGCGCATCTGCGCGACGACGGCCCGCTTCGAGGTCTCCCGGTCGTACTGCAGCAGGTCCCACAGCTGCGGCTCCTGGCCGAGCCGCACCCACCACGCCCGCCGCGCCAGATCCCCGGCTCCGACGATCAGGTGCCCGGTCGGGACGCCCTCCTCGTCGCGCACGATGTGGCCCTCTGACAGCTCGTCGGTGCCGTCGGGGTCCGGGGTGGAGGGCCCGATACCCGCCATCTCCAGCGCCAATGTGTTGACGATGACGTTGCGGCCACCGTCGGCGATGTAGACCGGGTTGTCCGGGGCCACGGTGTCGAGGTCGTGCCGGTTCGGGAAGCGGCCGTCCTCGATACCGCCGCGGTAGAGGCACGACGTCGTCACCCACTCCCCCGGCTTCGCGTCCCGCACCGCATCGCGGATCCGAGCGAGGATCTCCGGGATCGACCGGGCCGTCGCGACGTCGACCTTGGCTCCGACCTCCGCCGCCTCGAACCCCGCCATCATCGGGTGGGTGTGGTTGTCGATGAGGCCGGGGATCACCGAGGTGCCCCGCAGGTCGACCTCCCGCGTCCCGCGCCCGGCCAGAGCCCGCACCTCGCGGTCGCTGCCCACCGCGACGATCCGGTCGTCCGCAATGGCCACCGCCTCGGCCACGGACGATCGCGCGTCCACGGTCACGATCTTCCCGCCGTGCAGGATCGTGTCCGGAACCAGCCGCCCTGAATCGATCTTCACGCCACCACGTCCTTCCCGCTCACCCGCGCCGTGCAGGCGATGAGTGCTTTCGAGGCGCGGTCCGCTCCCGTGCCGAACAGCACGAGGACCGCGTCGTTGTCCTGGAGCACCCGCCCCACCGTCGGCGGGGCGAGCCGGAACGTCGTGCGCGCCCCGACCCGGTCGACCACCAGCGGAGGCCCGCCCCCGTCGAAGGTCACCAGGCCCTTCACCCGCACGACGCTCGGGCCGAGCCCGTCGATCCAGCTCATGAACCGTGCCCGGTCGAGCGGCTCCGGCACCGAGAGCGTCACGACGGGCAGCGTCATGTGCTCCCGGGCCTCGGGTTCGGGCACGTCGCGCCGGCGGGCCGGGACGGCCTGGGGAGCGAGCAGCGACGCGACGGCGTCCACCGCCTCACCGCCGCGGACCGCCGGCGCGACCGAGTTGATCATCGTGAGCCGCGAGGGGATCAACTCGACGTCCGCGGCGGGCGCCACCGCGGTCTTGGACAGCACGAACAGGTCGGCGGCCACCATCTGCCGGTAGGCGACGGTCGCGTGCCGCAGGTTCGCGTCGAACTCCTGGCAGTCGACCACCGTGACGACCCCGACCAGCGCCAACGGGGTGTCCGTCCGGTTGTTCGCGACGACCTCGACGACCGCGGTCGGGTCGGCCAGGCCGCTGGTCTCCACGACGATGCCGTCCAGCCGGTCCGCCCGCGCCGTCAGCGCGGCCAGCGCCGCTTCGAGGTCGCCAGTGTTGCGGCAGCACAGGCAGCCGTCGGCGAGCTCGACCACGTCGTCGGTGCTCTCCTCGATCAGCGCACCGTCGATGCCGATCTCGCCGAAATCGTTGACCACCACGCCGAGCCGCGCACCGGCGGCGCCGCGCAGCACCCTGTTGACCAGCGTCGTCTTCCCACTGCCCAGGAACCCCGTGATCACCAGGACGGGCAGCACCGTGCGGTAGGCCATGCTCAGACGGCGGGATCGCGTGGCTCGAGCGCGGCCACGAGCTCGGTGTCCACGCCCACCGGACCGAAGTCCTCCGCCCCGCCCGGGCTCCCGATCGGCTCGTTGCGGCCGGGGAGGGGCTCGGCGAAGAAGCGGATGTTGTCGGCGACGTGCGCCGCGTACTGCTCTGGGGTCTGCTTGTCGAGCGTGATGGCGTCGACCGGGCACACCGTCTCGCACTGACCGCAGTCGATGCACTCGTCAGGGTTGATGTACATCTTCCGCTCGCCCTGGTAGATGCAGTCGACCGGACACTCCGCGACACACGAGCGGTCCATCTTGTCGACGCAGGGCTCCGAGATCACGTAGGGCATCGCCTGCCTCCTCTCCTGCTCATCCGGCCGCGATATCGACCGCGGCCGGCGTCATGCCTTCAGCACGTCGGCGACGTCGTTCCAGGCGACCTCGGAGAGATCGACGGGATCCGCGACCGCGCCGCACCTCGTGCAGGTCCGCTGCTCGATCGAACCGTTGAACTCGACGGCCACGTCCCAGTACTTCTGCTGCGGGACATCCGCGACGAACTCGACGGAATGCAGCAGCGCGTTGCACGAGGTACAGAAGAACGCGGCGGCCTCGGTGACGGGGGCGGCCGCCTTGAGGCGCACCTGCAACGCCTCGGTGTCCGGCAGCACCCGCGACGGCATCCGGGCGGGCAGGTAGGTGACGGTGCCGGCCTCGAAGTCGAGGGTCTTCACGCCGCTCGGCGTGCGGAACTCGACCGTGCCCGTGCCGGCCATCGTCACCAGCAGCTCGTCGCGGGCGGTGACCAGGTGGAAGGGCTGGGCGACGCTGTTGCGGCTCAGGTGCGGCGCCGGGTCGACGCCCACGGCGGCGAGGGGGAAGTCGTCGTAGGAGCCCCAGGTCTTCTTCCCCTCCTTGAAGATGTTGATCGTCTTCTTGCGCATGGGATACTCACGTGCGGCGGTCATCGCGCGATCTCCCCGCCGAAGCCCGCCTCGGCGCCGGCCTTCTCGATATCGCCGCGTGCCCGGTTGGCCAGCTCGATGTACTGGGTGTATCGCCTCCAGCCGGCGATGTAGTTCGGGAACTCCTCGTTGTGGTGTCCGCACGCCGAGCAGATCCGGTCGGTCTCGTTGAACGCATCGACCGCATCGGCGTACAGCCGGATGTTCGGCAGCTCCTGGTAGTACGGGTGCGGCGGGCCCACGTGCATGTCGACGTCGAGGCGGAAGATCACCTCGTTGCACTCCGAGCAGCGGAAGATCTTGGCCTCGTTCTGCGGCGCGGCGTCGCGCATCCGGATGGCGATGATGCACATCTGGTACGCCTGCATCACCGGAGCCTTGGGCTTGTTGAGGAACATCGTCACACCGTGCGTGGTGTCCTGGATGTGGACATGCCCCGTCTTCAGCGGCGCACCCTCGGAGGCCATGCTGATGACGACTTCCTGCTGGTCGTTGTAATGGTAGAAGTGAAACCGCGGCATGTCGGGAATCGAGTACGAGAACGCGGTGACCGGCACCATGTCGCCCGGCCCGAAGAAGTTGAACATCTCCTTCTGCTGCTGCATCCCCTGATGGGTCAGCATGTGCTCGAAGCTGTTGGCCGCGCGCGGCTCCTTCGTGGGGCCACCCTCGCCGAACCACTCCAGGGTTTCCTGGACGGGCGGGTCGATCTGAACGGTCATTGCGGTTGTCTCCTCCCGGACGGGAACGGAACGGAACGAGTCAGACGGACGCGGTCAGCTCCGCGAGCGAGGTCTCGTACTGGATCTTCGCGATCTCGTCGAACGGCCAGCCGAGCCGCTCCATCTCCAGCTCCACCTGGTCCGCGTTCTCTGCCTCGTAGATGTTCACGATCGTCCCGTCGACGAGGTTGGCGTAGGCGTGCACGAAGGTCGCGTGCTCGTTCTTGACGATCTCCGGGGCGGACTCACCGAACTGCTCGGGGGTCACGCCGGGCGCGTGCAGAATCACGAGGAACTTGGCCATGGATGTCTCCTGGAGAGAAGCGGTGCGCGGATACCGGGTCGCGGACCGCGACGCCGGTACCGGCGCCGGCCGATCGCCGATCTTCCCGACGGTGACGCCGGATACCTGTTGTTCGAACCATATCGACAGGGCCTCGCCAGAACACGGGTATCCGACACCCCGAGCCGGAACAGGTATCCCCGCGGGTAAGAAACGGGTAGGTCTACCCCTTGACGAAAAGGGCCTTCCCGGGCGCGTTGTCGATCCGCTGGCCCGCCGCTACAGTCCGGTCCACCGCTTGCGCCCTTCGTCCCGGCTGGGATGTGTGCCCGCCTGCGGTCCCGACCCCGTTGCGCCCGTGCGGACCCGTGTCCCCGCAGCCGGCCGCGCGACCGGTGTCCGTGTTCCGACCACACCCCGGGAGCTGCCGATGACCGACACCGAACCGACCGCCCGGACGACCGCGGGGGTGGTACGTGGCCGGACCGAGAACAGATTGCAGGTCTTCCGCGGCGTCCCCTACGCCCGCCCGCCCATCGGTGAGCGGCGCTGGCTGCCCGCCGAACCCGCCGTCCCCTGGTCCGGAGTGCGCGACGCGTCTGCCGACGGCCCCTTCTGCCCCCAGCCGGGACGCGGACCCGTCCCGTCCCTGCTCGGTTACACGATCGACCCGGCCGCCATGTCCGAGGACTGCCTCACCCTCACCGTCTGGACCCCGGGTGCCGACGACCGCCGCAGGCCCGTCGTCGTCTGGATCCACGGCGGCGGATTCCTCACCGGCGCAGGCAGCCTGCCCCTCTACTCCGGGGCGTCGCTGGCCGAGCACGGCGATGTGGTCGTCGTGGCGATCAACTACCGGGTCGGTCCCTTCGGCTACCTCGACTGCCACCCGGACGACCGGTCAGCGGGCAACCGCGGCCTGACCGACCAGGCGCTGGCCCTGCAGTGGATCACCGACAACGTCGCGGCGTTCGGCGGCGACCCGGGGAACGTCACCGCCGTCGGCCAGTCCGGCGGGGCGTGGTCGATCCTGACCCTGCTCGGGATGCCGGACGCACCTCCGCTGCGGCGCGCGATCCTGCAGAGCCCCCCGCTGGGCTCGCCGATGCGGACCACCGACGACGAGATGCGGATCCGGGAGCTCTACCGGTCCGTCCTCGGCGTCGGTGACGACGCCACGCTGCGGGCGCTGCCGGCGAGCGCGCTGATCGCAGCGGTGCCGGAGATGATCGGCCGCACCGCGGAGTGGGGCCGCTACCTGCCGGTCTTCCAACCCCACGTCGACGGCCGGTACCTGCTCGCCTCGGTCTGGGACGACGTGCCGACGCACTCCCCCCACACCGAGATCATGATCGGGTGGACGAGCAGGGAGTTCGCGTTCTTCTTCGGACGCGAGCCGAGGCCGGAGGACGCGCCGCCTGCCCGGCTCGTCGAGCGGATGCGGTGGAGCTTCGGAGACGCCGCGGACAAGGCCCTGGACCGCTACCGGGACCTCTACCGGACGGACTCGGTGCAGGAGCTTCTCACCTGCTACGCGGGCGATGAGATGTTCCGGATCCCGTGTCTCGACCGGGCGGCGGCACTCTCCGCGGGCGGCCTCTCCGTTCACGCCTACGAGTTCGGCCTGTCGTTGCCCGGCAGCACGGCGGCGTTCGGCGGGGCGCACTGCCTCGAGCTCCCGTTCGTGCTCGGCACGTTCGACGCGATGCGCCGCGGCGACGCGGTGCTGACCCGTGACGTCGACGCGGACACCGCACGAGCGGCGACGGACGCCATGCGGTCCGCGTGGCTCGCGTATGCCCGCGACGGCGATCCCGCTGTCGGGGCGACCGCGGGTTGGGCCCCGTTCACGGCGGACGCCCCGAACGGCATGGTGTTCTGCGAGGCGGGGGCGGTGGCAGCCCCCACCGGCGACCTCGACGCACCGTTGCGCGCCGTATGGGACGACCTGCGCGTGTGACCGCCTCAGGAGACGGCCTGGTGACGGACCACCCAGGCCGCTACCTGCACCCGAGACGACAGGTTGAGCTTGGCCAGGATGCGCTCGACGTGTCCGCTGACGGTGCGCTGCGAGATGACCAGCTCGTGGGCGATCGCCCGATTCGTGAGACCCCGGCCGATGAGGACGGCGACCTCCAACTCCCGGCGGGTCAGCGGGCTCACCTGCGGGGCGGCGGGCGCGGTGAGCGCAGGCGTGAGCGATGCCGCGACAGGGGGTGGCGGCGCCGCCGGCTCCAGCAACGACCGCATGTCACCCGAGACGGCGAGCTCGGCACCCGTGCGGTAGGCCCGGGCGAAGGTGTGCTTCCCCACGGCCTCCCGGATGCCCTGCTCGGCCTCGCGATGGTGGACCAGCAGCGCGGGCAGGAAGGTCGGCACGCTGTCGGTCCGGTGGCTGAGCGCGTCCGCCGCGCCGAGCAGCGCGGCTGCGCGGAAGGAGTCCCGGTCACCCGCCGCGATCCAGGCGAGCGCCTCCAGACAGACCGCGACGACCAGCGGATGGCCGACGTCGTCGGCCACGCGCAGGCCCTCCCGCAGCCGGGCCGCGGCGTCCTCACCCCGGCCACTGCGCCAGAGCGAGACGCCCTTCCCCCAGAGCAGGTAGGACCGGAACACCGACTCACCGCGCGCCGCGGTGATGGCGAGTGCCTGCTCGAAGCATCGCCCTGCCCGCTCGCTGTCGGACCCCAGGTCGTAGGCGAAGGCCAGCATGGTCAGCGCTGAGAGATGGAGGATCTCCTCGGCACCCGGGCCACCCAGCACCGCGACGGCGACCTCGAGCTGCGCCCGGGCCCGGTCGACCTCGGCGGAGAAGAGCGCCGCGATCCCGTCGGTCAGCGCCACGATCCCGTGCACCAGGGGATCCGCGCTCACCGTCCCGGTCGCCCTGGCTCTGGCCACCAGAGCGAGAACCGCCTCGAGATCGCCTTGCGACGCGGTGAGTACGCAGTCGGCGAAGATGCCGGTCGCGAGCTCGACGGAGACCTGCCCGTCGTCCTGCGCGAGCATTCGATCCAGCCAGTACCGCCCCTCGCTGAAGAGTCCTCGGGCGTTCCAGAACGGGAACAGCGCGACCGCCGTCCGCAGCCCACGCTGTGGGTCCTGGAGCGCGCAGCGGTCGAGTACGTCGCGGAAGTTCGGCAGCTCCCGTTCGAGGCGAGCGATCCACTCCAGTTGGCGGGGCCCGATCCACTCGTCGTGGGCGGTTCCGGCCAGGTCGCTGTACCAGTGGGTCAGCCGCTCGACCACCTCGTCCGCGCGCCCCTGCTCGCGCGCCTTCTCCTGCCCGTACTCCCGCAGCGTCTCCAGCATCCGGAACCGCGCCGGCGCGGCGTCGGAGTCCTCCCTCGTGAGGATCGACTTCTCGATCAGCGACGTCACGATGTCGAGCAGGCCGTCCGCCCCGCAGATCGCCGCCGCGGCCTCCATGTCCATGCTGCCGGCGAAGAACGCCACGCGGGACCAGACCCGCTGCTCGGGCGGGCTGCAGAGCTCGTAGCTCCAGTCCATGCAGAGCCGCAGTGTCTGCTGACGCGTCGGTGCACCGCGGCCGCTGTGGGTCAGCAGCGCGAACCGATCGGCGAGCCGTTCGAGGATCTGCGACGGCGACAACGTCCGCAGCCGCGCCGCGGCGAGCTCGATGGCCAGTGGCAGCCCGTCGAGTCGCCGGCAGATGTCCGCGACGTCGCCTGCCACGCCGTCGGTGAGAACGAACCCGCGGGCAGCGGCCGCTGCTCGTTCGACGAACAGCGCGACGGCGTCGGACTCCACCAGGCCCGCGGGCGTGATGTCGTCGGCGTCGCGGGGCACCGCCAGCGGCGGGACGCGCAGGAGCACCTCACCCGCGGCCCGCAGCGCCTCACGGCTGGTGCACAGGATGTGCACGCGCCGGCACCGTCGGAGCACCCGATCACAGAACGCCGCGACGGCGTCGACGACCTGCTCGCAGTTGTCGAGCACCAGGAGGCAGTCGGCGTCGGCGAGCCTGTCGACGAGCGCGTCCTCGAGGGGCTTGTCGGCAGGCGCCAGGACCCCGAGCGTGCCGGCGACCACGTTGACCAGCAACGACGCGTCCGAGAGCTCCCCCAGCTCGACCAGCCAGACCCCGTCCGGGAAGCCCCCACGCACCTTCTCGGCCGCCCGCAGCGCCAGCCTGGTCTTGCCCACCCCACCGATCCCGGTCAGCGTCACCAGGCGGGCTGTGCGCAGCAACCTCCGGGTCTCGGCCAGTTCGTTGTGCCGGCCGACGAACGTCGTCAGCTCGATGGGCAGGTTGTCGACGGCCCCCGACCGGCCCAGTGCTGCCGTGCCCGCGGGCGCGCTGCCACCAGCTGCGGCAGCGCTAGCGTCATCGCCGGGCATGCCGGCCATTGAACCAGTACCGCCGCCCCCGACGAGTCCCCTTTGGACGGGATACCACGGCTCCGGACCGACCTATGCCCCAAGACCGAGGTCTGCCCTCATACCCGCGTGTCCCGGGTCTCGGGCATCAGGTAGAAGGCGATGCCACTGACCAGGGCAGCCACGACCACGATCAGGAAGATGATCGACCTCGATCCCTGGGCTGCCAGGTAGGTGACGATAATCGGGAAGGTCCCGCCGATCACGCTCGCCGAGACCGCGTAGGCGAGCGACACTCCCGATCCGCGGGTGGCGGTCGGGAACTGTTCGGCCATCGTGGCGGAGATACAGCCACCCATCATGGCGACGATGACGTTGCCGACGATCGTCACGAGCAGTACGAAGCTGGTCGAGCTGGAGAGCAGGACGTAGGTCGGGTACGCCCAGATCGCACTCGCCACCGCGAACGCGATCATCATGGGCCGTCGGCCGAACCGGTCGGCGAGGATCGCCATCACGGGAATCAGCGGCAGGTAGACCACAGCGCCCAGCAAACTTATCTGCTGAGCCATGGCCAGCGGGATATCGGTGACCGACGAGATGTATGTCGGAAGGTAGATCTGCCAGGTCAGAAACGCGACCATGGGCAGTACACCGATGATCATCACCCGCACCAAGCTGCGGCGATCCCGCCCGAGCAGGTCGTGCACCGGCCGGGGAGCGTCGTCCTGAGAGTCGCGATGGGCGGCGAAGGCAGGCGTCTCGGTCACGCTGCGGCGAAGCACCAGCCCGACGAGGGCGAGGACGGCACCCAGCAGGAAGGGGAGGCGCCAGCCCCACGAGGACAACGCGTCGGCCGGCAGCAACGAGGTGACCGCCGTCGCCACGCCGAGCGCCGCGAACAGGCTCACACCGCTGCTGAAGTCCCTCCAGCTACCGGCGAGGGCTCGTCGACCGGGCGGGGCGAACTCCAGGAGAAAGGTGGCGGACACACCGCCCTCACCGCCGGCGGAGAAGCCCTGCAGCAGTCGCATGAGGCCGAGCAGAATCGGCGCGGCGAGACCGAGGGTGGCGTAGGTGGGGAGCAGACCGATGACGAGGCTGCCGAGACCCATCAGCAGGATCGCCAGGGACAGTGCGTTCCGTCGACCGCCGGCGTCGGCCAGCCGACCGAGGACGAGACCGCCGATCGGCCGCATCAGGTAGCCGAGGGCGAAGGTCGAGAACGCGAGCAGCAGGGACGCGGCCTGGTTACCCGTCGGGAAGAACTGGGCGGCGAAGACCGGTGCCATGTAGCCGTAGATCGTCCAGTCGAAGAACTCGGTGAAGTTGCCGATGGCGCCTGCCCATACGGCGCGCCAGCGGGGAGTCGTCGGTGCGTCGGTAACCGATACAGCCCGGCCGGGGTTCTCGTTCATCAGAGATAACTCCTGCATGCGACACGAAACGGGGCTAGTTCGGGGTGAGGCCCCGGAGAGCGTCGTCAAATGGCTGTTGTCGGGCTATGGCGCGACGCCAGGGCAGCAACGCCTTCGCGGCATCGACTCCGACAGCGCCCACCACCCGACCATCCGCCTCGTACACGACGAGGCGGGACACACCCGCGCCCGGATCGAGCACTCGGACGGTGTCGGGGTTGCGGGTGGTCCCGTATATCTGCAGACGGTGCCCGTACTGGTCGGACCAGACGTAGGGCACCGCCACGAAGGCCTGGTCGTCCCCGAGGAAGTTCCCGGCCGCGACGCGACCCTGCGCGTGAGCGTTCGTCCAGTGCTCGACGCGGAGCAGGCGGCCGGTGTCCCGGTCACGCCATCGGGCCACATCACCCGCCGCATAGATACCCGGTGCGGCGCAGAGCGTCTCGCTGCAGATGAGGCCGTCGTCGAGCTTCAGCGCATCGTCGCCGGAGAGCCAGTCGGTGCTGGGTGCGGCGCCCACTCCCACCAGGACCAGATCGGCGGGAACGACCTGGCCGTCGTCCAGCACGGCTGCGTCGACATGCCCGTCGCGCTGGTTCAGCGACACGACCGTCCTGCCACAGTGGACAGTGACGCCTCGCCGTCGGTGCAGCTCGGTCCACTCGGCACCGACCTGCTCGCCCAGGCCCCGCTCCAGGAGCGTCGCGCCCGCCTCGGCGATCGTCACGGGGAGCTCCCGCTCGCGGGCGGCCACGGCGAGCTCGGCGCCCACGAATCCACCGCCCACGATCAACACCGTTGAGGCACGAGCGAGTGCCGTGCGCAGACGTTGCGCGTCGGCGAAGGTCCTCAGCACGTGGACGCCATCGCAGCCGCTCAGACCGTAGGGCCAGCGCGGCGTGGCACCGGTGGCCACGAACAGGCCGTCGTAGGGCAGCTCCGCGCCGTCGTCGAGGTGGACGGTTCGGCTCGTGCTGTCCACACCCACCGCGCGGGTGCCGAGGCGCAGGTCGGTACCCACGAGATCGTCGCGGCTGCACAGCGGGGCCGCGACGCTCGACGTGGCGTTGCGGATGCCCTCCTTCGAGAGATGCGTGCGGTCGTACGGCATCACGTTTTCGTCACTGACCAGCGTGATCGACCCGGTGAACCCGCGTGTGCGTAGCGTCTCGACCACCGTCGTCCCGGCCCGAGAGGCGCCGACCACGACTACGCGATCCGCACCGGTCACGTCTCCACCATGGCGAGCACACCGGCCGGGCAGTCCCGGATCGCCTGCTCCACGGCCACGCGCGCGGACTCCGGCGGATGCGCCAGCAACAGGATCACCTTGGCGTCGTCGTCGTCGAGGTCGAACACCTCGGGTGCTGCCAGCGCACAGTCGCCGCAGCTCGTGCAGCCGGCCCGGTCGATGCTGAGGGTCATGCCCATTGCGCAGCCCCCTCCGGACTCCACTCGACGATCAGGCTTTCGGGACCGCGGAAGGAGATGTTCCTGGGATACGTCACGGTCTGCCCTTCCGCCAACCGGAGGTCGGGGAAACGGCGGGCCAACATGCCGATCACGGTGCGCACCTCGACCCTGCCCAGATGCTGGCCCAAGCAGAAATGGGTTCCCTTGCCGAACGAGAGCTGCACCCGCGCGTTCTCGCGCTGGATGTCGAACACCTCAGGCTCGGGGAACACACTCGGATCGTGATTGGCGGCGCCGAAAGCGAGCATCAACCGTGCGTTCGCGGGGATGTCGACACCCCCGATGGTGACCGCCTTGGTCGTGACTCGCCGCCAGGCGATCACCGAGGAGTCGAACCGCAGCGTCTCCTCGACAGCGGAGTCGACCAGCGTCGGGTCCGCGTGCAATCGCTGCCACAGACCAGGGCGGGAGAGGAGGTTGCGCAGGGCATTGCCCATGAGGTTCGTCGTCGTCTCGTGACCGGCGAAGCTCAACGCGAAGATGACGCTCGCGATCTCCTGATCGTTCAGCGCGCCATCGTCGGACTCCCGCTGACGAAGCAACTGGCTGGTCAGGTTGTCGCCCGGCGCCTGCGCCTGCTGCTCGACGAAGCGCTCACAGTAGTCCCAGAACTTGACCATGTTCGTGGCCGCGCGCAGCTGGTAGTCGGCGTCAGGGCGCCCCCAGTTGATCTCCAGCTTGTCTCCGCACCACTGCTTGAGCTGCTCGACGTCCGCATCGGGGAATCCGAGCAGACGGAAGACCGTGAGCGCAGGCAGCGGGAACGTCAGGGCGGGCACGATGTCCACCCGGCCCAACTGCGCGAAGTCATCGATCAGGCGCATCGAGAACTCCTCGATCCGCTGCTGCAGCTTCGCCACCTTGCGCGGCAGGAACAGCGGCGCGAGGTGGAGGCGGATGCGACTGTGGGCCGGCGGGTCGAGGTTGGACAGGACCGGCACATTGCGCAGGCCCCGCCTCAGAATATCCTGAGCCTCGTCCGTCAATGCTGACAACGGAGCTTGCGCAACCGTCGCGGAATATGTCGCGGGGTCGGACAGGATGGCCGCGATGTCCTCGTAGCGAGTGATCACCCAATAGTCGATCGAGGGCACATGATGAGCCGGCCCACTCTCCCGCAGATCGTTGAGGATCGAATACGGCTCCGCCAGATATTCATCGGAAAGAGGATCGAACCCGTGGGCTACCGGACATCCCGCCACTGCCGACATCGAATGGTCCTCCTCGAACGTCCATGCGTACTCCCTGCGCACCCTGTGACAGCGCCCGCGGGTATGAGCCAGGTCGCAGGTCAGACTCGGCCCGCAGGGCCGTGCACACAAGAACCTTTTCCGGCTCGGACCATGCCTGTTCGGCTATGACGACAGTCTCGATCATCGAGCGCGGTTTGCGCGACGGTGATCTATCCGGGACCCGTACCCAGCCGTCGGCGCGAGTTGGGGAAGGGCAGCAGTTCGGCCCGCACAGGAGGCTCGTCGGGATAACCGGAGACGTGCCTGTCTCGCGCTGCGAGTACTCCAGCGAGGGTCTGTGGCACGAGAACCGTGATGACCAGAAGAAGCGGAATCGTCCAGCCGCCGGCCGCCTGATGGACCACACCCAGCGCGAGTGGACCGAGCGCCGCCAGCACATAGCCGAAGCATTGCGACATGCTGGACAACTGCGCTGCGTGCCGAATGTCCGGTGCCCGCCGCATGATGCAGAGCAGGGCCAGACTTGTCGCTGCGCCCTGGCCGAGTCCGAGCAACGACATCCACAAATACGCCCCAGCGATCGGCGCGACCATCAATCCACCGAGGGCAATCACGTACAGCACCGAACCGGCCACCACAATCGCCGCGGTCCGTGCTGCTCCCCCCGCGAGCAGCGGAGCCAGGAATGCCCCGACGATTCCCACGACGCTGCTCAGCGAGAGCATCACGCCCGCGGTCACGTCGCTCATTCCCGCGTCGGACAGCAGAGTCGGCAGCCAAGCCACAACCATGTAGAAGGTCATCGCCTGCAAACCCATGAAGCAGGTGACCGCCCAGGCGAGCGGGTTGCGCCAGAGTCCACGCACCGGATGCGCGGCCGCCTGTGTGTCGGCAGCAGAAACTCGGGTGTGCCGACGAGTCTGGGGCAGCCAAACGATGATCGCCGCGACTGCCGGCACACCCCACAACGCGAGCACGCAGCGCCAATCCAGCCCGGTCGCCCGCTCCAGTGGGACGCTCAATCCAGCGGCGATGGCAGGGCTTGCGAACATCGTCATGGTGTAGAGCCCGGCCATCAGGCCGACTCTGCGCTCGAAGTCGCGCTTTATCACTCCCGGCAGTAGCACGTTGGCGACCGCGATGCCGGCACCGATCAGCACTGTGCCGGCGAGGATCGCCGCCAGTGGCTGCAGCAGGCGAATCGCCGCACCGGCCGTGATCAGCACCATGGTGAGCAGCAGCGTCGGTTCCATGCCGAGCCGTCGGCCCAGCCGAGGGGCGAGCGGCGCCAGCACGCCGAAGCACAGCACCGGCAGAGTGGTCAGCAGTCCGGCGGTCGCCACCGACAACCCCGTGTCGGCGCGAATCGCACCCAGCAGCGGGGACACGGCGACCACCAGCGGCCGCAGGTTCGCTCCCAGCAAGATGACGCCGACGGCCAGTAAGGGTGTGGAACGAGCCCGCGTCATCATCGCACCGTGGCCTGGTCGGTGGCTTGCGACCCGTCGAATGTGTCAACATGCCCACCGATGTAATCGAGTTCGAATTGCATCTGATCCATTCCCCCGTTCCAGCACGATCTCCACTCTCGTTCCACCGGGTTCACAGAATGCGCGCCTTCTATCTGTCGGCGACGGGCGAGGACGCGATCGGCCGTAGGTGTCGTAGCGAAACACCGACGGCGATGATCGCGGCGAAGATGACCGCAAGGTAGATCGAGAGACCATTCCAGCCTGATCGGCCGTACCAGACGCCGCCGACGGTGCCTCCGATCGAAGAACCGAGGTAGTAGCAGAACAGGTACGCCGCAGGGCCCGAGCCGCGCAGTTGTCCTGATCGGGCGCCGACCCAGCCGCTGGCCACGGAGTGGGTGGCGAAGAACCCGATCGTGACCAGGACCAGACCGATCACGATCACCGCGACGTGGGAGCTGAGCATCAGGACCACCCCGGCGAGTGCTACGAGCGCGCTGGGCCAGAGCACTGCTCGGTAGCTGAACACACCGACCAGCCGGCCGGCCACGGTGGACGCCCCCGCGCCCGTTACATAGATGACGAACAGGGCGCCGACCAACGCCTGCGAGAGCCCGAACTCCGGAGAGAGCAGCCGGTACCCGAGATAGTTGTAGACGGTCACGAACCCGGCCATGTCCAGGAACCCGATCACGTAGAGAGCTGTCAATCCCCGGTCGCTGAAGGTTCGTGACCCGCTACCCGGCGCCGCGGCGAAGCGCAACGGGACGGGGCGGAAGTTCCGCGACGGCAGGATCGTCGGAATGAAGACCACAGCGGCGAACACCGACAGGACGCTCACCGTCGCGAGCGCTACGCGCCAACTGGCGAAATCGACGACCGCTCCGGCCAGCGTGCGTCCGAGCATGCCGCCGAACGCGGTACCCGCAACGTAGAGGCCCATCCCCGAGCCCAGGGAACTGTGGTGGAGTTCCTCGGATAGATACGACATCGCCGTGGCCTGGAGCCCGGCCAGGGCACAGCCCTCCAACCCGCGTAGCACCAACAGAACCGCAAAGCTCGGTGCGAACGGAACAGCCAGGCCGATCACGGCGGTTGCGACGATGGAGATCGACATGACCTTCGTGCGTCCGTGGGTTTTGGAAACTGCGGCGAGCGGGATCGTCGAGAGCGCGAGCACTGCCGTCGGCACGGACAGCGTCAAGCTCGCGATCGCCGGGCTCACCCCGAACTGCCGACCGACCGCCGGGAACAGCGCCTGCATGCTGTAGAGCACGGCGAACGTGGCGCAGGCCCCGGCCACGAGCGCAAGGTTGACACGACGGAACTCGCGGGTTCCCCGGCGGTGTCCGACCTCGTCGGCGGCCACGAGTTCGCGCGTGATCGGATTCTCGGATGCACTTATCACAAGATTGACGCTAGGCACGCGCGAGCCATCCGTCCTATAGGATTTCGGATGCCAGTCGATCCAGAAATGAGTACGATGTGGTCATGGCAGGTACGGCGGAAATCATTGCCGCAGACCTCACACCGCACCTCACTCTGTTGCGGGCAATGCGATCTCACGGTCATCTCAGCGCGGCCGCGGAAGCCGCCGGTGTGCCCCAGCCGACTGCCACCCGCTGGATCGGCGACCTGAGCAGCACCGTCGGGGTTGCGTTGACCAGGCGGGTCGGGCGGCGATCGGAGCTGACCGCGGCCGGAGTCGCTCTCGCCGATGCGGTCGTCACCTCGCACCAGAGCTTGGCCATAGGGGTGGCCCGGGCATTGGAGGCCGCGGATCCGGCGCGAGGCCATGTGGTCTTCGGGTTCCTGCGCAGCTTGGGCACGACCAGCGTGCCCGCCCTGCTGCGCGGCTTCCGGTCCGAATACCCTCATGTGCGGTTCAGCCTTCTGCAGGCCGGCCATCACGAGCTGCTCGAGCGGGTTGCTGCGGGAACGGTCGATGTCGCCTTGAGTTCCACTCTGGCCGTGCCGACGGATCTGCATTCGGTGGCGTTGTATCGAGAGCCTCTCGTCCTGGTCGTGCAGGCCGATCATCGGCTGGCGAAGCGCCGGCGAGTCCGTCTGGAGGAGTGTCGCCACGAGCCGTTCGTGAGTCTGCGGCCGGGGGTGGGATTCCGCAGCCTGGTCGACAGCCTGTTCACTGCGGCGGGATTCAGTCCTGCTCACGGGTTCGAAGGCGACGACGTGGAGACCGTCCGGGGCTTGGTCGGGGTCGGTCTCGGGGTGGCGGTTCTGCCGGCCCGTGAGGGCGGACCGCTTGCCGGTACCGCGGAACCGGGCCTCCGACCGCATCGCCACCGCGAGATCGGGCTGATCACGTCGAACAAACGGCGCCTCGAGCCCGCGGCGGCCTCGTTCTATCGCTATTCGCTCGAGAGCTCGTTCTGACGACGACCTCATGGCCGGCTCGGTGACGAGTACGAGAGGCACGCATGGTCAGGCAACGATGTCGACCGTCGGGTCCAGGCGGATGTCGAGCACGAGCGGGCGGGTGCGGTTCGCGAGCAATTCCGAGACGGCGTCGAAGTCGGAGGTCTTGGCAACCGACATCGCCTCCGCGCCGAGGCCCTCCGCCACCCGCTCGATGTCCGGCCAGCTCATGTACGAGTGCGCGGGATCGACACCGTGCACCACGAACTTGTGGTACTCAGCGCCATAGGCCCCGTCGTCGAAGACCACCACGATCACGGGAAGCTGCTCGCGGACCGCGGTGGCCAACTCGGCGGGATTCATCATGAATCCACCGTCGCCGACGAGGCAGACGGTCGGGGCGTCCGGGCGCGCCACGGCCATGCCGATCGCACCCGCCAGACCCAGTCCGATCGCGCCGAATCCGCCCATCGCCGTGAACCGGGAGGCGTCATCGGTGTGGATGTAGGGCCAGGCGGCGTTGACGAACCTACCGATGTCGCTGACGACGTTGCGCCGGGCGGGCAGACGCTCGTCGACCTCGGCCGCCGCGACACGCACGTCGATAGTCCTGCCGTTCGAGCGATCCTGGAACTCGGACCGGGGATCGACGTCAGCGATGAGGCCCTGCGCCCGATCGAGCCAGGCTCGCTGCGACGTGTGTCCTGCCTCGCGCAGGAGGGCGATGAGCACACTCGCTACATCGTCGGCGTCCCCCACCACAGCCTCGTCGGGCCGCAGATACCAGCCGAATCTGCCCGGATCGGAATCGATCTGAACGATCTTCTTCCCCGAGGTGAGCTCGCCGCGCATTGTCGTGTGCATGTTCAGGCTCGCCCCGAAGGCGACGATGCAGTCGGCCTCGGCAAGCACGGTCGATGCGGCCGAGTGTGCGAGGTTGCCGCAGATGCCGAGGTTGCCCGGATGACCGGCGAACAGGTCCTTGGCCAGCACCGATGTTGCGAGCGGAGCGCCGATCAGCTCCGACAGCTCGGCCAGCGACCTCGCCGCACCGGCGGTCACCGCGCCCCGCCCGGCCAGGATCACCGGGCGTTTCGCCGAGACGATCAGGCCCAGCGCGGCGTCGAGCTGCATCTCCCCCGCGACGGATCGCGCTCGGTGGGAGGGCGCCCGCAACGCCGCAGGATCGACCGAGACGGACGCGAGCAGCAGATCGAATGGCACATCGAGTAGTACCGGCCGGTCCTCGGCGACGATTCTCTGCAACGCGCGACTCAGGTCTCGGTACAGCGACTCCGGCCGATAAACACGCTCGAACCCGGCACCCGCCGCAGCTGCGAAGGTCGAGAGGTCGAGCCGCTGAAAGTGGGTCGGCTCGGCCGGGGTCGCGCCGGTCAACAGCAGCACGTGGCTGCGACTGCGCACCGCCTCGACCAGGCCGGTGAGGGCGTTGGTGACACCGGGCCCGTGGGTGACGGTCGAGAGGCCGATCCGCCCGGTAGCCCGCGACCAGCTGTCCGCCATCGCCACCGCGCCCGTCTCGTGGGCGGCAGCGACGAACCTGCCACCCCGCTCGCGGAACGCCGAGACGTAGAGCATGTTCGCGTCACCCATCAGCCCGAAGACCGGCGCCTCGTCCTGCTCGATCAAGGCGTCGGCCAACGCCTGGTAGAGCTTCATTCAATCTCCCCCAATCCGGCAAAACGCGCCTACTGCCGTGAGTCGGCGCGCGCTGCGGTTCCCGTGGATCTCACGCTAAGCACCCGGAAACATCTACGTCCAAGACAGATTGCAGCCCCCGTCATATCGTGGAGATATGTCGGGCTCCGAACTACGGTTACTTCGCTACTTCGTCGCCGTGGCGGAAGAACGCCATTTCGGTCGGGCCGCTGAGCGCCTGCGCATGGCTCAGCCACCGCTGAGCCAGCAGATCCGCAAACTCGAGCAGGGGCTGGGGACCGAACTCGTCGACCGCTCGTGCCGGCCGATCGCCTTGACCGAGGCAGGGCAAGCGTTCCTCGCTGAAGCGCGACTGTGCCTCGTGCACGCCGAACGTGCCTTTGCCGCAGCGAGGCTCGCGGCCGCCGGCCAACTGGGCCAGGTCCGCATCGGTGCGATGCAGGCCGCCGTCTCCGGCGTCCTGTCGCACGTCATCCGCGAGCACCGGCGCAGCCATCCCGACGTCGCACTGGAGGTGGTGGACCTCGGGACGTTCGAGCAGGCACACCAACTCGTCGAACACCGGCTCGACATCGGCTTCCTGCGCGGTCCCATCGACGACGCGTCACTGACCGTCGAACCGCTGCTCGACGACCCCTTGATGGCAGTTCTCTGGGACGATCACCCCCTGGCCGGCGAGGAACGGCTCTCCCCGTCGGCGCTGTCAGGGCAACCGACCCTGCTGTGGACGCGGGCCGCGGCACCCACCGTGTACGCCGACGTCGTCGAACTGTTCCGGCGCCACCAGATCGATCCCCGCATCGTCGACGAGTCGCCCCGCGTCGAATCCGTCCTGGCCCTGGTCGCAGCCGGCCTCGGCATCGCGTTCCTGCCCACCTCCTTCGTGAACCTCGGCCGACGCGGGGTGCGATTCGTCCCGCTCACCGGCTCGGTCCCGGATCGGCCACTGGTTCTCGCCTGGCGGACCGACAACGCGTCCGCAACCCTGTCGGCTTTCGTCGACGCCGCGCGCAGGTCGGTTCCGTGCTATCTGGCGGATCTGACAGCCCGGCACCCGTCTGTGCGGCTCTGAGCCTCAGCCGCTGATACGCGAAATCAGGCTGGGATACCGCCCGCGACTTCATCACCGCGCTCCACTCAACGCCGGCCTGCGTGAGGCGGGCGCCGGTGACAACCCAGCTCAACCGAGCTTGGCGATGACTTCCTCGCGGATCCGTTCGAGCGCGTCGATCCGCCTCTGACCGCCGCCGAGCGTGACGTCCGGGACCAGCAGCTCGTCGATGCCCGCCTCGGCGTACCGGCCGAACGTGTCGAGCAGTTCCTCGGCGCTGCCCATCACCACAGGCCGACCGGCCGCCACCAACCGTTCGCGGCGCTCCGCAGCCTCGGTGTCGCCCGGATCGATGACCTCGAACAGCGCCTGGGTGGACCGGCGGACGGTGGCGGGGTCGCGGCCGATCTTCTCGCAGTGCGTGCGGAACACCTCGCCCTTGTGAGCAGCGACCTCCGGCAGGCTCCAGTGGTTCCACTCGTCGGCGTACTTGGCGACGATGCCCAGGGTGACCTTCTCCCCTGCGCCGCCGATCAGCAGCGGCATCGCGGCCGGTTTGGGCTCCAGCGGCGCACCGGTCAGCTGGTAGTACTTCCCATCGAAGTCCGTACGGTCCTGGGTGAGCAGGCCCTTGAACACCTGGCAGGCCTCGTCGAGGCGGGCGAGCAGATCACGGGGGCGCGGCAGCTCGATGCCGTACGCCTCGTGCTCGTTGACCTGCCAGCCGGCCCCGATTCCCAGCACGAACCGGCCGCCGCTGATCTGGTCGACGGTTGCGGCCTGGTTGGCCACGACGGCCGGGTGCCGATACGTGTTGCCGAGCACCATCGATCCGAGCCGGACCCGTTCGGTCCGGCTCGCGAGCGCGGCCAGCACCGCCATGCACTCGTTCATCGGGACCCCGACGCCCTCAGCGCCGTTTGCCATGAAGTGGTCGGCAACCCAGACGCCGTGCCAGCCGGTGCGTTCCGCGTACTCGGTGGCCTCGAGGGTGTCCTGCCACGGCTGCGAGCCCACGGGCCACAAGGAGAAGTCCATGTTCCGACCGTAATACCCGAGCCGGGGCTATCTGGTCACATGCGGCGAGGATCGTGATCGACGTCCCGCGGCGCTTCGTCGCACTCCCGTCGAAGATCGCGGGGAAGGCTCAGTCGCGTTGAGCCACAATCACCACGCCGGGGCCGATTTGCCCCTCGGCGGGAAGTCGCAACTCGGCTACCGGTCGCAGTCCTGCCTGCTCGACCAGCGCGGCGAGCTGTTCCGGTTGCCATTGGTAGGTCGTCCAGCTGACCGCGACACCGCCGTAGGCTTCGGTACGAGCCACATCGCTGTCCCCCACGTGCGTCGCGACGATCAGTTGCCCGCTCGGCATCAGGGCCCGGGCGAACGACGACAAGACCTGCGGCAGAACGTCGCGAGGCAGGTTGAACAACGACCACCACCCCATTACTCCACCCAGCGACGAGTCGGCCAGATCGAGATCGGTCGACGAGGCCACACTGAAGCTGCACTGGGGGTACAGACGGCGTGCGTGCTCGATCATGCGAGGCGACAAGTCCACGCCTGAGGCGTCCACACCGCGATCAGCCAGATACGCCGTCACGGTGCCTGGGCCGCACCCGACGTCGAGTACCGGACCCAGCCCGCCGACCGCGTCGGCGAACACGTCCATTGCGGCTCGTAGCCACGGCTGACTGCGGACGTCACCGAGGCCAGTCGTCGCCACCATGTCCACGTAGTTGTCCGCGACGCGGTCGTAGGACTCGCGAACGATGTCGAGATCGGCCGGACGACGCACTGATGATGAACAGCCCATTGGGTCGACCTTAGGAGAGACAGCAGCACGCCTACGCCAGCGACGCGCGCACTTTGCCGACACCGTTATACGTTACAATTCAGCTCTGTAACTTTTCCCCTTTCGAGATGCTGTCCAGCTCATCCAGGGAGAAGCATCATGACCGCTCAGCGGCCCACACTCGTTCTTGTTCCGGGCGCCTGGCACCTCCGTCCACCTGGGACCTACTGCGCGGGGAGCTCGACGCCCTCGACTACGCAAGCCGCGCGGTGAAGCTGCCCACCACCGGCCCCGACCCGCGTGGCGGCCTGCGAGAAGACGCCGATGCGATCCGCGCAGCGATCGAAGCAATCGGCGGTCCGGTCGTCGTCGTGGCCCACTCGTACGCCGGCATCCCTGCCACCGAGGGCCTCACCGACCTGCCCGACGTTCAGCAACTCGTGTACCTGGCCGCCTACGTCCCCGACATCGGCGAGTCGCTGTTCAGCCTGCACGGCGCCCCCGATCCCGACTCGACGGAGGGCCTGTTCCCGATCGGCTCGGACCCGCGGGCCCAGCTCTACGCCGACGTCCCCGAGGCGGTGGCCGACCTGGCCGTCAGCCGGCTCGTCGACCAACTCCGCCAACCGTTCGCCGACCGCGTGACCCGGGCCGCGTGGCACACCGTCCCGTCCACCTACGTCATCACCGAAAACGACGCCGCAATCCCGGTCCGGATTCAGGAGCAGATGGCCCTTCGCGCGAAGAGCATCCGTCGGATCCCGACCAGCCACCCGCCGTTCCTGTCCCGTCCCGCCGAACTGGCCGCGCTCGTCGACGAGATCGCGGTCGCCGGGCCGTGGATCTAACGGTGTCTCGGGCCTGACGCGCTCAGCCTGATGGCAGACGCCTGGGTCAGCTGCGGGGTGGCCCCGCGGCGATCCGCGCGTGCAACTTGTCCGGTGAGAGTTCCGACCCGTCCTGGAACCACCAGGTGACGCCGGCATCCTCGTACTCCGCCGCGCGCCGGGCGTCGGGAGCGGCTGCCTCGCTCGGCGACCAGATCGCAAGGTCGCCGTCGGATCGGCCGCCGGCAGCCACGAACTCGCCGCGGATCGCGCGGACCTCCTCCGGCGTCGGGAGCCGGAAGTCGTCGGCCTCGTCGCGTATCTGCGGGAACAGCCCATCGGCTTTCCGCGCAGCGCGAACTGGACCCTTCCGCGGCCAGAAACCACTCGTCCAGACGGGCACCGCAGCGGGCGGGAAACGGACGTCCGCGGCCCGGTAGTACGTGCCGGCGTGGTCGACCGGCTCTCCCGACAGCAGCGCGTGCAGAAGCGCCGCCCCCTCGTCCAGCCGGGCGGCCAACTCGGCCCTCTTCGCGGACTCGCCGAACCTCGCGTAGTCCCACCCGACGCCGGCGCCGAGACCCAGGATGAGCCGGCCACCGGACAACGACTGCAGCGTGCTCGCCTCGAGCGCGAGCTTCGCCGGCCGCCGCCGCGGCAGGGGAACGACCATCGGGCCCAGCTGAATCGTGGTAGTGGCCTGCGCAATCGCAGCGAGCACGACCCACGGATCTGCGACCGGCGGGTCGTACTCGTCGGGGGTGATCAGGTCCCACATGAAGAAGCCGTGCCAGCCGGACGCCTCCGCAGCGACCGCCAGGTCACGAAGGACGCCAGGGTCGCCGTAAGAGCCGAACGATGGTACGTAGATTCCATAGCGCACAAATCACCCGAACCACCCATAGCGAGACAGCATTCCCTCAGCTGCATCAGGGTCGCGGCCGCATGCTCGGCGAGATGGGCCCGCCCAGCGCCGGCGTCACGGACGGGTCGCAGATCATTCAGTCGACGCGGTCGTCGTACTCCTCGCGATTGTCGAGTACTTCGTCCATGTGTGCCTCGGCCCACTCCTTGATGCCGCGCATCATGTGCTGGAGCGAGAGACCGAGGTCGGTCAACTCGTAGGTGACCGTGACCGGCACGGTCGGCGTCACGGTGCGGGTGACCAGGCCGTCGCGCTCGAGCGAGCGCAGCGTCTGGGTGAGCATCTTCTGGCTGACCCCGGCCAGCCGGCGGGACAGCTCCGAGTAGCGCATCGCCCGCGGCTCGCCGATGCAGTCGCCGCCGGGGTGGTGCGGGCCGTCGCTGCCGAGCGCCGCCAAGATCAGCGCGACCCACTTGTCGGAGATCCGATCGAGCAGCTGGCGGCTCGGGCACCCCGCCAGGAACGCGTCGTAGTCCGACTGCGCCTGTGCCCGCTTCTGGGCCGCCGTCAGCGTTGGCATCGACCGTTCCTTCGCACCGAGGGGTGAGTAACGCACTTCGAAGTGCGCACTCCCCATTGGAGAGTTACCCGTCCACAGTGATGTGGCACAGCGCCGAACACAACCCTTTACGGAGCGAAACCATGGGGATGTCCACCTTCCGCACCGCCGTCGTCCGCACCCCGGGCGGACCCGACTCGATCGAGATCATCGACGTTCCCGTCGTCGAGCCCGGGCCGGGCAAGGTCCGGGTCGAGATCGCCGCTGCAGCGATCAATCCCGTCGACCTGGGGGTCGCCGGCGGCCGTTTCCACGCGATGGGATTGGTCAACCAGCCCGAGTACACCGGTCTGGGCTGGGACTTCGCCGGCACTGTTGTCGCCACCGGACGCGGGGTGGACTTGGCCGTCGGCACCCGGATCGCCGGCATGGTCGCCGGCTTCGACCGCGACTTCGGTACCTACGCCGAGCAGCTTGTGGTATCGGCCGCCGACCTCGCCGTCGTGCCCGACGGGCTGAACCTTGTCGCGGCGTCGACGCTGCCGCTCAACGGGCTGGCTGCGGCCCAGATCGTCGATCTGCTCGGCGACGCGCCCGCCGATGACAACCGGCTGCTGGTGACCGGCGCGGCCGGCGCTGTCGGGGGATTCCTCACCCCGCTCGCGCAGGACCGCGGCTGGCACGTGACCGGTCTGGCCAGAGCCGAGGACGAGGAGTTCGTCCGCAGCCTCGGCGCCGACTTCACCACGCACGCCGAACCGGGCTGGGACGCGGTCGCCGACGGTGCCGCACTGCAGGGACGTGGCCTCGCCCTGGTCCGCGATGGCGGGACCTTCGTCGGCGTCCAGCCGAGCGCCGAGCCCGCGACGGAGCGTGGGATCAGCGTCCACGCCGTGGTAGCGCACCCCGACGGCCCTCGACTGGGCGACCTGCTCGCCCGCGCCGCCTCCGGCGAACTGCCGGTCCGGGTGCACGCAGTCCTACCGCTGGACCAGGTCGCCGACGCCCACCGGGCCGTGGCCAAGGGCGGGATGCGTGGTCGCTACGTGCTCAAGCCCTAACCGTTCAACCGGAGCATCGGCAGTGTTTCGTCGCATTGTTCGCTGCTCGCAGCGGGGTGCAGCAGCGACTCTAAAATCCCTCTACCCGCGGCAGGCCCCAGCCCTGCCAGACCGCTACCAGACGTAGGGCGAAGCAGGCCAGCCCGCCCACGGCGGTGGCCCAGTCCGTGGGGACGCTGAGCGCGCGCATCACCACCAGCACGGCGGCGCCCGCCAGAGCGGCGGTGGCGTAGATGTCGACATGCAGCACCAGCGGCACGCGGGCCAGCAGCATGTCACGGATTACGCCGCCACCCGCCCCGGTGATCGCGCCCATCAGCGTGGCGACGAAGGGGTGGATGCGGCGGGCGAGCGCTTTGCCCGCACCGGAAACGGCGAACAGACTCAGCCCCGCCGCATCGAACGTGATCACGAACGGAAAGGGGATCATCTCGATCGGCCCATGGAGCAGGAAGGTCAGCGCGCCGACAGCGAAGGCGACGACCGGGTAGCGGAAGTCCCGGATGGCGATCGGCGGCACGTCACCGATCAGCAGGTCTCGTACCACCCCGCCGCCCAGCGCGGTGCAGAACGAAAGGACGAGCACGCCAAGCAGGTCAAGGCCGGCTTGGATCGCGGTCAGCGCGCCGCCCATGGCGAACACGGCGGTGCCGCCGAGATCGGACGCGAACAGCAGGCGTTCGTTCCAGCTTTTGCCCACGCCCTTCGCCGAGCCCGATATCTCCGCCCGAATTGGGTTTTGCCGACGCAGGACGCCCAGGCCTTCTGTTGGCTTCGCACTCATGATGAAATCCGTCTCAGCGCAGCTACAGTTCGTTCGGACAAATCGGCCGAATCGACACAACACGCATAAGATCCATGCAGGTCGGTTCGGGCTGCCCGATCCCTGGAGTTCGCGCGAAATACCGCTCCACCGTCGTGGCCACCACCAGTGCCTCGGGCCGACAGCAGCAGATCGCGCACGGCACCCCCCGCGGGGCACGCCGCGCCGTCGAGCTGGTTCGGGCCGCACTGGCACTGAGCGGGGCTCGGCCGCTACCGCTCGGCGAGCCAGGGGTAGCGGTCCGTATCGCGACCGGCGTAGTCGGGATCGAAATAGATGAACACGCGCTGGATCAGGAAGTCGCGGATCTCGAACACGTCGCACCAGCGGCCTGCACCCCAGCCCGGCTCGTCCGCGCGCCATGGCCCGTCCCTGTGCTCACCGCGGTTCGTACCCTCCGCGACGACCATGTCCGAGCCCGAGAAGATCCAGTTGATCGTCGCGTAGTCGTGCTTGATCTCCTTGAGGGTGGAACCAACATCGGAGAACAACTTCCCGACCGATTCCTTGCCCGCGGCGATGCCCCACTTGGGGAAGAAGACCTCCGCATCGTCGGCGAACAGGTCGAGGATGCTGCCGCCGGTACTCGTCGTACCGCCGCTGTCGAACGCCTTGAGAGATTCCAGTGCGACGGACTTGCGTTGTTCGTCGGTCATCGATCCGGTCGTGACGGCCATGCCTTCCTCCAGGTTGATGGCGTTGTCAGCGGATACGGGCGAGCAGGTCTGCTCGGCGTGGGCCGCAAATGCCGCACGGTGGGCGTCGGCGATGATCTGGCCTCGGTGGCGCGGAATCCGCGTGAGCGTCTACGTGGTGTCGGGCGTGCTTCCCGCCGACAGTGGGGAGCGCGCCGTCTCGCTCATCGGTGGGGAGTGTGCGGTCAGGTTCCAGACACTTCCAGGTTCGTGTCCAGTCCTGCGGGACTCTCTTCTCGATGCCTCGGGATCTACCGGTCAACCTGGTGCCTGTGCAGGATTATCTTCCAGCCGCGGTCCTGAACGGGTTCACGGACGGATACGCCGAGGTCAACTGAATCCGGTTGCACTACGTGAGCGGCGGGACAGGGGACCCGTTGGTGCTCCTGCCCGGATGGCCCAGGACGTGGTGGCAGTTCCACAAGATGATGCCCGCGCTCGCAGAGCGGTATCGAGTGATTGCCGTCGACATCCGCGGCATGGGCGATTCGGACAAGCCCGCGAATGGCTACGACAAGAAGACCATGGCTTCCGACGTCTACCAGCTCGTGCGCGCGCTCGGCTATGACAAGGTGGCCGTTGCCGGAGAAGACATCGGCTCGATGGTGGCCTTCAGCTTCGCCGCCAATCACCCGGAGGCCACCACAAGGCTTGCGCTCTGGGAGCCCGGACATCCGCACGAGGCCTGGCGCACTCTCCCCGTGCTGCCCGTTGCCGGACAACGCCACTTGTGGTGGTTCGCGTTCAACCAGGTTCCCGGCCTGCCGGAGAAGCTGCTGGCCGGGCGCTTTCGGCTGATCCTCGACTGGTCCGTCGACTACATAGCCAGGGATCCCGAGGCCATCGACGAGCGCAGCAGGGTGATCTACACGGAGGCGTACGAGAAGCCGGGAGCGGTCAGCGCGGCCAACCGCTGGTACCAGACCTTCGGGCAGGACATCGACGACGCAACGACGTACCCGGTCCTGAAGATGCCGGTATTGGGCTTGGGCGGCGTTTACATCTCCTTCCTCGAAGCAGCCATGGAGGGGCGTGCGGACGACATCCGGTATGTCGAACTGCCGGGTGCGGGGCACTACCTGGCAGAGGAACGGCCGGACGAACTGGTGCGGGAGCTGATCGACTTTCTCGGCTGAGCCAGGCACCGTTCGTACTTCCGCTCCGGAACGGCACGGCCTGTTGCCTGCTGGATTCTGCCGTCGCTCGCGTTGACCGCTTGATCGACAGCCTGCGCCGACAGCGTTGAGTTGCGACGAACGCGCCGCGGATCGAGCCCTGTCGGTCGAGCCGCGGGTCTCCCCAGCGGCCGCCGCGCAGCCTGCCTGCCCCCAGGTGAACGAACGGCACTCTGGTCCAGCCCTATCGGACCGCCGCGCCACTCGTCTAGCCGAGACCCGCGGGCACGCGCAAAGGGTCGCGTCCCGTCGAGTGGTGTAGCTCGGTCCGGGTGAGGCTCTGCGGTTCAGATCATG